>JBPCJA010000125.1:0-20288 GCA_051005755.1 Solirubrobacteraceae bacterium
CAGCACCGTCGAAACAGCTTTCTTTCTGTATTTCGCAGCACGCCTACGCCTGGACCTCGAAACGCGACGCTGCCGCAGCCGGTGCCCCCGGGCCGGCCGCGCGCCCGGCCGCTGGCCGCGTCCCAGACGGCGGCGCCGCCGGAGCCGACGGTGGCGACGTAGCGCCCGTCCGGTGAGGTGGCCCCGCCCATGTGCTTCCCGCGAAGCGGCACGGCGTGCCCCCCGTCGGGCGCCATGAGCGCGCCACGCCTGGAGCCGAGGACGAGGAGGCGCTCGGCGTCCGGCGTGAAGGCGACGCCGAGGGCCGTCCCGACATCCACGTCGGGGAAGGACGTCTCGCCGCTCGACGGCCGCCACAGCCGGAGCCGGCCTCCGACGATCCCCGCCACCGTGCGCCCGTCCGCGGCGACGGCCGACGTCTGCGTGACCGCGCCGCCGCCGCCGCGTGGGGCTCGCGCCAGCGCACCGCAGGCCGCGCAGGGACGCGATCGCGATCCGAGCAGCGTGGCGCGCACGTACGACGCCGCGAGCGATCGTCGCAGCGCCTGCTCGGACTCGTCTGTGCGCCGCTCGTCGACGGCCTCCATCGCGAGCTTCACGCTGCGCTCGGGGTCGATCGGCAACTGCGCCATCGCACTCGCGGCGAGCTCGCGCGAGTGGGCTACGTCCCGGTTGCGAACCGCCACGAAGACGGCCACGATGAGCCCGATCGTCAGCGCGGCAAGCCCAAGCGCCACGGCGCGGACGGCCTTGTTGAGGCGCTCGCGCCGGCGCCGCTCCTCGGCCTCGCGGCGCTCGCGCTCCTGATGCTCGAGCTCGCGCGCGATCGCCTCGCGCTCGCGCTGGGCCTCGTGCTCGTCGCACCATTCGAGGACCGCTTCGGCGAGGATGTCGTGGAAGATCTCGTAGCGGGGGGAGGGGTCCGCCTGACCCGGCGGCGGCGTGATCGAGCGCAGGATCCGCTGCTCTCCGTGGGACAGCTCCTGCAAGACCGGCTCGATCTCGGCCGTGTCGCGCTTGGCCCAGAACGCGAGGTCCGTCGTGCGCCAGGCGATCTTCGTTCCCGACGGGGAGACGAGGAAGCCGAGGACGTCGGCGGCGATCGCGCGATCCGAGTGCGTCAGCGCGCCGATCGCCTCCTCGAGGTGGCGGTACACGATCCTCTCCGCCCCGCCGAGCTTGTCGGTGAGCGTCGTGAGCTCCAGGCGCGGCGCCCGGCCGTCCGTCGCCGCGGCGTACCACAGGCGCTGCATCACGAGCTGCAGCAGCGGCGTCTCGACGCGGGCCGTCGCGGTCGTCGTCACGGCGGGCGCCTCGGGTTCCGGGGGCTGGCGGCCGTCGAGCACGATCTCGCGCGTGCGCACCTCCGTGAGGACCTTGTCGACGAGCGCCGGATCGATCCAGGCCTGGTCGGCACCGGCCGGCAGCCGCCTGTTGTACTCGTCCTTCGGACGCTCGATCGCCTGCCGAGCCGCCTCGAGGTCGAGGTGGCCGACGCGCAGGTAGTTGTCGAACAGATGTGGGACGCGTCCCTTGAAGCGGTCGAGCTTTGCCAGCCCATCCTCACGCAGCGAGACGAGGAAGTTCACGCGCAGGCCGGCATCGTTGACGACGTCCACGAACTCGCCGGCGAACGTGCCGGGCCCGTCGTCGTGCGGGTGATAGAGGAAGTACTCCTCGAACTGGTCGAGCACGACCAGCAGGTGCGCCACCGGGCCGAGCCAGCCTGCGAACGCTTCGCGCAACGGCGTGCCCGCAGACCACGGCTCGACGGGCTCGCCCGTCGCCTCCTCGACGGACGCGGCCACGGCCGTCGCGAGCCCGCGCACCGGCGCGTCGCGCCAATCGCTGAGCACCGCCACTGCGAAGCGCACCGGCTCGCGCTCGCCGGGGTCCTGGCGCCCGCGCGCCGCGCGGTCCTCCGCAACGATGGCGCGCAGCTCCGGTACGACGGCTGCCAGCAGCACCGAGCTCTTGCCGACGCCGCTGGCGCCGTAGAGCAGCGTCAGCCGGGACGAGCGCATGTTCGCGCCGATGATGCGCTGCTCGCGCTCGCGGCCGAAGAACCATGCGACATCGTGTTCCGTGAAGGGGAGGAGGCCGACGTAGGGGTTCGCGCGCGGCGGCGCCCCGAGCTCGCCGACGACCGCTGCGTCTATGTCCGTCACGCCGCCGTGGCGAGGCAGCCCAGCTGGTCGGTGAGCTTGTCGACGTACTCGTCGAGCAGCATGAAGACGAGGTCGACGTCACGGTCGCCCCACAGCGTCAACTCGATCTTCGTGCTCGCGGGCGTGGCCGGCTCGCGCTGCACCGACCACGACTGGTTGACGAGCACATCGCTGCCGCCGAGCCGTTCCAGCACGACGCGCAGGTTCCAGTCGCGCATGCTGTAGCCGAGGAAGAGCAGGTGGCGCTCGGTGAGACGCTGGCGCAGGACGACCGGAAGCTGGCGTGCGATGTCCGAGCGCGTGAGGTAGCGGATGTAGTCGTCCTCGGTGATGACGTAGCTGTCACGCGCGCGATCCGCCCGGACCATCGCGCCATGCAGCTTGACGATGACCGTGCGCTCGTCGGGCTCGAGCTCGTCGTACTCGTTGGGCAGCAGGATCGGGGCACAGGACCCGTCGCGCTCGTGAATGAAACGGCCGCGGTCGGGCCCCTTGGCCTCGTACCAGATCAGGTCGTAGGGCTCGCCGAGGTCGGCGAAGGCCCGCTCCAGCGCGTCGTCGTAGTTCGTCGTGAGGATCACCTGCCGGGGAACGTTGCGTTCGCGCAGCAGGCCGGCCGTGTAGGCCAGGAAGCGGTGCAGCGCCGTCGGCGGGTAGAGCGCGTCGAACGGGTCGCGCACGTAGTCGTAGAGCGGCCGGGTGCCGAGCTTGGCTTCGACGTATTGCGAGATGCGCATGAGGTCGTGGTCGTCGGGGTCGGGATAACCCACGCTTTCCGCGAGCTGCGCCGCAAGCTCGGCGGCGTTGGGCAGATACTGGCCCTTCTTCCACGACTGGCCCTCGGGACGGCCGCAGAGGTTGGCTCCCGCGCCCAGGAAGGGGACGACCTTGCCTTCCAGCATCCGCTTGGCGACCAGGAAGTAGTGATCCTCCTGGACCAACTGGATGCTCATGGCTTCCGTCCTCCTTTCTTAGGTTTGCTGCGCTTCTTCTTGCTCGTGTTCGTGTTGCTGGTCTTCTTCACGCTCGAGACCCAGACGATCGAGGCCTTGCGCTCACCGTGACCCTTCCCAAGGTTGACCAGCGCTTTGATGGCGCGCGTCGGCAGGTTGACGGCGGCCAGCGCTCCCGCGCCGGTGGCCGGGATGTGCTCCAGGCCGCTGATCCTCAGGGTCAGGTAGCCGCGGCCGCAGCGACCCCACGCGCGCAGCTTCCCGATCTTCGTCGGCCGCCCGCTGAGCGCGGAGCGCAGCTGACTCCTCGTCGCGCGGGACGCGAGCCTGCGGCCGGCGAAGAACCGCATCCCCCGCAGGCTCACGGCGCTTGCATCGACGCAGCGCGTGGGCCTGCTCCTCTTGGCGCGCTCGGGCCGTGGAGGCTGCTCGACGGCCAGCGTCATCGTCGCGGTCTTGGTCTGCTTCGCCAGCCCCGTGTCGAAGCTCGTCTTCGGCTTGGTCCGTGTCAAGGTCGACGTGGCGATGACCTCCTGGGCGGTGGTCGGCGTGCCGTCGGGCGGCGCCGGAGCGGTCGCCGGTGGCTCATCGTCCTTCGTCGTGGAGACCTTCGTCGTGAGCGCCTGCTCGCAGTTCAGACCCGCCTCCGCGATCGCCAGCGCGGCCGGCAGCGAGGCGGCGTCGAGCGACCCGAGGAACTGGCCGCCGGTCGCCCGCGCGAGCTCGCCCAGCTGTGGGGCGGCGCTCGCGGCGAGTCCGCTGCGCAGCTGCAGGACGTAGACCCGCGGGCCCTGTTGCGGCAGCGGCGCCGGCGGCAGCGGCGCGGAGCCGTCGGTGATGAGGACCAGCGCGGTGGTCTGCGGGCGCGCGCGGACTGCCGCCCCGAGTCCCGCGGCGTAGTCTGCCGGCCCGGCGTCGTTGCGGATGTGCTCGTCGAGCAGAGCGCGCAGGGTCGCGAGCTCGCGCTGGTCCGCCAACCCCCTCGCTCCGACGGTCAGCGTCGGGAACACCTGCATCGCCCGCGCCCCGATCTCGATCGCGCCGAGCCTGATCTCCGCGGTGCGCAGCTTCGTGATCAGCGCCTCGATCGCCGTGCGGCGCAGAAGCTGCGGGTCAGCACTGCGCATGGGGGCCGAGTCGTCGACGACGAGCTCGACGTCACGCGCCAACGAGCAGCCGGCAGCATCCCGCCCCCCGATCGTCGCCGGTGGCCGTGGTACGACGGGAAGGTCGAGCAGCGACGAGGACGACCTGCTTCCCACGAGGACGTCGGACCGCGCATCGCCGCCCGCATCGAAGTCCGCTGCGAGAGCCGTTCCGCTCCGCTCGTCGACGCCCGTGCCCGCCAGGCGCACGCCGGAGCGCCCGAGCAGCGCGATGTCGACGAGGCCGGTGCGGACGTGGCTCCCGAGCAGCTCGTACACCGCGCCCGCGTCGGTGCGCCCGAGCGCATCGACATTCGGCGCCGAGACGAGCAGGTCGCGGTACGCGTCGTCGTCGACGTTGGCGACGGCGAGGTTGCTGCCGAAGCGGTCGGAGGGGCTGATGCCGTCCAGCCGGACAGCGCTGCCGGGGGTGGCCGGCAGCACGATCGGCAACGGCGACGAGGTCCGCCCGCGGACGACGAAGGTGCTGCCCGCCCCGGCGCGCCCGTCCGGCGACGCCGTCGGCGCACCGACCGCGATGTCCGGCACGCCGTCGCCGCTGAGATCTCCGATGCCGGCGATCGACGCGCCCAGCCCCATCCCCGCGCCACCCACGATCACCATCCCCTCGCCTGTGGGTGCGGCGAGGTCGACGCTGGCGCCCAGCGGGCGTGCCGTTACGACGAAGGCCGCTCCGGCATATGTCGTCGGGCTGTCGGGCCCCTCGAAGGGCGCGCCGAGCAGCACCTCCGGCAGCCCATCCCCGCTGATGTCGGGCGAGGTGCCGACCGCTGAGCCGGCCTGACCGCCCGCGACGCGACCGTCGATGCGGTAGCTCGTGGGCGCAAGCCCGTCGAGCGCGGCGCTGCCGCGCGTCGGAAGCGGTCCCGGCAGCACGTACACGGATCCCGCGGCCGAACGGGCCTTGGGAGCGGCTGTCGGGGCGCCGATGACGAGCCCGCCGGGGCCTCCCGGGGTCGGGGAGCCGAGTGGGGCAAGTGACGAGCCGGTCCCGTCGCCGGCTGCGACGCCGAGCAGGCGGACGATCGCCTTGTCGTCCTCGTCGCGCAGGTCGGTGTCGCCGCGCGCCTTGGAGCCGAGCATGAGGTAGACGACGCCCGCTGCGCCGCGCTCGCCGGCCCCCGCCTGCGGTGCGCCGATCGCGAAGTCGGCGAGCTTGTCGGCGTCGCCGTCGATGTCGCCGAGGGCGGCGATGCTCGTCCCCAGCCGCGCGCCGGCGGCGCCGCCGTCGATGCGGTAGCCGCGACTGCCGGGCGCCGCGGGGTCCACGGTCCCGGAGAAGCCGCGACGCCCGAACACGACGAAGATGGAGCCGGCGTCCCTGCGCCCCCGGGGGTCGGCGGTCGGTGCGCCGATCGCGACGTCGCCGATGCCATCGCCGTTGACGTCGCCGACGAAGGCCACGGCTTGAGCGCCCATCGTGATCTTCGCACCGGACTGGTCCGGGGCGGCGAGGTCGAGCGTGCCGCTCGCCGGAGCCTGGACGTCGCCGGCAGCCGGTGTGGCGGCGATCAGCCAGCACACGATGCCGACCAGGACGAGAGCCGCCACCTGCCGAACGCTCAACGCCCCGTCCGAAGAGGACATCGCGTCCCTGTCACGCACTGTGCCCCCCAGCTTCCGGTGTGGACCTTCTTGGTCAAGACGACCGTACAGGGACGGCGCCTCCCAACACGTGCGGTTCGTCACACGGTGGTCACGCGCGTGCGCTGCGACGTCGGTGCTGGTGCGGGTGTCCGCCGCGCACCGTGCGCCAGCTCTGCGCCGCGATGCGCAGGATCACGAGCGTGATCGCGAGGCCGATGAGGCCCGCCCGCCGCTCGTCCACGGCGGCCACGGCGAGCGCTCTATCGTGCCGGCGGCGCCCAGGCCGCCCGCATGTCGACGCGCTCGCCGCGAAACGGCACGGCCTCGGCCTCCAGCAGCCGGCGCTGGCGCTCGCCCTTCGCAAGCGAGCCGTCGGCGCGCACGACGCGCTGCCACGGCACGCCGGGGTCGTCGCAGCGCGCGAGCACGGCTCCGGCGTGGCGCGGGGCGCCGGGGCAGAGGTCGCCGTACGTCGTCACGCGGCCGGGCGGGATCGCGCGCACGGCCGCGAGGATCGCGGTGTCCGTGGACATGCCCGGACGGTGACAGAACGAGCCCAGCCGCGCCGATCACTACCGTGGAGGCGGTGACCCGCCGCACGAAGATCGTCGCGACGATCGGCCCCGCCTCGCGCGACCCCGAGACGCTGGCGCGGATGGTCGAGGCGGGGTTGGACGTCGCGCGGCTGAACTTCTCGCACGGCAACGCCGAGCAGCACGCCGAGACGGCCGGCCGGGTACGCGAGGCGGCCGATCGCGCGGGCCGGCCGGTCGCGATCCTCCAGGACCTGCCCGGGCCGAAGCTGCGCATCGGCCCGCTCGAGGACGACATCGCCGAGCTCAAGCCCGGCGACGTCGTGACGTTCGCCTGCGGCGAGGACGGCGCCGGCACGGCCCGCTGGATGACGGTCGCGCGTCCCGAGCTCGTCGCTGCGCTGTCGCCGGGCGACGTCATGTACCTCGCCGACGGCGCGGTGAGCCTGCGCGTCCAGGCCGTGCGCGCCGGCGACTGCGAGATCGACGCCGAGGTCGAGATCGGCGGCGCGGTCGCCTCGCGCCAGGGTCTGAACGTCCCCGGCCCGCTCGACCAGCTCGCCGCCGTGCCCGAGGAGGACCTTCGCCACCTCGCCGACGGCGAGCGCATCGGCGTCGACCTCGTCGCGCTGTCGTTCGTGCGCAGCCCCGAGGACATCACGGTCGTCCGCGAGCACACGCGCCTGCCGCTCATCGCGAAGATCGAGAAGCCGCAGGCCGTCGAGCGTGCCGAGGACATCATCCGCGCGGCCGACTGCGTCATGGTCGCGCGCGGCGACCTCGGCATCGAGCTGCCGATCGAGCGCGTCCCGATCGTGCAGAAGAACCTGATCGCGCTCGCGGGGAAGCTCGCGCGTCCCGCGATCACGGCGACGCAGATGCTCGACTCGATGGTCGCCTCCTCCCGGCCGACGCGCGCCGAGGTCGCCGACGTCGCAAACGCGATCCTCGACGGCACCGACGCGGTCATGCTCTCGCAGGAGACCGCGGTCGGTCACTTCCCGGTCGAGTCGATCGCGATGATGGCGGCGATCGCCGAGTGCACCGAGGTCGCCGCGCCCTACGAGCGCTGGAACGAGGAACGCGTGCACCGCGGCATGCGCGACCCCTCCTACACGGTCGCCTACGCCGTCTGCATGGCCGCTCGCGAGCTCGATCTCGACGCCGTCGTCATCCCGACGCTGTCGGGCCGCTCGGCACGGCTCGTCTCCGCCCACCGCCCGACCGTGCCGATCTTCGCCCTCTCGCCGGGGCGCGAGACCGTGCGCCGCTGCGGGCTCATGTGGGGGGTCCAGGCCGCCCACATCCGCCGTCACCAGGTCACCGAGGAGCTGCTCATCGACGCCTGCCGCCGGGTCGTCGAGCTCGGCTGGTGCAAGCCGGGTCAGCGAGTCGCCGTGACCGCCGGCCTGCCGAGCGGCATCCCCGGCTCGACCTCGCTCTTTCAGATCCAGCAGGTATAGATGGGCGGCGTCACGGTCCGCGCCGTCTCGATGGCCCTTCTCGCGGCCGCGCTCGTGCTCGCGTCGGGTGCCGCCGCGCGCGAGATCCGCGGCGGCTTCGGCGCCGAGAAGCTCACGGGTACCGACGCCGCCGACACGATCTTCGGCGGCTCGGGCAACGACCAGCTCATCGGCCTGGACGGCGACGACCGGCTCGTCGGCGGCACCGGCAACGACCGCATCCTCGGCGGGCCGGGCGTCGACTCGATCGACGGCAACGACGGCGACGACCGCATCGACGGCGGGCCTGGCGCCGACCAGATCATCGAGGCTGGCTTCGGCGACGACCGCATCCAGGGCGGCGACGGCGACGACGTCCTGCGCGCCGGCCGCGGCAGGGACACGGTCTTCGGCGGCAACGGCAACGACACGATCTTCCCCGGGCCGGCCGGCGACACCGTCGACTGCGGCCCCGGCGTCGACACCGTCTACCTCAACACCCGCGGCGACCGCGCGACCGACTGCGAGCGGCGCCTGCGCGAGCCCGACATCCGCCGTCGCAGCTGTCAGCAGGGCGGCACGAGCATCGGCGAGCTCGTGCTCGGCCGGGGTGGCGCCGACCGCTGTCGCGGCGGCGGTGGCGACGACGACGTCGAGGGCGCGGGCGGCGACGACACGCTCTTCGGCGAGACCGGCAACGATCGCCTCTACGGCCGTACCGGCGACGACGTCATGTACGGCGGGCCCGGAGACGACGTCCTGCAGGGCGGCCGCGGCCGCGACCGCATGCTGGGCGGCGAGGGCGACGACGAGCTCACCGGCGGCTTCGACCCCGATCGCCTGCAGGGCGGGCCCGGCAACGACGTCGTCATCGCACGCGGCGGGGGCGCCGACGCGGTCGACTGCGGGCCCGGGCGCGACGCGGTCGTGCGCGACAGCCGCGACCGGACCCGCAACTGCGAGGTCGTCAGGCGCGGGTAGCGCTCTCGGACCGCAGCGCCAGCGTCCCGCCGAGCGCCATGACGACGAGTGCGGCGACGGCGACGATCGCCTCCGGCGACGTGAGGTCGTCCAGCGAGCCGCCCAGCGCGGTGTAGGCGAACGCCCGCGGTGCCACGCCGATCGCCGTCGCGGCCGCGAACGCCGGCAGCCGCAGACGGGTCGCGCCGGCGACGTAGTTCAGCAGGGAGTACGGCACGCCCGGCGCGATCCGCGCGTAGAGCACCGCCCAGAAGCCGCGCCGCTCGATCCAGGCCTGCACGCCGAGCAGCCGCCGGCCGGCGAGGGCATCGACGGCGTCGCGGGCGACGTAGCGCGCGATCGAGAAGGCCAGCACCGCGCCGAGCGTCGCCGACGCAATCGAGACCGGCGTGCCGAGCGCCGTGCCGAACAGCAGGCCGCTGGCGGCTGCCAGCAGCGGGCCGGGGAACAGCGCGCACGTCAGCAGCGACGAGACGACGATGAAGGCCGGCACCGCGGCCGCGCCGAGCGGATCGATCGCGTCGCGCACGCGCGCGGGCGAGATCGAACCGGTCAGCGCGACGAGGACGAAGAGGCCGCCGACGCCCGCCGCCAGCGCAGCCAGGCGCCGGTGTGCGCTACGCGGCGGCACCTACGCCGCGCCGCGCACCACCGCCGCGGGCGGGTGCGCGGCGTAGAACTCGGCTTCCTGGCGGCCGAGCTCGGTCACGGGCGGATCGCCGTAGATCCATTCGCGCGCGATCCGGTGCCAGTTGCCGCGCGCGCGCAGCTGGCTCATGACGGCGAGCGTCAGCATCTCCAGGCGGCGACCGAAGAGGTGGTCGGGGGGCAGCGTCTCGTGGCGCATCTTCGAGAAGTGCGACGAGCGCGGGTCGGACATCTCGATCATGATCTCGGTCGCGATCTCGGGGGTGAGCTCGATCTCCTCGTCGGTCGCGTACCACCACGTCATGTCGTGGAGCTGGGCGAGGATGCCCTCGGGCGTGTAGTACTCGGGCTTGCCGATGAAGCCGCCGCTGTGGAGGTGGTCGATGAGCGCGGCGCCGTCGCCGGTGGCGCCGAGGCGCGCGATCTCCAGCTCGAACTGGGCGATCGAGGCCGGGATGCGCTTGAACAGGCCGAAGTCCAAAAACGCCATGCGGCCGTCGTCGAGCAGCAGTGAGTTGCCCGGGTGCGGGTCGCCGGAGAACTGGAGGTGGCGGTACATGCAGCCGAAGTAGAAGCGAAAGACGATCTCGCCGAGGCGGTCGCGCTCGGCCTGCGGGAGCTGCTTGATCTCCTCGAAGCCGCGGCCGGTGACGAACTCGGTGACGATGACCTTCTCGTGCGACAGCGCGGTCATGACCTCGGGCACGACGATGAACGGGTGCCCGCGATAGATCCGGGCCAGCGTGCGCTGGTTCTGGGCCTCGAGCTCGTAGTCGAGCTCCTCGTCGATGCGCGAGCGGATCTCGTCGCCCAGCGCCTTCGGATCCAGGCCGGGCGCGACGCGCTTCATGAGCCGCAGGATCATGCCGAGGTTCTGCATGTCGGAGCGGACCGCCTGCGCGACCCCCGGGTACTGGACCTTGACCGCCACGGCGCGGCCGTCGTCGAGCTTGGCCTTGTAGACCTGGCCGATCGACGCCGCCGCGATCGGCACGGGGTCGAAGGTCTCAAAGACGTCCTCGATGCGCTCGCCGTACTCGCCCTCGATGACCTTCTTCATGTCCTTGAAGGCGACCTTGGGCGCGGCGTCGCGCAGCTCGGCGAGCTTGGCCTGGAACTCCTCGCGGTACTCCTCGGGCACGAGGCCGACGTCGAGGAACGACATGACCTGGCCGAGCTTCATCGCGGCGCCCTTCATCGTCCCGAGCGCGGCGACGATCTGCTCGGCGGTCTCGAGTTGGCGCTTGGCAAGCGCCCGCTGCTTGCCATCGTCCGAGCGGGCGACGTTCGTCGCCCGCGTGCCCATCTGCTTGGCCGCCTGGGTCGCGGCCAGCCGCCCGACCTTCGTGGAGCGGCTCAGGCGCGAGGTCGGGATCGCGTCCTTCTTCGCCATGCTCCCGCTACCCGCGCTCCACCTGCGAGCCGGGGACGATGTCGTCGCGACCGTCGGCCCAGCGCACCCAGGCCTTGTGCCCGCCGTCGTAGTCGTCGCCCCAGACGACGAGCGTCGCGGGGTCGCCCCAGACGGTGACCTGGTCGTCGCCCTCGGGGTCGACGCCGCGCCACACGCGGATGAAGGCGTTGTGCTCCCACTCGTCGCCGATCGTCGTCGGGTCGGTGTGCCCGGGGTGGACCTCGGTCGCGTGGTCGAGGCCCATGAGCGTCTCCATGATCGAGGCCTTGATGTCGGCGTAGGACGTGCTCAGCGGCGCGCGCACGCCCCCGATCGAGCCCTTGAAGAGCGTGTCTCCCGTGAAGACGTGGCCGTCGACGGTGAAATTCAGCATCCCCTTCGTGTGCCCGGGCGTGTGCAGGGCGCCGACGTCGAGCCCGCCGACGCTCAACGGCTCGAAGGGCCGCGCGTCGACCGGCTCGTCGGGGTGCGCGAGGACCGTGATGTCCGGGTAGCGGCGCTTGACCTCGTCCAGCGCGCAGACGTGGTCGTGGTGGTGGTGGGTGAGCAGGAGATGGGTCACGTCGATGTCCTGCTGCTCGGCCGCGTCGAACAGCGGCTGCATCGGCCCACCGGCGTCGATGAGCAATCCGGGGCCGCCCGGGGCGGCCGCGACGAGATACGTGTTCGTCAGAAAGCCATCCGACATGGCGCGTTCGATGACCATGGGGCTCAGGGTACTGTGTGCGTTCATGGCCGCTCCGTCGCTTATCCCAAGGGGGGCTTCGCCCCCTTACGCCCGGCCTGGAGGGCCGGTCTAACCCCCAGATACCTACATGAGCCAACTCATCCATACGTGTTATCGGATCGGCGAGATCGACCGGTCGGTCGCCTTCTACGAGGCGCTCGGCTTCGAGGAGCTCAGCCGCAAGCCGATCCGCGACGAGGCGATCAACGTGTTCATGGGGTTGCCCGGCGACGGCCCGCGCTTGGAGCTGACGTACAACCACGGCGTCTCCGAGTACGAGCTCGGGACGGGCTACAACCACATCGCGATCACCGTGCCCGATATGGACGAGGCGCTCGCGAACCTCGCCGAACAGGGCATCGAGCCCGAGAAGCCGCCGTATTCCGTCCGCGAGGGCGGGTCGCTGCTCTGTTTCGTGCGCGACCCGGACGGCTACAGGGTCGAGATCATCGAGCGCTCCTGATCACCTGCTCCGGCAGCCAGGCGACCGTGCTCGCCGCTGCGCTCGGCTCGCTGGACGCGGTGCTCGCGACGCTGCTGGCGTAAGCGCGTTCCGGAGAATTACGAGAAGTCGGTTCGTGTACGGTCGCGGCGATGGCCATGCGCGGCCGACCGCCCAGTCCCGTCGACCCCGACGCCTCCCACGGCGCGCGGCTCGGTGCCGAGCTTCGTGCGCATCGTCTGGCGGAGGGATTGACGTTGCAGGCGCTCGGCGACCTGATCGGCTTCACGCCGCAGCATGTCAGCGAGGTCGAGCGGGCGAAGGCCGCGCCGACGCGACCGTTCATCGCGGCCTGCGACCACGCCCTGAGCGCTCACGGCGCGCTCCTGGAGCTCCTGCCCGCCGCCGTGCACGAGCGAGACACGCAACGCCATGAGCGCGCCGCCGCCCGTCGTGGCGACCGCGACCCGTCGCTACGCTGTGAGGCTCACAGCGACGCAGGAGACGAGGACGTGGACCCGACCAACCGCCGCGGCCTGCTGGGCGCGGGCGCAGGAGTCGCCGCCGCGCTTGGGCTCGGCGCCGTCGCTGCGCCGACGCAGGCGCGTGAGGTCGACCCCGAGCTGCCCGCGCACTTGACGGAGCTTCTGAGCCTGCTCGACCGCCACGATTCCATGTTCGGCCCGCACGACGTGCTGGCCAGCGTCCGGCGCCAGCTCTACGTGATCGCTGAGCATCGCCAGATCGCCCGCGGCGAACTGAGAACCGAACTCATGCGCGTCGAGGCGCGCTGGGCAGCGTTCGCAGCCTGGCTGAGCCATGATGCTGGCCAGCCTGTGCCTAGTCGTGCTGCATGGGCCGATCGCGCCGCGCGACTCGCTCAGGAGGCGGAGGACCCGGACACCCTCGCCCTCGCCCGGATGCGCCAATGCCAGTGGGCCGTGCAAGAGCTTGATGGCCGGCGCGCGGTCGCGTATGCCGAGGAGGCGCTGGGCGTTGCCGGCACGAGCGAGCAGACGCGCGCGCGCTGCGCGCTGAGAGCCGCGCACGGCCATGCCCTTGCCGGCGATGCGGTGGCCTGCGAGCGTCATCTGGCGGACGCCTACGCGGCCTTGTGGAGCGGACCGACAGGCGCAGCTCCGCCCGGCGCGGTCACCCCCAGCTTGGTGCGGGTCAGTGAGGCGCGCTGTTTTGCCTGGATGCGGCAGCCACACAAGGCGATTCCGCTGTACGAGGAGGCCCTGCGCGAGTGGCCGCGCGACCAGATGCGGGACGGAGGGATGCAACAAGCGCGTCTTGCGCGGGCCTGCGCCGCGGCGGGCGAGCGCGACCGCGCGATAGCCGAAGGCCGCAAGGCGCTGGCCATCGCGCAGTCCACGAGGTCCAGCATCGCCATGCACGAGCTGAAGCGCCTCGGCGCCGAGCTGCGCGCGGCCTGAGGGAGTAGCTTCATTCACATAGTCAGGCTTTGCCCTGGATCCCTCGGTCCTCGAACCACAACTCGTTGCGGCCCCCGTCGGTGTAATCGACGGTGATCTCATCGCCGGGTGCGATGTCGACCAGCGCAACGAACACAACGACGCTCGCGGCGGGATCCTTCAGATAGCGAGCGTTGTGCGACGCGGCGTGGTTGTACAGGCTGCCGTAGCCGAGCGCGATCGCCGCTGCGCCGTCTGGCCAGTTGAAGTAGAAGTCGTACAGCGCCGTCTGGTCGACCGACGGGCGCTCCGTCGCCGGGACGCAGATCACGGGGCAGCGCTCGATGGTTCGCTCGCAGCGAAGGCGCGCGTTGCGAAGACCCCGCGGCCTTGAAGCTGGGATGCGCGGACCTCGAGTCCGATCATGATCGCGTGGCGCGGTAGAAGCAGTTCGGTGCGCCGAGCATGCCCAGATCGCCGACGTCACGCACGCGCTCGCGGTGATAGCGCGACATCTCGACGACGCGTCCGACGTTGACGAGCGCCAGCCCGGCAGCCGCGAACTGCTCGACGAGGACGGCGTCCGGCACCATGAGCTTGCTGTAGGAGTGCTTCGCGACGTAGACCTCGCCGGTCTCGGGGTCGATGACTTCGCACGTTATCTGCAGCGCGTGCATCGCGGTGCCCGGAACGCGCGTCTGCCTCCGAGACCTGCGGTCGATGACCGCGACGTCGACGCCGTCGGCATGGAAGATCTCGGGCCATTCAGTCACCGCGGCTCCCGGCTCTGGCGCGTATCGATCGCCGGCGTAGTCGAACACGAGCGTGCCGCCGGGCGCGAGCGCGTCGGCCAGCGCTGCGATGAACTGCAGGTGTCCCTCGACGTCGGTGACGTCACCGATGGAGTTGCCGCCGAGGAAGACGAGCTCGACGCCGTCCTCTGGCAGCACGTCGCGCGCCCGCCGGAGATCGGCCTGACAGACCGTCAGCATCTCGTGATCGGCACCGGAGAGGTTGCGGGCCATGCCAGCGGTCAGGCTCTCGAGCGAGAGATCGACGGCGACCAGGCGTTCCACGCCGCGTGCGAGCAGCGCCGACGCGTGACGGAGGGCGCCGCAGCACGGCAGGTATACGACAGACGGCAGTCGTGTTCCGTAGACCGTCGCGGCGACGGTCACGTCGGCTTCCCCGAGGTCGACGTCGAAGTTGATCTCGCCGTGCACGCGCATCATCGGCTCGTAGTGCCGGCTGACGACGTCCAGCACGTCTGAGTCGGTCTGAGTATCCAGGCGAAGGATGGTCATCCGCGGGACGTAGATCGTCGACCCCGCTGCACCGCAACCGGTCGCCCGCCACGCGTCATATGCTGGGCTCCGCCGTCGCCTGCTTGTGAGGGGCGAGCAGCTGATCGGCTGCCAGCCGCGGTTGCGAGGGCAGCGTCTCGACACGGGGATGCAGCAGCTCGGCCTCGGTTCGGAACCCGGCCAGACGTGCAGAGACGATGCCGTTGCCGCGGTACGCCGACGGCGGCGGCGATCCGACGAACACGATCGCGTCGGCGTTCAGGCGGCGGGCGACGCTGTGATAGCCGCTGATCGCCGGTCCGAGCAGGGTGTGCGTCCGCGCCGACCGCAGCGCCAGCTGGAGCTGGAGGATGCAGCTTGCTGCGCGCGTAGCACTGATTTCCGGTGAACCGTCGGCGATGACGATGGCGTGAAGCGTCGGGGCTGCCGCGTGGCGCCGGCCCCAGCACGCGTGATCCTTCGTCCACTCGATCGCAAGCGCTGCGACATCCACGGAGTGGTCCGCTTCGGTCAGCGCCTCCACCGCCTTCAGCACCGTCTCGTCAAACGCGCGGCTGACCCCGCGCAGGGCGATCGCGGACTCCAGCAGGGAGTCGCACGCGTTGAGGTCGAGCTGGCTCAACGCACGTCGCAGCAGTGCCTCGTGCGAGCCCGTCTCCTTGTGAATCTGACGGATCGCCGACGAGATGCTCAGGCCTCGTCTCAAGGCGTCGGCGAGCAGGGCGATCTCGGCCTCCTCGTAGAGTCGCCTGCCCGACGTCGAGCGCACCGACGTCGGGAAGCCGAGCCGGTGCTCCCAGCTGCGGATCGTGCTTGGAGTCGTGTGCAGCAGGGCGGCTACCTCGCCGATCGTCAGAGTGGCCACATGCCACCCATTCCCCAGTCGTCGCGGGACTCTCGAGAGCAGCGCGCGCAACCCTTGGCAGCTACAAGTGGTCCTCCGGACATCGCCGGTGACACCACGACAACGATTCCCATTCCCCTCCCCCCGCCTCGGACACGCTCACACTAAAGCTTCGTGTCGGTATCGGTCAAGGCGGCACGTCCGAACGATCTAGCGTCTTTTGACACTGAAAACAGGTGCAATCTTCGGGACTGCATCGAGAGGTCGCCTCGAACCTGTTCATCGGCTGGCGACGGCGACGGCGGCATCCATGAGCTGCAGGCAGCTGTGCGAGTGCATAGCTGGCGAAATGTCGAATCCTGACACGATTGGACACGTCAATTCTCCCAGCTGTGTCGCCGGGGGAGCACCCCTCCGAGTCGGCGACAAGCGCACGCGATGACCGACGGCGGACGTCAGGCTCAGGCAGTACGGGCGCCGTACCCAGGGTCGAGCGCCACCGGGGGAGGGGGCGCAGCACGTCAAAACTTCACCTGCGCATATTCTACGCATCGTGCGTGGCAGAAAAAGGGTGCGTCACGCTCATGCTTGGCACGGTCCCGCAAAAATCTCCGCATGGGCTACGCGCGACGGCGTCGCGTTAGCGGTACGCGCGGAGACGGGTGGCGGCCGGCGCGCTGCAGGTGTTGACAGTCTTCCGCCTTGTTCCTACTCTGGTCGTGCAGGGGGTAGCCAGACGGAGAGATCATTCCGATGTGGTGACGGGACTGGCGTGGCCGCCGACGGTGACAATCGGCGGCGGTCAGCTGTGGCAGTTTGCATAGCCGCGCTCGACGCGGCTCAACAGTAGGTTCCGGGTGGCTGATGCCTTGGCGTCGCTGCGCTGCGGCGTGGTCCCGGACAGCAGGGAAATCATCAACGCAAACACCAACGAGAGGAGTTCCCCATATGTCCGAGAATCTGATCGAGAGCGTGGCTCCGCAGCTTGCTGCGCCGGTGACGCGCGAGCCGGTCAGCAGGGCCAGCGAGGCCGACGGCGGAACCGATGTTGCGCTCCCGATGGTCCTGGCTGTGCCGTGCTTCGCTGACGACGACGCCGAGTAGCAACCGGAGGCGTCGCGGAGCGCTGGGAGACCCGCTCTCGATGACCGGCTCGACCAGTGCTCCGACACGCCACCCGCCCGCTCGCGGAGGACTGCGTACACGCCGGCCGTCGGCGCGCTGATCCGAATCTCAGTTGCGTCTGCGTGCGGCGTGCGGCTAGCGATCAGCAGACGGCGAGGGCGTCGCGATGTGTGACCTCGCGACGATCCCCGGCCTCCAAGAGCTCTGGGCCCAGACGCTGGGAGACGAGCGCATCAGCGTCGCCGTCGTGGACGGTCCGATCGACACGAGCCATCCCGCGTTCGACGGGGCGAAGGTGGGGCGTGCCCCCGGTGCTTGGCCGGACGAGGGCTACGAGGGACCGTTGGCGCGTCACGGCACGCAGGTCGCGAGCGTGCTCCTCGGTCAGCACGGTGGGCCGGTACCGGGTGTCGCGCCGTCCTCGCGCGGCATCAGCGCGCCGGGGTTCTCCGACCGGCGGCGGCGCAACTCGCAGCTGGAGATGGCGCGCGCGATCGAGACCGCGGTGGAGTCCGGGGCGCACGTCATCAACGTCAGCGGCGGTGAGCCCAGCCGCTCCGGCGAGGCCATCGACCTGCTCGACCGGGCGGTGCGTCTGTGCGCCGAGCGCAACGTCCTGATCGTCGCGGCGGTCGGCAACGACGGCTGCTTCTGCGACCACGTGCCGGCCGCGCTGCCGTCGGTGCTGGCGGTCGGGGCGCTGGACGACGACGACGAGCCGAGGGTGTCCAGCAACTGGGGGCAGACCTACCAGAACCACGGGCTGCTCGCGCCCGGGGAGAACATCTTGACCGCCGTCCCCGGCGGTGGGACGGCGCGCGCAAGCGGTACCAGCCTGGCGACGCCGATCGTCTCTGGGGTGGCCGCGTTGCTGCTCGGCTTGCAGTTGCGCTCGGGGAGGGAGCCCGACCCGCTCGCGGTGCGTGATGCGCTGCTGGCGAGCGCGGATCCGTGCGAGCTTGACGATCCGCAGGCATGCAAGCGATTTCTGACTGGGAAACTCAACATAGAGAGGGCGGTGAACGCCGTCATGGGCAATCCAACCGAAGCGGCGGGCCTGCGGGTCTCGTCATGCGGCTGTGGAGGCTCGCCGTGCGCGTGCGGCGGGCATGCGACAGCGTCGCGCGACCCGGCGCGGCTCGACGAGGAGCCGCCGGTCCTGGCCACGTCGGCGCTGATGCAGGCAGCTGCGCCCGCGGTCGTCGCCGCGGGCGAGCCAGCTCCGTCAGCCTCGCCCGCCGCGGCTGTGCCGCCCCCGGCTGCGCCCGCGGTCTCGAGCTCGCCGCCGCCGGCTGTGATCCCCTCGCAGGACGACCAGCTGGGCACCTGGGACCCGTACGTCTACGCGCTGGGAATCCTCGGCTACGACTTCGGCACGGAGGCCCGCCGCGACTCGTTCAAGCAGCTCATGGCGCCCGCCGACATCGGCGGCACCGTCGTGCCGGCCAACCCGTACGACTCGCGCCAGATGGTCGATCACCTCACGACGCACCCGTCGGAGGCCACGGCGCTGATCTGGACGCTCAACCTCGAGCTCACGCCGATCTACGTGGTCGAGGCCGTCGGGCCGTACGCCGCGAGCGTCTACGAGCTGCTGACGAGGCTGCTCGGCGGCGAGGTCGCGGCCGTCGGCGATCCCCTCTACATCGAGCGCGTCTCGATCCCGGGACGGAGGACCGATCGCACCGTCAAGCTGTTCTCCGGCCAGGTTCTGCCCGTCGTGGAGGTCGAGCAGGTCCGAGGCCTCTACGGCTGGCAGATCAACTCGCTGCTGGGGGCGGCGACCGACGCGGCTCAGGCGGTCCGCGCCGACGCGGCCGCGGAGGATGTCGGCGATTCGCTGCGGGAGTTCCTCACGCGGGTGTACTACGACCTGCGCAACCTCGGCGCGACGTCGCACGACCGCGCGCTGAACTTCGCCGCGACGAACGCCTTCCAGGCTGCGAACACGTTCGCCTCGGCGGTCGCCGCGGGGATGGCGCTCGACACGATCGCCGTCGAGAAGAGCCCGTTCTGCCGCATGGACAGCGACTGCTGGGACGTCCGGCTGCGCTTCTTCGATCCCGAGAACAGCCGGCGGGCGCGCAAGGTGTTCCGCTTCACGATCGACGTGAGCGACATCCTGCCCGTCACGCTCGGCGACGTGCGCTCGTGGTCCGAGGCCGGCTGAGCGGCGTGAGCGAGACGAGCCCCATATCGCTGCCCAAGCAGGCACCGCCGGTCCGGCGACCGGAGATCATCGAGCCCCACCGCGTCCTGGAGGTCGACAAGGGGACGCCCCAGCAGCTCCTCAGAGCGCGCATGCTGCTCCTGCACGCCGCGAACTACAACGACCCGGCGCCGTACGCGACGCCGCTGGTGCCGCGCATGCGGGCATCGGGACAGCCGGGCGCCGCGGTCGCCCTTGCCGGCCACCGCGAACCGTCGCAGACGCGTCTGGTACGCCCCGCCATGGCGGGCGCATGGGCGAGCGGTGCCTGACCTCGCGTCGATCCCGGGTGTCCCCGAGCTGTGGGACCTGACGCTGGGGGAGCCGTCCGTCCGCGTGGCGCTCGTCGACGGCCCCGCGGACCTGACGCACCCGTGCTTCGAGGAAGCGGACATCGAGATCCTGCCACCGTCGTGGTTGCCGCGCGAGGTCGAGGAGGTTGGCCCCGGCGCGGTGGAGGGCCGCCTCGAGCACGGCACCTGGGTGGCGAGCGTGCTCTTCGGCCGCCACGGAAGCGACGTCAGCGGCCTGGTGCCCGATTGCAGGGGTCTGCTGATCCCCTGCTTTCGCGGCGACCGCGCCGAGCTCGAGCCGGTGAGCATCGTCCGCGCGATCGACGCCGCGGCCGACGCCGGCGCGGACGTCCTCGTCATCGAGCTGTGCTTCCCGTCGCTCTCGGGGGACGTCGACGACCTCTTCAAGCGGGCGCTGCGCCACGCAGCGCAGACCGGCGTGCTCGTCGTCGCCGGGTCGGGCAACGAGCAGGCGCACCGCAGCTGCTTTCCCGCGGCCTCCCCCGATGTGCTCGCCGTCGGCGCGTACGACGACGACGGCCGCGTCTACGGCTTCAGCAACTGGGGCCCGGACTACGACGGCCACGGGCTCGTGGCGCCGGGCGGCAACATCACCGGCGCTATCCCCGGCGGTGGCACGAAGGTTCACAAGGGCACGAGCTGCTCGGGTCCGGTCGTGGCGGGCGTCGCGGCACTGCTCCTCAGCCTCCAGGCGCAGCGGGGGGCGGTGCCCGATCCTCCCGGCGTCGGCCGCGCCCTGCTGCGCACCGCCGCGCCGTGCTCGGCACGCGACACCGACGGCGAGCCGCGCCGCTGCATCGCCGGGCGCCTCGACGTCGTGGCCGCGACGCAGCTCGTGCTCTCGGAGCTGCGGCCGCCCGTTCGGGCGCCCGCTCGGGCGGCAGCGGCCACGGCGACCGGCGCGGTCACGTCGAGCACGGACGCCAGCGGCCCGGAGCTGACCGGCGCCGGCGCCGGTCAGCTCCGGGCCGCTGGCGTCCGTGCTCGACGTGACCGCGCCGGTCGCCGTGGCC
>JBPCJA010000126.1:0-7390 GCA_051005755.1 Solirubrobacteraceae bacterium
CCGGACCCGAAGCCCATGCTGCGCTGCGCGAGAACAACCCGTCCGGCCCGCGCACACGGCTCGATCACCGATCCCGTGCCGTCAAAGCCCGCACAGGACACCGTTCGCCACCAGCCTCCTAGACGGCGGTCTCGGCACCCGTGCGGTCGGGCCCGAAGAGCTTCCGGTATCGCTCGAGCACGTCGCCGATTCCCTCGTGGGCCTGTTCCTCGGACAGAAACCCGCCCGCCATGTGCACGTCGAGCCGGTTGAGGTAGGTCTCCCATCCGGCGGCGTGCTGCCAGCTCGGCCCCAGGCGCGGGTTGAACACGTCGGTGAAGACGAGCACGCAGGCGTTGCCGTCGGGGGTCAGCTCGAAGCTGTAGCGCTCGACCCCCCATGTCCACGCGATCAGGCGCGGTGGCTCGAGCGCCGTGATGCGGCCGGTCTCGCCGCCGGCCTCGAACACCTCGCCCGCCTCGGGCTTCCACGGGGCCTCGGCGACGAACCAGCGGGCGAGCTCGGCCGGCTCGGTGACGGCTCGCCAGACTCGCTCCACCGAGTGGTCGAGGCGGCGCTCCAAGCGCAGCGCGGGGCGGCCGTCGACGATCTGCTGGCTTGCGGGCATCATGGGTTCTCCTCCAGGTGTCGTTCGAGGGCGTCCAGACGGGCCGACCAGTGCCTGCGGTACGGCTCGAGCCAGTCGGCGATCTCTGCCAGCGGCTCGGCGCGCAGGCCGTACCAGCGTCGCTTGCCGTCGGGGCGGACGACGACGAGCCCGGCTTCCCGCAACGCCTTGAGGTGCTTGGAGACTCCGGGCTGGCTGAGGTCGAGGTGCGCCACGAGCTCGTTGACCGATCGCTCGCCACCTCGCAGCAGGTCGAGGATCCGCCGACGAGACGGTTCCGCAAGCGCCGAGTAGGCCGTCATCGCGGTCATATTACCCGATCGGAATATGAAGTCCAGCGGTCCGAGCTCAAGCCCCGCGCACCGCGAGGACGAACGCCTCGACGCGCTCGGCGAGCGAGCGGCACTCGTCGTCGTCGAAGCTGCGCAGCCGCTCGGCGAGCGCGCCGAGGGACTCGCTCGCATCCAGCAGGTGCTTCGTCATACCGCGCCGAAAGCTGCGCTCGACGTGCAGCAGCTCCGCGGTCCCACCCACGGCCTCCGCGGCCTCGTTGAGCCAGGCGAGGTGGTGCTCCATGTGTGCGTCGAAGGCGCAGGAGCATGCTGCCGCGATGCGCTGGAGCTCCCCTCTATCGCGTGCCGCGCCTGGGTCGGCAGCCCTTGTGACGACGGGGGTTCCTGGGACAGCGGTCCTCCGTGATGTCGCCGAACCCGTCGCCGTCGCGGTCGCGCTCGATCAATGCGCCGTAGAGCAGCTCGTAGTCGGGCGAGGAGTCGCCTACGACCCCGACCCTCTCTGACGGTCGGGACTCTGCTCCGAGCGGTGGAAGCCAGATTTCAAGCGACGCGCCTTGGGAGTAGGGCGCGTTCCCGTAGGCGCCGATCGAGAGCTGCAGGCCGACGGTATCCCCCTTCTGGATCTTCAAGTGCGTCCGGAATCTCTGACGCGTCTCGCTGCGGACATCTCGCTCGGCGGAGGCCTGGACCCTCTTCAGGGTGGAGAGGTCGCCGGGCCTGATGTCTCCGCGCAGGACGACCAATCTGATCGGGCCGTGTGCTCCCCGCACCTGCCAGCCCGTCACCACGCCGTCGAACGGCGCTGTGACGGGACGGTCGAGCGCCTCCGGCAGCCGAGTCAGAGCGAACGTGCAGGGCGTGTCCGAAGACGAGCCGGTGCAGTACCAGTGGTCGTTGCTCGGGCGGATCCGAAGGTTGCTACCGAGCGTGACGCTTCCTCGAGCCGGGCTGATGCCGGAGGGCTGCATCGCTTGTGGGGAGCTCCCCGGCGGGGGAGTGCCGCTACCGTCTCCGCCGTCTCCGAGCACCAGCAGCAGCACGCCCGCACATGCTGCGAGGAGCGCCAGGGCACCGGCGAAAAGTGGCCGTTCCAGCAACCACCGCGGGATGGGGAGCCCCTTCCGGCGTGGCTGCGTGGGCACGGGCGAGGCAACGTCCTGCCTCCCACCGTCCTGCTCCAGCAACTCCTCCAGCGTCCTCGCGAGTCGCGCGATGTCATCACGCCAGCGCAGGTCGCTCAGCTCCAGCGCGTTGCGGTGCGAGAGCGCGCGTACGCTCGCGGGCAGGGCGTCTGGATCGGGCATTCGCGCGCCCCCCACGAGCACAGGGATCACCGTGACGTCGGGACGACGCAGGGCGGTCTCGACCTCGAGGCGCACGAAGTCCTCGGGGTCGGCGAGGCGCGGGTGGCCCTCGTCGTCCGCGAGCGTCGCCCAGCTCGGCCCGATGACGGCGAGCAGCACGTCACAGGCGCCGACGGCCTGGTTGATCCGCTCGACGAAGTCGACGCCCGGGGCCATGTCGACGTCCAGGAACACGTTGCGATCTCCGAAGCGCGCCGCGATCGCGTCATACAGCCGGCCGGTATGAGCCGCCGTCTCCTCGCGCCGGTAGCTGATGAACACTCTTGGGGCGGTTGCGTTCACCGGGTCACCCTCAGGCCAGCTTCGAGGCGTCCAGCCTCACGACCCGCACGCCGCGCGACTCGGCGAGCTTCACCATGTCGCGCGTGCCTCCGGGGCCATCCCCGCCCTTCCCGTCCCAGAGCACGAGCAGCGTGATGTCGGTGTCGGCCCGCGAGAGTGCGGTGTGGAGTATCCAGCGGTTGTTGCGCTCCCAGATGCTGTAGTCCTCGCGCGCGGCGAGCCACGCCGGCAGCTCCTTGCTGTGGGCGAGGACCTGTATCTCGAGGCGCTCGCACAACGTCCGATAGCGCTCCATCCAGTCGGGCCCCGCGTCCATGACGGACGCGACCGCGAAGTCCTCCTTCGGGAGCGCCAGGTGCAGCCGCGTCGGGATCGCCAGCTCGGCGCACATCTCGTGGAAGAGGATGTCGCCGCCGCTTGCGCCGCCCGCGATGCCCTCCAGTGGCTGCGGCCCGGCAAGCCGCTTCTCTGCTGTGATCGCGTCGCGGATCATGGCGGCAGCCGTGCCCTCGCTCGCGGGGCGAAAGCGCGGCTGCGCGCGACCGGGCGCATCGATGCGATGACCCGCGAAGACCAGCACGCGCGGCCGTGGCGTGGACTCGGGCGGCTGCTCGGCCGCACCGAGCGCCGCGAGCGCCGCCTTGGCGTTCTCCGTGAAGAGGCCCAGCTCGAGATAGAGCCTGAGCTGCCGCGCCGCGGATTCGGCCGGGAAGGGCGCGGTTCCGGCCTCGATCAGCCGCGCGCGTGCCCGCTCGTAGGCAGTCGCGACGAGGGCCGGCCTGTCCGTGGTCAGCAGGCGCAGGTCGGCGCGGGTCATCTCGACCCATTCGTCGTCGCCGCCGCGCCGCCCATCACGGAAGGCCGCCGGGTCGAGCGAGCGGCGCACGGCCCCGGTGAGATCGCTGCACGACCGTTCGAGCCGTTGGAGCTCGCGCTGCGCCTCGTCGTCGTCCTCGAAGCGCTCCGCCCACGTCTGCGGCTCCTTCTGCGCCAGGCGGAGCGTCACGGCGAAGAGCGCGAGCGCGTTGATGCCGGAGTACCGGTGGTTCTGGTCGACCGAGAACGCCTCGTCATAGGCGGTTCGGGCAGCCTCGAGGAACGGTGATCGCAGCGCGGCCGCGGTGCGCGCCGGCGCCTGCCGCCAGCCCTGCACCCAGCGGTCCTTGTGGTTGCGACCCAGCAAGGCCAGGGCCTCGGCGAGCTCCTCGCGGCGCATCTCCCTGCGGTCCATGACGCGCTCGATCGCCGCCGTCGACGCGATCGGATCGCCGAGCCGCTGAAAGACCGTGCCGAGCATCAGGTTGGCCTCGGTGTCCTCGGGCCGGCGGCGGCGGATCGACTCCCACGTCGCACGCGCGTCCGACCAGGCGCTCACGTTGAACTGCGCACGCCCCACCAGGCGGTTGCCCGAGAGACCCCAGTCAAGGCCTTCGGCCTCCTCGCCGAGCACCGCCAGCATCGGCAGGTCCTCACCCCGCTCGGCGGTGCGCACCGCCTCCGTGAAGGCCTCCGGCACCGGCTGGAACAGCGCCGGATCGGTGGCCGCGAGCGCGGGCAGAAGGAGGAACACCGGGCTGTCGGAGTTCTCAGCCAGCCGCGATTGCGTGACTGCGGCGGCGAGCTGGTCGCAGGACGCGCTCGGGTTGCTGTCGTCGTACTCGAGGTAGCGGTCCGTGCGCAGGTCGAAGGGCACCTGGTCGGCGCGTGCCCGGATGAGGATCGTCGTGCGCGGACGCAGCGCGTGGCGGACGCCCAGCTCGTAGTAGACGTTCGCGTTGTGGATAGAGATGTCGGCGATCACGAGGTCGGCCAAAAGCAGCCGCTCGAACATGTCCGTACGGATGTTTCCAGCGCGCGCGATCTCCTCGGTGGTGTGCGCCGTGATCCCGAGCCCTTCGAGGGCCGGCGCGATCAGCTCACCCTCCACGCGGTCGAAGTCGATGCCGCCCTTCGTACCGAACGGCCGGACGATGAACGCCCTGGTCGGCATCATCGATGGGCTTTCCCTGAGCGCCTGATGAAGATCCCGGCCATTCAGACGAAGCCCTCGAAATGGGCATCGGCGACGCCGGCGCCAACCGCCCTGCCGACCTCCTGGAGCTCCGTCATGTGGCTCGTCGAGTCGAGGGGCTGGACGTGCCGCGGGTCGATGCGCCCCAGGCCGTGCTCGGCGAGCCACCGCCCTGACAGCTCGGCATTGTAGCGCATATAGGTGAACAGCTTCGGGTCGGCGGGTCCGACCGCGCCGACGAGGTCGCCGATCTCGCCGTCGAGCGGCTCGCCGTGCCTGCAGTCCCCGAAGACGCGGCACAGCATGTCCTGCTCGTTGAGCGCCGCGAACATCAGCGCCGACGGCACCGAGGACGCGTTGTAGACGAGGTTCATGTCGTGCGGATCGAGATCGGGGTCCGCCGTCGGGCTGGTGCCGGTTCCGACGGACACGAGCAGCATCCGCTCGCGGCCGGCCGGCCAGCACAGCCGGTAGGGCTTCACGGTCGCCATGAGGAAGAGCAGGAAGGCTGGATTGTTGTAGACCGTGACGCCACCGTCGACGAAGATGAACGGCTCCGGCGCGCCGACGTCGATGACCTCGGGCGGGAAGTACGTCGGCGCCGCCGTGCTCGCGCGCACGAGCTGCCAGAGCGGGAGGTCGAGGTTGCAGTACGCGCGGCCGCGATCGTTGTACTTGGCGGCCGGGTTGCTCGACAGCGGCCAGGGCGAGTCCGTGGACGCGTTGCGCATGACGATCAGCAGCAGCGTCTTCAGCTCCGACCCGCCGAGCGTCGTCTGCTCCCCGATCTCGTGCTTGAGCCGTGCCGCGAGCTTGTCGTCTTCGTACTTCGTGCGAAACCGGCGCAGCAGGCTGGCCTTGTCGAACATCTCGGCGCCGCTCTCCTCGTAGAAGCTGCGGATCCGGTCGACCCGCATCCCCAGCGCGATGCACGTCGCGATGATCGCGCCGGTGCTGGTCCCACCGACGTAGTCGAAGTAGTCGGCGAGCACGAACGTGTCGTCGCGCCCAAGCCGGTCCTGGAGGTGCTTCTCGATCTCGGCGAGCACCTCGACCGTGATGAGCCCGCGAATGCCTCCGCCGTCGAGGGCGAGCAGCTTGCGCGACGCTTGTGGGTCCGGGGTTGGCAACGGTGGGTCCGGGGTGGGCAACGTCGTCTCCTGTCGGGTGGGCGCCATCCTCCGCGCCCGGAGGTCGCGAGGTCAAGCGAACGGCGTGTCCTGGCCGCTCGCCCCGTCGCCGCATAGGCATCGTCGGGCTCGGCGGGGCGGCGACGTGTGAAGTAAGACACACTCGGTCGCGGCGCCACGAGCCGGCGCGCCCACCGCGGCCGCCGCAAGGCGTCGTCGCGGCGACCGGGCGCTCAGGGCCGTTGCGTGGACGGAGCCGCGGCGCGGGCCACCGCGAAGGTGACCCGTCGCGTCGTGCGTCCCGTCGTGACGACGTACGTGAAGCGCGTGCGGTCGCCGCAGCGCAGCAGGCGCGACTGCAGGCCGAGCCCGATCGGGTTGCTGCGCTTCTGCGGCGAGCCGACGGCGCGCGGTGCCTTGCGCGGATCCTGGCGCAGCACCCGCACGGTGTGGTGGCCGGTGCTCCACCGCGCCGACGTGTAGACAAAGGTTGCCTGCGACGACGGCGCGCATGGCACGCGTGCCGGCGGGCGCAGCAGCCGCGTGCCGGCGGGACCCGGCACCCAGCGGTAGCCCATGTCCGAGCGAGCGACGTCGATGTCGGCCGGCGAGCCCTGCCTGACCGCGGGCAAGGGTCCGTAGACCGGCAGTGACGACGCGACGAGCTGGCACTGGGCTGCGGCGACGCTGCAGCTGCCGGCGCCGGGGACGGACGTCAGGGCGGCGGGGTTGCTGACGCGCAGCCAGTAGATCGTGCTGCCGTCGCGGACGGCGCCTGCCGCGAGGCCACCGGGGGTGGCGGCCGCGGCGCGCCGGCCGGTCACGGGGTCGGACGTCGCAAAGCGCGTCTCGGTCACGTCGCAATCCGCTCCGGCGTCGAGATAGGCGATCGGGCTCCTGCTCGCGCTCGGCGCGCTCGGCAGGCTGAAGCCGCACGTGCCGCTGATCAGTCCGGTGTCCAGCAGCGTCGACGGCCCACCGGCGAGCGGCGCGGCGCGCAGCTCCCAGACCACACCGGTGCCG
The DNA here is from genome assembly GCA_051005755.1 of Solirubrobacteraceae bacterium. Lineage (GTDB taxonomy): Bacteria > Actinomycetota > Thermoleophilia > Solirubrobacterales > Solirubrobacteraceae > CADCVQ01. Next base: position 6,714 of record JBPCJA010000126.1, read on the forward strand.
TACACCGAGCCGCCGGTCATCCGCCACACGTACGCAGCGCGCGACGGACCGAGGTCGAGCTGGTCGATGCCGTCGTGACGCCGGCCGAAGCCGCAGAGCCCGGCGCCGCCGCAGGTCTGCACCGAGCCAGCGCCGAGGCGGCGCGCCCTGGTCGCTCCCGCCGCAAGATAGAGGATGCTCGGTACCGAGCCGCCGTCCGCGTGGCGCGCGAACGCAAGCGCGCCGCGCCAGATCGACGGCGTCGTCTCAGACGCGCCCGCGGTGCTGGCCGCTACGAGCTTGCGCTCTTCCGGCTGGCCCGTGAGCGGCAGCTCGTACAGATCGCAGCCGCGGGCCGTCTGCCAGTCCGCCGCGGGGGCAAGCCTCCCGGCCTCGAACGCGGGATCCTGCCTGCAGCGCGAGTAGACGACGACGGGCTTGCCCGACCGGTCGGGCCCGGCGTCGGCGTCGAACGGCACCGAGCGCTGCGCGACGGGCAGGACGTCGACCACGCCGGCGTGCCACCGCACGAGCCCCCACTTTCCCGTCTGCGGATCACGGCGGCTGAGAACGACATGGGTGCGGCTCTCCTGGAGGGACTGGGGCAGATCTGAGGCCAGGACGACAAATTCCCTGGAAATCAGCCGGTTTTGTAGGCCCTCGGCCGCCGTGCTGTCGAAAGGAAGCGGCGGTATCCC
>JBPCJA010000127.1:0-14952 GCA_051005755.1 Solirubrobacteraceae bacterium
TCTCCCTCCCCCTTCCCCGCCTCCCCGCCCCCCCCCCTCCCTCTCCTTCCCGCGCTCCCACCCCGCCTTCCCCCCCCCCCCCCCCCCCCCCCCGCGGAGCGGAGCGACCGCGCTCAGGCCGACGGGACGCGGCGGCGGGCGGGCGCGAGCGGCGGGCCGCCGGGCAGCACGCCGGCGACCGCTCGCAACAAGCGCCGGCGCAGCTCTCGGCGCGCGAAGCGCCGAAACTCGCGGTCGGGCACCTGCTCGACGCGGCGCGCCGCGGCGCGCACGTAGCCGTAGAAGAAGGCGAGCCCGGAGATGCCGATCGGGTGGCTGCGCGCGATCTTCAGCGAGCGCAGCGCGATCCACACCGGAGGGAAGTGCGCGATGTACGCGCACTGACCGTGACGCGCGCGGCCCCGCAGCGTGCCGTCGGCGCTCGCGTGCGGCCGGTGGTGGATCGCCACGATGTCGAGGAAGTTCTGGGTGCGAAACCCGCGCATGCGGGCGTACGTCTCGTCGATCGTGTCCCAGCCGAGCCGCGTCTGGACGCCGCCGATGGCATCGAAGCAGGCCCGCGTGTAGCACTTCAGAGCACCGTGGATGTGGGTGCTCGGGATCGGCAGGAGGACCATCCGCCCGCCGCGCGGTTCGATGAGGTTGCCGGCCGCCATGCCGAGCTCCGGGTCGGCGGCGAAGCGCTCGAGCAGGCGCTCGAAGTAGTCGGGGGGTAGCTCGATGTCGCCGTCGAGCTTGACGACGTGCGTGAAGTCCAGCTCGCCGGCCATCTGCAGGCCGTAGTTGAAGGCGCGCGGCGCGGCCGCGATCGCGAGACGGTCGACGACCGGCTCGGTGTCGAGCGGGCGCGCGTGGACCTGCAGGAAGTCGAGCTCGTGCTCGAGCCTGCGCAACAGCGCGAGCGTGTCGTCCGTCGAGCCATCGTCGACGACCACCCAGGCGATCGGTGGGCGGGTCTGCGCGGCGACCGCTGCCGCCATGCGCTCGATGTGGGCCGCCTCGTTGCGGACCGGCGAAATGATGAGAATTCGTTCCTTCACGCCCAAACAACGGCTCAAGACCCGTGAGGCTCGCGCGGAAGTCGACGCCCGGACGGCCGTTGTTCGGTCATGTGCGGCATCTGCGGTATCGCCTCAACCGATCCGAGGCACGTGCCTGTCGGGTTGCAGACCTTGGATGCGATGACGGACGCGATCGAGCATCGCGGGCCCGACGACGCGGGTCACAGCATCCAGCCCGGTGTCGCGCTGGGGATGCGCCGGCTGAGCATCATCGACGTTCCCGGCGGCCAGCAGCCCGTGCACAACGAGGACGGCGGCGTCACCGCCGTCTTCAACGGCGAGATCTACAATTTCGAGGCGCTGCGCTCGGAGCTGCGCGCCAAGGGCCACCGGCTGACGACGCGCGGCGACTCGGAGACGATCGTGCACCTCTACGAGGAGCACGGGCCTGACTTCGTGCGCCGGCTGCGCGGGATGTTCGCGATCGCGCTGTGGGACAAGCCGCGCCGCCGGCTCGTCCTGGCGCGCGACCGCATGGGCGTCAAGCCGCTCTACTACGCGCAGACGCCCGACGGGCTGGCATTCGCCTCCGAGGTCAAGGCGCTCATCGCCGGCGGCCTCATCCGTCCCGAGCTCGACCCGCTCGCCGCCGAGCTGTTTCTGGCCCACGGCTTCGTACCGGGACCGCACACGCTGTTCGCAGGCGTGCGCACGCTGGATCCCGCATCGCTGCTGATCTTCGAGGACGGCCGGATCAGCGAGCAGCGCGCGTACTGGAACCCCTGGGAGGCCGGCCCGCCGCGCGCGGCCGGCGCCTGGGAGGAGGAGCAGGAGCGCCTGCTCGAGCTCCTGCGCGAATCGGTCCGCGCCCGCATGATCAGCGAGGTGCCGCTCGGCGTGATGCTCAGCGGCGGCCTGGACTCGAGCCTCATCACCGCGCTCATGGCCGAGCATTCCACGCGGCCCGTGCAGACCTTCTCCATCGGCTTCGCCGAGGACCCGGATGACGAGCTCGACGACGCCGCCGAGGTCGCGCGGCGCTTCGGCACCGAGCACCACGCCCTGCGGACGAGCGCGGCCGAGCACGCCGGCCTGCTCGACGAGGCCATCTGGCACCTCGAGGAGCCGATCGCCGACGTCTCCTGCCTCGGCTTCATCCTGCTCAGCCGCCTCGCCCGCGAGAACGTCACCGTCGCGCTGTCGGGCCAGGGTGCCGACGAGCTGCTGGGCGGCTACCGCAAGCACGAGATCGCAGCGCTGGCAGCCGCGGTCCACAGGACCGTCCCGCGGCCCGTCCGCCGGCTCACCGCGGCCGCCGCCCGCCGGCCCGTGCGCCGCTCGACGTTGGCCCGCGGCGTCCTCGCGCTCACGACGGACGATCCCGTGGAGCGCCTGCTCGCGATGAGCCGCGTCGTGCAGCCGGCCGAGCGCGCGGCGCTGCTGCACCCGGACTTCCTGCATCCCGGCGCCGAGGCCGAGATCAACGCGGTCGTCCGCCAGCACCTGCCGCCGGTCGCGATGACGGCGCTGGGCGAGACGCTGCACATCGATACGCGCCTGGCGCTCGTGGACAACATGCTCCTGTACTTCGACAAGATGTCGATGGCGGCATCGCTCGAGGTTCGCGTGCCGTTCCTGGACCACGACGTCGTGTCGTTCTGCTCGCGGCTGCCGGACTCGCGGCGGGTCTCGCGCCTCAGGCGCAAGGAACTGCTCAAGCGCGCCAGCCGCGGCCTTGTCGACGATCGCATCATCGACAAGCCCAAGAAGGGGTTCTTCCACGAGGCGCTGGGCGCGTGGCTCACGCACCATCGCGATGACCTCATTCGCGAGACGCTGCTCGACGGCCCCGCCCTCGCCCGTGGCATCTACCGTCCGGAAGCCGTGCTCGACCTCGTCGAGCGGGCGAAGCTCGACGAAAAGAAGGCCAGCCAGCGGCTGTTCTCGCTGCTCGCGCTGGAACGTTGGATGCGAATGTTCGTCGACGGCGAAGCGAGCCCGGACGCGAACGTCGCGGCGCCGGCGAGCCTTGTCGCCTAAGGAGGCTCGTCTCGCACGGATGACGCCCGCCAGCGACCCCCACCACCTGCTCTACGAGCGCTACCGCGGGCCGACGAATCGCTCGCGCAAGCTCGAGGCCTACTACACGCTGAAGCCGCTCATGCCGCGCGGGCTGCAGCTCGCGCTGCGCCGCGCGTATGCGCCGCGGCAGGCAAGGGCGCCGTTTCCGTCCTGGCCGTTCGAGCCCTCGCTCGTCGAGCACCGCGATGCGCAGCTGCTCGAGCGGGTGCGCGCGTCGGGCGCCGATCGCCTGGCGTTCGTCAACTACTGGCCCGAGCGCAAGCGCTTCGCGAGCGTCCTCACGCACGACGTCGAGGGGCCGGCCGGCGTCGCGAACGTCATGCGCGTGATCGAGCTGGAGCGCCGCTACGGCTTCGTCTCGTCGTGGAACTTCGTCGCCGAGTGGTACCCGATCCCCGACGGGCTCTTCGACGCGGTGCGGGCGGCCGGCTGCGAGGTCGGCCTGCACGGCATCCTGCACGACGGCAAGCTCTTCTCCAACCGCTCGACGTTCGAGGCCAACCTGCCGAAGATCGCGCACTACATGGAGGCCTGGGGCGTCGCCGGCTTCCGCTCCCCCGCGACCGGCCGCAACGCCGCGTGGATGCACGAGCTGCCCGTCGACTACGACAGCTCGTTTCCCGACAGCGATCCGTTCGAGCCCCAGCCCGGCGGCTGCTGCTCGATCATGCCCTTCTTCTTCGGAGACGTGGTCGAGCTTCCGATCACGCTCCCCCAGGATCACACGGTGTTCGAGATCCTGCGCTCGCCGGGGATCGAGCTGTGGCGGCGCAAGACCGAGTGGCTGACGGCCAACCACGGCCTCGTCAACATCATCGTCCACCCCGACTACGTCGTGGCGCAGCGCAACCTGGACCGCTACGAGGCGTTCCTGGCATACCTCGCCGAGCACGACGACGGCTGGCACGCGCTGCCGCGCGACGCGGCGCGCTGGTGGCGGGAGCGCGACGCGCTGAGCATCGGGGACGACGGGCAGGTCGCCGGCCGGACGAGCTTCTGCGCATCGGTCGCCTATGCGTCCGAGCGCGACGGGCAGCTCGCGGTCGAGCTCTGACGCGCGCCTGCGGGGTCGCGGCCGGCGAGCCTTACGGCAGGTCGAACTCGCCGTCCTTGGCGCCCTTGACGAAGGCATCCCACTCGCGGGGGGTGTAGATCAGGACCGACCCGCCGGGGTCCTTGCTGTGGCGCACGGCGACGCAGCCGTCCGCCAGGAAGGCGGTCTCGACGCATTCGCTCGCCTTCGGCGAGTGGCTGCTCGTGCGCCAGCCTGCGGCGCTCAGGTCCGGGCGGACGGAGCCGCGCGTGGGCCGTTGGGTCATGTGAACTCCCTCCGCATGGCGGCGATCGTAGCAGCCGACTTGCGCTGCGCAAGAGCGGCCGCGGCCAGCCGCCGCAGCGTGAGAGCAAAGGGCTCGACGTCGTCGAAGTAGATCTCTCCGCCGGGGGTGGCCGTCGTCGCGACATCCTGCTCGTCGCGCAGGCGCAGGACGATGAACGAGCTCGTCATCCCGGCGTGGGCCGCCGCGAGGGGCAGGAGTCGGACCTCGATGTTGGGCTGCGTCGCGAGGTCGACGAGGTGCTTGAGCTGGGCGCGCATCACCTGCGGCCCGCCGACCGGCCGGCGCAGCGCTCCCTCCCCGATCACAGTCACGAGCTGGAGCGGGTCCTCGTCGGCCAGGCGCCGCTGGCGGGTCATACGAACGCCGACCCAGCGCTCGAGCTGCTGCGGGGTAGCGGCGGGATCCCAGGCGCGCAGCACCGCGCGGGCGTACTCGGGGGTCTGGAGCAGCCCCGGCACGACGCTGTCCTGGAACTCCTCGACCTTCCAGGCGCGGCTCTCCATCCGGGCGTAGTCGGCCACCTCGACGGCGACGTCGACCTCCCAGTCGTGGCGTGCGCGAACGTTCTCGACGGAGCGCAGCAGCCCGTCGCGCTCCGCGTCCCGCACGCCGTAGAGGTCCAGCATGAAGTAGACGTCGGGGGTCCTCGGGAGCAGCCCGCCCGACTCCCAGCGGCTCAGCGTCGAGTGCGCGCGCCCCATGCGCCGGGCGACCTCCGCGCCCGTCAGCCCGGCGCCGTCGCGCAGCTCGCGCAGCCGGGCACCGAGCTGGCGGCCGCCAAGCGCGGCGCCGCTCGCTCCGACTCTGACGGCGACGCGCTGGCTCACGGCGGGCAATCCTACGTGGGGAGGGAGAGGATCGCCGAGACATTGCTGGCTCCTGCCTCACGCAAGTTGCGCGAGACCAGCGGCCAGCCTGGACGGCTGGTTTCACGCTGGGGAGGGGGGGTCGTGGTGTGGAAGCGGCATGCACGATTGACCCCGCTTGTCCCGACGCCGCCAGTGCGGTCACTGCTGCACGACCTACGTGCAGACGTGACCCCGGTCGTCGCGCAGCCGCCGGCGAGGTCACGCGTGCATGCGATTTGAACTACATGATTGACGCGTTCGGTCGAGTCCTTCCGACCGCGCTTCCCGGCCCCTGCCGCCTGGGTGTGGATGGTCAGGGTGTCGAGGTTGCGGGCGAGGATGCCGCTTCGACCGCTTCGCCCAGCCGGGAGCGTGATCGCGAGCATCCGGGCCGTGTCCTGCCAACCGACCATCACGAGACGTCCAAGAAGTCGAGCATCAAGACCACGCGTCCACTCCGCCTGGCCGGCCCTTGCTGGCATCGGGAGTTCAGCCCCGCTCGGCGCGGAGATCTACGGATCTTCCGGCGCCCACTGGGCCGCCCGGGAAGCTCTCCGCGACCGGCTTGGTCCGACATTCCGTAGTTCTCCACGGCAGACGTGCGGAAGTACCATGAGCCGTGGCCTCAGCCCGGATCTACAGTGAGCTCGACGCACCAACCACCGCATGAGCGAGGTCGAGATGAAAAAGAAACTGGACGACAGCAAACACTCGATGAAGACGATGTGGCTCTGCGGGGTCTTTGCGGTTCTCGCGATCGTCTTCCTTGCCAGCGGCGTCGGAGCGGGCGCGCTGTTTCTCATCCCGTGCATGCTGATGATGGGCGCGATGATGTGGATGATGATGGGCGGCCAAGGCGGCAGCACCCACGGCCCCGACAAGACATAGCCGCCAGGCGCGACGTTCACGCCGACGTCGATCTCGTGCTCGCCCGCTCGCCCACCTCCGACGTGCGGAGCAGGCCCTGACCGACGACCGTTGGGTCGTATTCAGGCCGGGCGCGAAGGTTCTCGATGCAGGGTGGGCACCGGTGCGCGCCCCCGTCACGTGCTCCGCATCGAGCTGACCGCGCAGATCACCCTGCTTGACCTGTCGCCTGGGATGCTCGCCAGAGCCGCCGACGTTGCGTGGCGCGGTCGCAGTCGGCTTCGGCGTTTCTCCAACCTCTCCACCGTTGTACTGTCGGTCGCGCTGGCGTCCGTCTTCGGCTACGCGCTGACGAGCGTCCCGCTCCTCGTCGAACTGGTACGCACGCGGATCGCGCCGTCAACACCTGGGCGCCGACGGCCAGATGACTGGCGGCGCGCAGCATGACGCCGGCCATAGCGGCTGACCCGGGACACGCGCGGCGCCGCGCTTCGGCCGCGTCGCGCCCCGCACGCAACCGTCGCAGCGCCGCAAGACCCAATGAACGGTCAGGCACATGATGGCCGTCATCACGATCGGATCGATCCCGAGGTCCACCTCGGTCCCGTCACGCTGGCCTGGCACGGCATCACGATCGCGCTCGGCTTCCTGCTCGGTGGCGTCGTCGCCGCGCGCTGGTTGCGCCGGCACGGCCTGGATGTCGAGCCGCTGTATCAGCTGATCGCGATCGCCGCGATCGCCGCGATCGCCGCGAATCGCCGCGAATCGCCGCGAATCGCCGCGCTCGGCGGGATCGTGGGCGCCCGCATCCTCTATGTCCTCGAGCACGACCCCGGGCGCGCTCGTCGTGCCCGACAGGCTGATCTCAAGCCGCGGGTTTACCTTCGACGGCGGCCTGATCCTCGCCGCGATCCTCGTCGCCGTCTACGTCCACCGCCGCCGACTGGGCGGCTTATATCTGGACGCGGCCGCGGCTGGGCTACCGCTCGGCGTCGCGATCGGCCGCATCGGCGACGTCAGCAACGGCGAGCACTACGGCGAACGCAGCACCTTCTTTCTCGCCGTGCGCAACTCCCACCCCCACGCGCTGACCCCCAACCCCGCCTTCGTCTACCACAACGGCGGGCTTTACGAAGTTTCTCGCGACCGTGATCCTGACCGTGATCTGGCCGCTGCGACACCGCCTCGCGCGCCCCGGCGACCTCGCATGGCTCGTCCTGGGCCTGTTCGCCACCGGACGGTTCTTTGAGTTCTTCCTGCGCAGCGACAGCCCACAACTCGCCCTCGGGCTTAGCAACGCCCAATGGACGAGCATCGCCCTGCTCGCCGCAGTCCTCGCCGGCCGGACGATCACCGTCCGCCACGCCAATTCGGCGCGCAGCCCAACAACGGATTAGGCACGGGGTGCAACCCGGCGAGGGTGACCGTGAGGAGCCGGCGGACCGCGGCCTTGGACGGCAGGTTGTTGGCTGCCGTGAGGGCGTGCAGGCAGTAGTTGGCGAGCTCGTTCGGCGCGTCGTCGTCGCGGACGTCGCCGGCCTGTGCACCCTCGCTGAGCAGGTCTGCGACGAAGTCGCTGCTCGGGCGACGTGCTCACCGCGATGTAGGAGCGCCGCGAGCTCGGTGCCGTGATGCTGTCGGGAGTACGTGCGAATTGAGACACTGACGCCCGTGGCCGATGTGACCTCTAGACTCGGCGATCTGCAGGCGCAGATCATGACGGCGCTATGGCGCATCGAAGCCGGCACGGTGGAGCAGGTGCGCAGCGCGCTGCCCCCGCGATACTGCGGCGCGTACACGACCGTGCAGACGGTGCTCAACCGCCTCGCCGAGCGGGGATTGCTAACGCGCCACCGCTCCGGCCAGGCGATCGTCTATCGACCGAAGCTCACCGAGACGCAATACCTGTCGCGTGCAATCCAGTCGACGCTCGCCTCCGCAAGCCCCGACGCGCGCCACGCAGCGCTGGCCCAGCTCATCGGCGGGCTGCAGCACGACGAGCTTGCTGAGTTGCAGCGCCTCGCCGAGGAGATCAAGCACATCCGCGAAGACAAGGGGCGATGAGCGTCGCAATCGCCTTGCTCGCCGGCGTCACGATCGCCGCGCCGCACCTGCTGCGACTGGAGAGCGCGCATCCCGCGACCGCCGCCACGATCTGGTTGTCGGCAATCTGCCTGCGTGCGCTCGTCGTGCTGTTCGCGGCGATCTACGTGATCTTCTACCTACCGGCCACCGGGCTGTTTTCCCTCGTGACGCATTGGTGCTGGGACACGCTCCCGGTCCTCACCGGACAACGGGGAGTAGATGGTCATCGCATCGGTGATGCGGCGTTGCTCGCGCCGCTGCTTGGCATCTCAGCGTCACTGGCGTGGGTGTGCTTCGGTCTGTGGCGCGCGGCTCGTGTCGTCAGCCGGTGGATACAGCGGATAACGATCGGTCCAGGACCGCAACACAGCGTGATCGTCGGCGAGCACGACATCTTCGTCGCTGCGGCTGGGCTGCGACGCCCGCGCGTGATCGTGTCCGCCGGTGCGTTGACGACGTTCGACGACGAGGAGCTCGCGGCCAGCGTCGCGCACGAGCACGGCCACATCGCCCGCTTTCACCGCGTTGCGCTCCTGACGGCGGAGATCGCGCGCGCAGTAGCACGCTTTCTCCCCGGCACCCAACAGGCCATCAACGAGCTTGTGTTCCAGCTTGAGCGCGACGCCGATCAATGGGCCCTGCGACAGCTCCACGATCCCGCGGCGCTCGCCAGCGCGATCTGCAAGGCGGCCCGCCCACATATCGAGCCATGTACTGTTCTGCTGACGCTGGGCGGCGGCGGCGTGACGCAGCGGGTACGCCAACTACTGGTGCCCTCGCCTGGAGTGCCCACTAGACGCAAACGGTTCGACCTCGTGGCTGGGGGAATGGCGATCTTGGTGGCCGCACTCACGGTGGCATTGCCCCTGGCGGGCGTCGCCGGTGCGGCTCTGAACTCGCACAGCACTCACAAGACTGCCGAGCATCATTGCCGCGACTAGCGCTGGACGCCAGCGGGCGGTCGCCTGGTAAACGACCGGCCGCGGCATGCTCGAGTCCGGCGACCATGACTTCCAGTGCGTCAGGGTGTGGTGCAGGGACGCCTCGTCGCGCTGACCGTACGCTTATGGTGTGAACGAGCGCGTCTTGGTGGTGGTCGACGGCGAACAGCCACGAACCTGCCGGCCCAGGGCGGCAGCGTCGGTAGCGTTTTCGGAAATGAGCGCGCTCCGCATTCCGGCAACAGCTACGCCAACCGCCAACATCAGTTAGCGCTGATCGCCGTCGTTCTCACGCTCGCAGGCGTCATCGCGATGCATCACAGCGGCCCGCAGATGGACATGCCCGACGACACCGGGATGGGCGCAGCGGTCCAGATGTGCCTTGGCGTGTTCACTGCGGTCGGCGTTGCCGTCGCCGCAGCCGGCCTCGCGGTCCTCGCGGGCCGCATTCCCGCGTGCCTTGCGGATCACCCTGCCGGCCGTCGCGCCGCTGGCGCGCCGCGCGCGCGGGCATGGCACGGCCCACCGCCCAGACGCGCTGTCGTTACTGTGAGTCGGCAGCTCGCGGGTGCGCACCCAGACCAGGAGATCTCCACCATTGAGGCGTTGGTAGGATCGCGAGGATCGGGCCATGGGCCCGATCCTTGTCAGCAGCGCTGGATTAGGTCAACGCCGATGCTGTTTCCAGTCGTCGACCGCGGTCCAGACTCAGCAGACCGATCGCGCATCCCGCGCCGAGTAAGACCAGTCCAATCCAAGGAAGTTCTGGCCAGTCCGCCGAGCGGGCAAGGTCGAACACAGTGCCCGTGAACAGGTTGCCCAGCAGAATCCCCACGCCCACCACCGTGTTGTAGAACCCGTAGTGGGTGGCGACCAGCTTTCCCTCGGAGAACCGCACGATCGTGTCCATTTCAAATGGGAAGACCGCGACCGTGCCAAGCGCCAGCACTGCGGCGCTTAGCACCAGGGCGATGGCGGCGACGACCGGCCCGGTCCGGGCGGCAGCGCCTGGTGCGACGAAAGCCAGTGCCATCAATGACATGCCCGCCGCCAAGCAGGTTCCGGGTGACCATCGGGCTTTCAACCAGCTGGTGATCTTCACCTGGCCGACGATCGCCAGTCCGCCGGAAACGACGAACAGCGCGGTGATGAGTGCGGTGCCCGCCGCGCCGGAGCCAGCGATTCTGTGTGCTTCCATCGGCAGCGCGAGATACATCTGGAAGGACAACACGTAGGAACCAATCATGACGAGCGCGAACAGCTTGAACGGCCGGTTGGCCGTCACCGTACGCAAGCCCGTCAGCGTCGAGTCTCGGCCCTCGGGTCGGTCGGCCATGGTGGCTTGCGCGGGAAGCGCCCGTACCGAGATGACGGAGAGGACGGCGAACACCGCTGCCGCGACCAGACAGGTGAGCCTGAAATCCACTGCGGTCAGGACCAAGCCGACGACGGGACCCGCCAGGATGCCACCCTGGTAGAAGACATTGAAGACGGCGAAGGCCTCGATCCGTCGCTCCCCGGAATCGGCGGCGAGGTACGCCCGGACCGCCGGGTTGAACAGCGCACCGGCGAAACCCGTCGCTGCCAACGCGACGATCAGACCCGGCAGCGAGTCGACGATTGCCAGCAACGCAAAACCGCCGACTCGCAGCACACACCCCGCGACGATCAGCGGTTTGTAGCCAAACCGATCGGCGAGCGTGCCGCCGACGAGAAACATTCCCTGCTGGGAGAAGTTTCGAATCCCGAGCACGAGTCCAACCGTCCAGGTCGCCAGGCCGAGCGACCCGGACAGGTAGCTGGCCAGATACGGCATCAGCATGTAGAAGCCCACGTTGATCGTGAACTGGTCGACCATGAGTAGCCGACTTGGCCGGTTGAAGGAACGGAATTGGCCGACGAGCTGCCTCACCGCCGCACTCCGCTTGGCGCGGGTGCCGTCGGCACGACGTCGGTCGGCCGAGTCACCGTGGCGCAGCGGGTCCAGTGCTCCACGACGCAATCGGCGGTGCTGGAGATCGTGTCGGGTTGTGCTGGTGGCGCCGTGTCCAGCAATCCATGGCGAGCGCAGTACTCGTCGTTGAAGACGGTGTCGAAGTAGCGCTGAGGACCGTCTGGAAACACAGCCACGACGCGAACTTCGGGATCGTGTGTGCGGGCAATCCACATGGCCACCAGCGCCACCGCGCCGACACTCCAGCCGCCGGTGGCATGGTAAGTCGCGGCCAGATCGCGGCAGGTCCACACCGCTTCGTGCGGTGCGACCCAGTGCACTTCGTCAAAAGCGTCGTAGTCCACATTGCCGGGGTAGATGCTCGAGCCCAACCCACGCATGAGGCGTGAGGTCGCAGGCTGCCCGAAGATCGTCGATCCGATCGTGTCCACCCCGATCAAGCGAAGGTGCGGGAAGTGGCGCTGCAGGACCCGAAAGACGCCTGCGGAGTGGCCACCGGTACCGACCGAGCACACGAGGATGTCGATCCGGCCCAGCTGGGCCACGAGTTCATCGGCCAGCGAGGCGTATGCGGCAACGTTATCGGGGTTGTTGTACTGGTCCGGGCACCAGGCGCCGGGTTGCGCGACGAGGAGCTGGTGGACACCGTCGCGTCGTGCCTGCTGCCAGCCGCCGGACGGGTGCGGTTGCGCGACGAGCTCAACGCGGGCGCCATGCGCGGCCAGCATACGCTGCACGATGGGTTCCATCCCGGGGTCGGTAACGACTGTGACCGGATGGTCGTGCACGATCCCGGCCAGGGCGAGCCCGAGCCCGAGCGTTCCGCTGGTGGACTCGACGATCAGCGCCCCGGCAGCGAGCTCGCCTCGTTCCTTGGCCTTGGCGACCATGTGCAGGGCCGGACGATCCTTGATTCCCCCCGGGTTGAACCCTTCGAGCTTGGCCCAAAAGCCGTGCCGAGAGCCGGTGACCCGGTCATCAATCCAGAGCACTGGTGTGTTGCCCACCGCGCGCGCCGGCGACAGGCAGCGAGCGGCAATGCTAATCGGCTGAGTAGCAGTTGACGGTACTTTTGCAGACTTCAGGTGCATGGCAGTAACCGAGATCTCCCGTGATCTGTGCGTGCTAGGCAGAGAGGGGTGGCGAAGGCGCGAACGCGGCTGCCCGGCACCATTCAGGCCGATACCTACAGAGTGTAGGAGTAGCAGATCTTAGCTCGCCAAGCAGCCAATGAAGCGCAAGCTCGATCTGAACGTGGGCGTTCCTCGACCCGGAGGACACCGTTGTCTCGGGGTCGATCAGCCCGGCAAGGCCGCGCCTGACCCGGAGAGTCGAATGCACAGCTTTGAGGTTTTTCGGGCCGCGACCGAGAACACCTTGGACGTCGGATCAATACAGCCAGTGCGGCACGAAGGCCGTGTCTGTTGCCGAGCGCGAGGCCTCGCACACGCTTCCCATGGACGTGGACGTCGTGCCACAGCTCGCTGAGGTTGAGGTTGAGGACGTACCAGCGGATGCGTTTGCCGCTCTCGGCGACGATCGTCGGGGTGTTGCCAACGAACACGCGACCGTTGATGGCACCCGACGACTGGCCGGCGCCGCCGGCATCGGTGACGGTGTGCGGCTGATCGCCGGCGTGCGTCCAGATCACCGGCGCACCAGGCCACCGTCACCTCAAGCGGGTCATAAGAGGCCCGTCGGCGCCTTAACGAGCTGAGTAGCACTCGATCGGGACCGCCTGATCAACCCGGTTGGTGCTGGTGACAGCATTCCTACCAGCACCCCAACTCGGCCGCGGTGTCCGGCCGGAGGCTCATCGCCGTGCGCCTCGGTCGGCGCGGTGTAGCTCGCCAGGTCGGCGAAGAGCGAACGTGTGCACGGCGCTTAGGGCTCACGACTTGGCAAGTGAGGCGATGAACCGGTCTGCATCCCAGTGTCTGTGGGCATCTGGCCCGCTGAATCCCGGCAGTTGCTCAGTCGCGAGCCCTTATGGGCCCACCGGCCGGTGGTGCGTCCACTGCGGCGATCGCTTCCTGGCCTTCTCTGCTCATCGGGATCGTTCTCCACGGTCACCACCGCCGCGACGTCCTCTACGACCGCGACGCAGATCCGGGCGGTCGCGGACGAGGTCGTTGCCGGACTGACCCAGACTGGGCATGGCGCCTCGGTGGTGTCACGCTGGTTCTCGGCGCGGGGGAACCCGTCTCCGGCCGGAACGCCGACGATGTCGTCGCCGGCCTGACGCCGCAGCCGCAGCGTCGTACTAGGGTTCGTAGTAGTGATGCGGCTGCCCCTTCGACGCCTGCTCTCCGCGGCCACTGTCGGTGCCGTCGCGATGACGCTCGCGGCTTGCGGCAGCGACGAGGCGGCGACGGTTCAGCCTGGGTCCGCTCCCACTGGCCGCGACGCTTTGCCATCGCTGCGGCGTGAGGCCAACGAGCTGCTCGGCGGCGGGGCGCAGGCGTTTGGCGCGCGGCTGGCGGGCTTGCGCGGCCATCCGGTCGTCGTCAACCAGTGGGCGTCGTGGTGCGGCCCTTGCCGCTTCGAGTTCCCCTTCTTTGCCGCGCTCGCCGACCGCTACCGGGGCCGCGCGGCGTTCCTGGGCGTGGACGCGCAGGACGCCAGGCCCGCGGCGCTGAGGTTCCTGCGCGAGAAGCCTCTGCCCTATCCGAGCTTCTTCGACCCCTCGACGGCCGTCGCGCGCCTCTTCCCCGGCGGCCTGGCCTGGCCGACGACCGCGTTCTACGACGCCCGCGGGAAGGTCGTCTACACCCACGCCGGGGCCTACGCGAGCCAGGCCAAGCTGGAGGAGGAGATCCGCCGCTACGCGCTGGGGGGCGCCTGATGGTCGACTCGCCGAGCCTCGTCCTTGCGTTCGCCGCGGGCTTCGTCTCGTTCGTCTCGCCGTGCGTCCTGCCGCTGGTCCCCGGCTACCTGGCGGCGGTCACGGGGACACGGCTGGAGGGCGGTGCGGACGCGGGCCCGAAGCTCGACCGCCGCACGGTCGGCCGCAGCCTGCTGTTCGTCGCCACGTTCTCGGCGATCTTCATCTCCTTGGGGCTGAGCGCGACCACTATCGGGTCGTTCCTGTTCGACAACAAGCCGATGCTCAATCGCGTTGCGGGCATCTCGATCGTGGTCATGGGGGTGCTGCTGATCGGGTCGGTTTTCGTGCTCAGGCTCAACCGCGAGTTCCGGCCGTCAGGCCTGATCGAGCGCGCGGGCAGCGGCGGCCCGGTGGTCGCCGGGGCGGCATTCGCGATCGCCTGGACGCCGTGCGTCGGCCCGACCCTCGGCGCCATCCTCACGCTGTCGGCGAACTCGACCGGCAGCGGCCGCGGGGCGCTGCTGCTGGGCGTGTACTCGGCCGGGCTTGCGGTGCCGTTCCTCTTCTCGGCGCTCGCCTTCACCGCCGCCCAGCGCTCGTTCGCGTTCTTCAAGCGCCACTACGCGGCGATCCAGATCGGGTCGGGGATCGTCCTGGTCGCGATGGGCGTGCTCGTCTACGACGGCGAGCTCACGCGCCTCAACAGCGAGGCTCAGCAGGCGCTGGACGGGCTGGGGCTGAACATCTTCAACCTGTAGGGGCGGCGCGCCGGTCAACGGCAACGTCAAAGGCAACGGCGCGGGCCAGGGGTTGGGTCGCGCCGGTCGGGGGCTCGGCCCGGGGCGGAGCGTCCCAATCTCATCGATTGTCGAGATATGACCTTGACCTCAATGGGTCAGTGCACCACCCCTGTCGTTGCGCATTGTGTCATTGCGGTCCGAGCGCTGAGGAGCGAGGGCCGTAGGCCGAGTGAGTCAGCGCTCGGCGCCCGGCGCGTCGGGCCCGTC
>JBPCJA010000128.1:0-4920 GCA_051005755.1 Solirubrobacteraceae bacterium
CCCCCCCCCCCCCCCCCCCCCCCCCCCCTCCCGCCGGCGCCGTCGACGAGCGTGCGCGCGAGCTCCAGCTCGGCGTCGCAGCCGACCCGCCGCGCGGTCTCCGCGAGCTCGTCAAGCAGCCGCGCCAGGCGCTCGCGCACCGGCGCGCGCGTCCCGGTCTCGAGATCCGCGAGCTGCGCGTCGAGGCCATCGCGGGCGGCCCACCAGCGGTTCTCGGCGATCCGCCACGTCGGCGCGACCGCCAGCCGCTCCCCGGCAGCGTGGCGCTCGGCGAGCCAGGCGACGAGGGCGTGGACCACCGCCGCCATGGCCGCCGTCTCGGCGTTCGTCGTCTGCGTGTCGACGACGCGCACCTCGATCGTGCCGAGGACCGGGTGCAGCCGCAGCTCCCACCACCAGCGGCGCGAGTCGGGCAGCGCGCGGGCACGGGCGCCCCAGCGCAGTGCGTCCTCGTACGCCTCCCAGCTCCCGAGCACGGGCGGGACGCCCTGGCGCGGCAGCATCGAGCAGATCGTCGGCCGCACCGAGGCCAGGCCGCTGTCGCGTCCCTCGTGGAAGGGCGCGTTGGCGCCGAGCGCCGCGAGGTCGGGGAGATAGGAGCGCAGCGCATCGTGCACGGCGACGGCGCGATCAGCGCCGGCGACGGCGACGTGGACGTGGAGGCCGAAGACGAGCTGGCGGCGCGCGATGCTCGCGAACTCGGCTCTGAGCGCCTCGTGGCGCGGGCTGTCGACGAGCTCCCCGAGCGCCGCCGCGAACGGGTGCGCGCCGGCACCGGCGACGAGCGCGTTGCCTCGCAGCGCGGCGGCGATGTCGTGGCGGGCGTCGCGCAGCGCCCGGGCGGCGCCGGCGACCGTGAACGTGGGCAAGGTGACGCTCTCCAGCTGGGCAGCCGGCAGCTCGAGCTTGAAGCGCTCGTCGCCACCGAGCGCCTCCAGCGCACGGCGGGCGTACGGCGCGAGGTCAAGCGTCTGCGGGTGCAGGAGCATGAGCTCCTCCTCCAAGCCGACCGTGCACGGCCGCGGCATCTCGAACGCCGCGCGCAGACCCGCGGCGACCGGCGGCGGCGCAGGCGGATGAAGGGTCGGCTCGCGGATGCTGATGGCTCGCGGAGTGCTCATGTTTGCGCCGGTGCCCGAGACGGCATACCCGCGTCGTGCGAATCATCACCATCCGGGGCGTCTTCGCGCCGCGCAGCGACACGTGGCTGCTCGCCGAAGTGCTCACGGCGCAGGCGGGGCTGGAGGGCGCCGAGGTGCTCGATCTCGGCACGGGCAGTGGCGCGATCGCGGTGGCGGCCGCGCGCGGGGGCGCACGCAGCGTCACCGCCGTCGACGTCTCCCGGCGCGCGCTGGCGTGCGCGCGGCTGAACGCGCGGCTCAACGGGGCCCGCGTCGAGCCTCGCCGCGGCGACCTCTTCGCCCCCGTCCACGACCGGCGGTTCGACATCGTCGTCTCCAATCCGCCCTACCTCCCGGCGTCTGACCCGCAGGTGGGCCGGCGGCTGCCCGTCCGCGGCGCTGCACGCGCCTGGGAGGGCGGCTGCGACGGCCGCCGCCTGCTCGAGCGCATCTGCGCGCAGGTCGCCGACCACCTGCGTCCGGGCGGCACGGTCCTGCTCATGCAGTCCTCGGTCAACGGGCTCGGGCGCACCCTCGACGCGCTCGAGGCCGTCGGCCTGCGCGCGGACGTCGTCGCGCGCCGCCGCGGCCCGCTGGGACCACTGCTGTCCACCCGCGCCGACGCGCTGCGCGCCCGCGGGCTCATCGGGCCCACCGACGAGGAGGAGCTCCACGTCGTGCGCGGCCGGCGCCGCTAATGGGTACAGAGCTTCCGCAACCGACGAAAGGAGCGAACCATGCCACCTCGCGGCGTCACGAAGGGCTCCAAGCGCGCCCGCCAGTACGAGCACATCAAGGACAGCGAGCTCGATCAGGGCCGCTCCGAGGACGAGGCCGAGGAGATCGCGGCGCGAACGGTCAACAAGGAGCGTGCCCGCGCGGGCGAGTCGCGCACGCGCTCGCGCACGTCGACGCAGGACATCTCGTCGGGCCGGCGCGGCGGGCTGCGGTCGGGCACGAACCGGCCGAAGGGGCCGACGCGCGACCAGCTCTACAACGAGGCGCGCCAGCTCGGCATCGACGGCCGGTCGAAGATGAACAAGGACCAGCTCAAGCGCGCCGTGGCCCGCAAGAAGGGCTGACTACCCAGGCCGTGGTCTGGGAGCAGCGCTACGTCTGGGATCGTTCGCAGTCGTGGAATGCGGGGCAGGCGACTCGCTGAGCGGTCCGATCCCATCGAGATCGTCCGGGACGAGCCACATGGCCAGCCACTCGACGGCTTGGCCGGCTGGCTTTGGCGCCGGCGCGGCCACGCTTGCCGATCGCGGGGCGTGGATCGGCATCGAGGGGAGGCTCGGGCCCATTGGCACATGCACAAGTGACGCTTGGACGAGTCGTCCACGAGCCGCGGTCACTTCGGCATGACATACGTGCAGGAGTGACGCCTTGTCTGCCGCGGACCGTCCATCCGTCACTTCTGCATGCTCCCGCTGCAACCGACGACGCGCGGCCCGCGCCGCGGCGACGGTCTGTCCTCCCTCATCGATGCCGTTCGGATTCCGCCAGCGCGACGCGCCTCCCGCGCCGCGGCGACGCTCGGTCCCCCCTCATCGATGCCGTTCGGATCCCCGCCAGCGCGGCGTGCGTCCTCCGCAGCGACCTGGCTCGCCTGGAGCGATGATCGCGGGACCGTTCACGACACTGTGAGCAAAGGCATACAGCTGCGTTCACCTGCGGCGTAGCGTCACCGTATGCCCCTGAGGAACTACGGCGTGCTGCGCGGGAGCGTCATCGATCACCGGCTCGCCTCCGGTGCCAACGCCCACTTCCAGCTGCACGTCGTCGACGGCGCGACGCATTACCGCATCGCCGTCAACGTCGAGTCGAGGTTGCATCCGTCCGAGCTCGAGTACCTCTTCGACTCGAACTTCCGCCATCCCGTCCTGGACGCCGTCGCGGTGCTGCCGGCCGGCTGGAATGCCCTGGAGCACGAGCCGGGCGGCGCCGCGCTGGACTTCATCCGCGGCAACCTCTTCAACCGCGACGACCTGCGCCGGCTTCCGTTCAACGTGCCAGGCCCGGACAACGACCTCAACGAGAAGCTCGCGCACTACGTGCGCCGGGCGATCGCCGACGAGCAGGCCACCGTCTACGCGTTCGGCGAGCGGTGGGGTCCCGAGCAGGGCAAGACGGACAAGATCTTCGGCTTCGTTCCCGGCAATGGCGTCCACGACATCCACATGAACCAGGCCAACGTCGGCCAGTTCGTCCGCGACGACGGCGTCTACCAGGACGGTGCGCTGCTGCTGCACTTTCCGGCACAGGAGCAGTGGGTTGCGATCTTCCTGAAGTTCCAGTCGCAGACCTGGCACACCGACGACGCCACCGGCCACCAGATCCCGGCTGAGCCGCCGACGGCGCCCGTCGGCGCCGGCGCACCCGATGGCACCGTCCGCATCGTCGCGGCGCTCGTCAACACCGTCGAGACGCCGGAGACGGAGTTCGTCACGCTGCTCAACACGACCGCCCGCGCAATCGATCTCGCCGGCTGGAAGCTCGCCGACCGCGACAAGCACACGATGAAGCTCGCGGGCACGGTCGCCGCCGGCGAGACGCTGCGGGTGCAGCTCGCGCCGGCGGTCGTGCTGCCCAACCGCGGCGGGGTCGTCACGCTGCTCGATCCCACGGGCCTGAAGGTCGACGGCGTCGCCTACACGCGCGAGCAGGCCGCCGAGGCAGGCAGGACGATCGTCTTCTAGCGGGCGACACGGGCTGCCGGTTCGTGTCAGCTCAGGCGCCCTGGCTGCCGGCGAGCCGGACGCCGTCGTGGTGTCTCCACCACAGCCGCGCCGCCAAGTCGGCTGAGACGACGGCGACAACGACCGCCAGCCCGATGTAGCGCTCATCGAGCACGTTGGCCGCGATGGCCCCGACGGCTGCGCCCCAGGCACCCATGACCAGCTTCAACGCGCGCGGCGTTTCAGACGGCGACCGAAGACCGCGGGCTTGCGCACCCAACAATCCAAGGCGGGTGTGCAGGGCAAGGCCCGGAATAAGGAGGACGAAGGCCAGCCACCACGGCCAGTCCAACGCGGCTCCCAGCGCCACCGGAAGGAGCAGGGCTGCATGAGCTCCCAGCGTCGCCTTGAGCGGACCGGGCGCCGAAGGTCGCATCCACCATGGCGACACGGGATTGACGTCTGCCATCGTGTTTGACGTTACCCGATGGGCCGCGACGGTTGAACGATCTCACTGGACCCCCGCGGGCAGTGCTCCGGTGCGCAAGCTCGAGCAGCGTGCCGGAAAAGCTCGCCGGCCGTGGGCGATCGGCGCGGTGAGTGAAGCCGATGTTGCGCTCGTCGCTCGTCAGCCTTTCGGTGCCGCATGGATCTGCAACGGCCCGCGGCGCCGGTGGACCGAGAGGTAGCGCAGACCGGTGTCGCCGGCCTTGATGCGGCGACGTGTGCCACGGGGGACGAGGATCGCGCTGCCCGCCGCCAGGTCATGGGGTTCGCCCTCGATGATCACGGTGCCCCGCCCGCTCAGCACGGTGACGAGCACGTCGAGCTCCGCGTTGACGTGCTCGGCCACCTCGTGACCCGGCGGCCACGCCAGCAGCGTGGCGTTCAGGTCCGTGCTCGCCATTCCCCATAGTGGTCCGGTGCCCGAGCTGCTCAGCAGGTCGACGGCGCCTTCGACGGCGGACGGGTCGTCGCGGGCCATGATCTTCACGTTAGTTCTCCTGGCGGCTTTGCCGCTCGGGGCGGGTGAAAATGGGGATGATTGCGGGGTCGCCTGCCTGACGCCCCGCTCTCTATGGTGCCTTAGAGCCCGAGGTTAGTTTGGTGTGGGGGCCTCC
>JBPCJA010000129.1:0-15629 GCA_051005755.1 Solirubrobacteraceae bacterium
CAGGCACGCCCGGTCATCCGGAAACCAGCTCCGAAGGTCGGCGTAGGAGCCGGGATAGTCGACCGATGCCCTTGGCGCGTCTCGCGACACACCCAGAATCTACTGCACCGAGATGGAAAGCCCGTACTCGCCAATCGCCAGTGCGCATGAGCGCCAGCGAGCCGAGGCGGCCGGTCAGACCACCTGGAACGGCACGCCGAGTCGCCGGTAGGTCTCCTGCGCACGCCCATCGAGTCCGGGGTGGCGAGTTCTTCGACGTCCCGCCGACGAAGTCACCATTTCGATAAGCCCCACTTGACGGTCTCGCACGCGTCGGCACGTGATCGGAACTCGTCAGATGCCTAAGCGGACTAAGCCCGCTACGATGCGCTACATGGACGCCGTCTCGATCCATGAGGCGAAGACTCAGTTCTCGCGGCTGGTTGCCCGCGCCGAGGCGGGCGAAGAGATCGTCGTGCGCCGCGGGCCCACGCCGGTCGCCAAGATCGTCGCCTACCACGCCCCGACGACGCCCCGCAGCCCGGGAGCGCTGAAGGGACAGATCGTCATCGCCGAGGACTTCGACGAGACGCCGGCCGAGCTCGCCGACTACACCGTGTGAGCCGACTGCTCGTCGACACGCACGCGCTGCTGTGGTGGCTGGCCGACGACCCGCAGCTGTCGTCTGCCGCACGCGATGCGATCGCCGATCCGGCCAACGAGCCGCTCGTCAGCGCGGCCAGCGTCTGGGAGATCGCCATCAAGTGCTCCCTGGGCAAGCTCAGGGCGCCCGACGATCTCCCGCAGCGGATCTCCGAGGAAGGGTTCGCCTGGCTGCCGATCAGCGCGCAGCACGCCTGGCAGGTCCGTGATCTCCCCACGCACCATGCTGATCCGTTCGACCGCCTCCTGGTGGTTCAGGCGCTGATCGAGCGCCTGCCGATCATCACGACCGACGCACACTTCGGCGAGTACGGGGTCGAGGTGCGCTGGTGACCGCAGAACGGGCATCACGCCGCTCGTTGAGGTCGGGCCGCTCCTTGCGGTGTTGGAGTGCGAGCTTGATCGCTACTCCCGCGCCGGTGCCAGCCCGCGCTGCTGGCGGCACAGCACGCAGAGCACCTCGACGTCCTCGGGGCTCTCGGCGCTGTGGTCGAGGTACTCGTGACGGCGCTCGCCGACGAACCAGATGTGGCCGCACTCGGCGCAGGGGCGGTCATTCGGGTGCGGCCACTCGGCGGGATGGCGGTCCTCGTCGGTCATCGGCTCGAGCCGGCGCGGGCTGCTCCCTGGCGCGCGGAGAGGTCGCCGCTGGCGACCTTGAAGGCGATCGTGTCGATGTAGTCGCGGCGGCCGTCGCGGGTGCGCTTGGACGCCTGGCCCGGGGTGACGGCGAGGTCGGCAAGGTTGCGCGCCGCCTGCGGGTCGAAGCAGCGCGCCTCGAGCCATTTCGCCGTCTCCTCGTCGTCGAAGCCGGCGGCGGTCCAGGCCTTCGCGGCGGCGGCGGGATCCTCGCCGCGGTCGGCCAGCTCGCCATAGCGGCTGATGGTGTCAACGCTCGTTCTGGACTGAGACCAGTGGTGCATCGTCGCTGTGCTCCCGACTCGGTGACCGCCGTTGTACCCCATCTCGCGCACAAGGGCTATCGCGCGGCTCGCACCCTCAGGTGGTCGACCCCGAACGTCGCGAGCATCCCCGCGACGACGAGCGCGACCGTCTGCCCACCACCCGCGAGCGGCGCGCGTGCGGTCAACATCGATACGACCGTCAGCGCCGCGAGCGCGAGCGCAAGGACCCCGAGGCGAGCGACGCGGCGCCGCTCAGCGCGAGCTTGCGGCGCACGAGCCGCACGCTCTTGCCGAGCTTGGCGAGCTTGACGCCTTCGCGAGCTTCAGCGTCTTGAACGCCTTGGCGACGACGAGCAGCCGAAGCGCCGGAGCGACGGCGAGCGCGAGCGGCACGAGCGGGGAGGACACCGCGACGACGAGCAGCTCGAAGCGGTGGCCGCCAATCCACGCCCGGCGGTCGCGCACGACCGCGAGCATGACGCCGACCTCGACGGCGAACGTCACCCACACCGTCCAGTGGCCGATGACCTCGACGGCGTGCCAGGCGCCGTGCGGGCTCGTGAGCGAGAGCGCGACGAGCGCCAGCACCGCGAGCGCGGCAAGCAGGATCGGGAGGCGCAGCCGCGCCTCCCACGCCGCACCGCGCGGATCGTCGGTCGCGAGGTCTGCCACGGCGACAACGGTATGTGCGGCGGCGCCGACCCGTCGGCCGCTACGGTGGGCGCATGGCCGACCGCCTGGGCTCCGACCGTACGAACGCGCTCCTGCTCGTCGTCGCGATGGTCGCGCTCATGTGGCTTGTCGAGGTCGTCGACGTCGTCGCGGGCGGCCGACTCGACGCCTATGGCATCCACCCGCGCGACGTCGACGGGCTGCCGGAGATCGTCTCTGCCCCGTTCCTGCACGTCGGCTTCGGCCACCTCGTGTCCAACACCGTGCCGTTCGCCGTCATGGGCGCGGCGATCGCGCTCGGCGGGCTCGTGCGGGTCGCGGTGGTCACGGTCATCGTCGGCGTCGTCAGTGGTCTGGGGACGTGGCTCGTCGCCTCGCCGGACACCGTCCATCTCGGCGCCAGCGGGCTCGTCTTCGGCTACGCGGCGTACCTCGTCGCGCGCGGCCTGTTCAGCAGGCGGCTGACGGAGCTCGCGGTCGGGGTCGTCGTCGTCGCGATCTGGGGCTTCGGGCTGTTGCAGGGGCTGCTGCCGCAGGAGCGCATCTCCTGGCAGGCCCACCTCTTCGGCGCGATCGGCGGGGTGCTGGCGGCGTCCGTGCTCGCCGGGCGCCGGCGCGAGCGCGCGCCCTGACGACTACGCGTGCGCCGCGGCACCGCCGACCGCGACGCGCGCGGGGGCGGAGCGGGCCGGCGCCGGTGTGCAGAGATCACCGACGTCGGGCGAACGCTGCAGGACGGCCGGCAGCCGGACGATCGCCAGCGCGCCGAGCAGCGCCGGCAGGCCGAGCTGGAATGCGCGGTAGGCGAGCACCGCCGCCGCGGCCGAGCTGAGCGGCGTGCCGTAGAGGACGAGCGCGGCGATGAGTCCGCCGTCAGCGCCGCCGACGCCGCCGGGAACCGGGACGAGGCCGCCGAGCTGGCCGATGACATACGCGAGCAGGAGGACGCCGACCGGCGGCAGCGCCCCGATCGCCGAGAACGCTGCGCCGAGCGCGGCGACGTCCAGGACCATGAAGCCGACCGCGCCGGCGAGGATCTGCGGGTTGCCCGTGCGCACGAGCAGGCGGGCGTCGGCGATCCCGCCGCTCAGGGCGGACTCGACGACCGCGAGGACCCGTCCGACGCGCCCGGTCCGCGGGCGCCGGCGGGCGCGCGCGAGCAGTCGCGGCAGCGCGAGCACCGCGACGATGACGAGCGCGGCGGCGGTCGCCGGGCCGGCGGTGAGCAGGAGCGAGCCCCCGCCCGAGAGGACTCCGAGCGCGAGCAGGCTGCCGACGAGCGTCGCGGTGAGGAAGTTCACCGAGCTCGTCAGGACGTAGAAGGCGACTGTGCGGCGCGCGAGGCGCTCGGCCGGCATGCCGGTGCGGCGCAGCGCCCACGCGGCAAGCGCGAGCCCGCCGGTGCCACCGGAGGGCAGCAGCACGTTCGTGCCCTGCGCGGCCATGCCGACCTCGTAGCTCAAGCGCCACGGCAGGCGCCGGCAGAAGACACCGCGGAAGGCGGCGACGAACGCCAGACACGAGGCCGCCTGGAGCAGGAGCGCGAAGACAAGCCAGGCCGGCGACGCGTCGGCGAGCCGGTCGCGGACCTCGCCGAGACCGGGAAGCGAGGCGACCGCGACGCCGAGCGCGGCGAGGACGGCCGCGACGAGCGCAAGGCGCAGAGCCAGCCGGCGGCGGTCGGGGAGGGCGACCGCCGCCGGCGCACGAGGAGAGAGCATGGACACGGACATGGACACGGACACGAGCTCAGGTCGCCGCCGGCGCTGTTGGTGTTACGCCGCCGACGAGGATCGCGTGCATGAAGCGAGCCTCCCAGTGCGGTGGGACCCGGGCGATGGGGGCTGCTGGTGTGTCGAGGTACGGTTTGCCCCACCCCGGCTGCGCGGCCGTCGTCGGGCAGGACCAGGGGGCTCAGCGGTCGAGGTAGGTGAGCACCGCGAGCACGCGCCGATGGCCGTCCTCGACCGTCGAGAGCCCGAGCTTGCTGAAGATGCTCGTGACGTGCTTCTCGATCGCCCGGTCGGTGACGACGAGCTCCCGCGCGATCGCGGCGTTCGAGCGGCCCTCGGCCATGTGCCCGAGGACCTCGCGCTCGCGCGGGGTCAGCCGGTCGAGCGGGTCGTTGGCATGGCGGCGGCCAAGCAGCTGGGCGACGACTTCGGGATCGAGCGCCGAGCCGCCCTCGCCCACGCGCCGCAGGGCATCGGTGAACGTCGAGACGTCGGCGACGCGGTCCTTGAGCAGGTAGCCGATGCCTTCCGCGCTGCCCTGCAGCAGCTCGACGGCGTACCCCTCGTCGATGTACTGGGAGAGGACGAGCACGCCCACCTCGGGCATCTCCTTGCGAATCTGCTGCGCGGCGCGCAGTCCCTCGTCGGTCTGCGTCGGCGGCATCCGGATGTCGGTCACGGCGACCGAGGGACGATGCGCGCGCACCTTGCGCAGGAGGTCCTCGGCATCGGACGCCTGCGCGACGACCTCAAATCCGGCGTCCTCCAGCAGACGGGCGAGGCCCGCCCGCATCAGGACGGAGTCGTCGGCGATCACCACGCGCATGCCCGAAGCCTTTCAGGCCGGCCGTCGAGGTGGCGCGCTCTAGCTCCTCCCGGCGGCCGGCGCCGGCTGCGGGCGGGTGAAAATTGGTATTTCGGCCTCAGCCCAGCAGGCGGTCGAGTGCGGCGCCGCACACGTCGTGCTTGGCCACGAAGCCGCGGGCGCCGCTGTTCTGGGCGCGCTCGCGGTAGAGCGGGTCGTCGGAGCTCGACGTCACGATGACGGCCGCTCCGCAGCCGCACGCTGCGAGCCGCCCGGCGACGGTGAAGCCGTCCATGTCCGGCAGGCGCACGTCGAGCAGGACGACGTCCGGGTTCAGGGCCCCCGCCGCGTCGAGGCCCGCCTGGCCGTCCGGTGCCTCGCCCACGACGTCGTAGCCGTCGGCCTCCAGCAGGGCACGCACGCCGGCACGGAAGGCCGCGTGGTCGTCGACGATGAGGACGGTGGGGGACACGTCCAGATTGTCGTGGGCTGTCACCGTGGACTCAATACGGCAGCCCGTACCCGACCGGGGGAGAACCGAACCACGCCATTCCGGCCAGCACCATCGCGGCGCCGAGCATCTGCTGGAACGCTGCCGTTCATGACACGCGCAGCCCAGGAGTCAACCATGCAATCCAAGAACTTCGCCGCCCGCGCCGGGCGCTGGAGCGCCCGCCACCGCAAGATCGCGATCTTCGGCTGGCTGGCCTTCGTCGCGATCGCGGTCGTCGGCGGCGGCGCCGCCGGGCTGAACACGTTCGCCTGGCAGGAGAACGGCCCCGGCGAGTCCGGCCGGGCCGACAAGGCGATCTTCGACCACTTCCCGCGCCACGCGGAGGAGACGGTGCTCGTTCAGACGGCGACCGGCACGACGCGCGATCCAGCGTTTCGCGCTGCCGTGGCCGACGTGCAACGCAGGCTGGAGCGCACGCCGCACGTCGAGCACGTCAAGAGCCCGTACGCCCCCGGCAACGCCGGCCAGATCTCCCGCGACAACCGCTCGGCGCTCGTGAGCTTCCAGCTCGCCGGCGACTTCGACGTCGTCCAGGACCGCGTCGACGCGCCTCTGAAGACCGTCGCCGCCGTCGCCGCCGACCATCCCGGCCTGCGCATCGAGCAGTTCGGCGACGCGAGCGCCGGCAAGGCGCTGAGCAAGGTCTTCGAGGACGACTTCAAGAAGGCCGAGACGCTGTCGCTGCCGATCACGCTGCTCATCCTCGTCGTGGCGTTCGGCTCGCTCGTCGCGGCCGGGCTGCCGCTGTTGCTCGCGCTGTCGGCGGTCGGCGGCACGATCGGGCTCGTCTCCCTGCTGAGCCAGGTGACACCGGTCGACCAGGCGATCACCTCGCGTCGGGGTCGACTACTGCCTCTTCTACCTGCGCCGGGAGCGCGAGGAGCGAGCGGCCGGTCGCAGCGCCGAGGCGGCGCTCGAAGCCGCCGCGGCGACCTCTGGCCGGGCGGTGCTCATCTCCGGCTTCACGGTCATGGTCGCGATGGCGGGCATGTACTTCACCGGCAGCTCGACGTTCTCGTCGTTCGCGACGGGCACGATCATCGTCGTCGCGGTCGCGATGATCGGGTCGATCACCGTCCTGCCGGCGCTGCTGTCCAAGCTCGGCGACCGCGTCGACAAGGCACGCGTCCCGTTCCTGCACCGCCTGCGCTCGTCCAACGGCGAGTCGCGGGTCTGGGGCGCGATCCTCGACCGCGTCCTCGCGCGGCCGAAGATCTCGGTAGCCGTCGCCACGGGCCTGCTGCTCGTGTTGGCGTTCCCGGCGTTCTCGCTCAAGACCGGCGTTCCGGGCACCGACACGCTCCCGCGCGACCTGCCGGTCATGCAGACGTTCGACCGCATCGAGGCGGCGTTCCCCGGCGGACCGCTGCCGGCCGTCGTCGCGATCCAGGCCGACGACGTCACCGCGCCGGCCGTGCGCACGGCGATCGCCGACCTCCGGCGCGACGCGCTGGCCACCGGCGAGATGAAGCAGCCGGTGCAGGTGGACGTCAGTCCCGACAGGCGCGTCGCGCGCGTGCTGCTGCCGCTCGCCGGCGATGGCTCCGACGCCCGCTCCGAGCGAGCGCTGACGACGCTGCGCACGGACCTCATCCCGTCGACGCTCGGCCGTGTCGGCGGCGTCGAGGCGTCGGTCAGCGGCCAGACGGCGCAGAGCAGGGACTTCAACGACCTCATGAAGGGTCACGCGCCGATCGTGTTCGCCTTCGTGCTGACGATGGCGTTCCTGCTGCTGCTCGTGACGTTCCGGTCGCTCGTCATCCCGATCAAGGCGATCGTGCTCAATCTCCTGTCCGTCGGCGCCGCCTACGGCGTGCTCGTCTGGGTCTTCCAGGACGGCCACGGCGAGCAGCTCCTGGGGTTCGAGTCGACCGGCGCGATCACCTCCTGGCTGCCGCTGTTTCTCTTCGTGATCCTCTTCGGGCTGTCGATGGACTACCACGTGTTCATCCTCAGCCGGATCCGCGAGGCCTTCGACCGCGGCATGCGCACCGAGGACGCGGTCGCGCACGGCATCAAGTCCACGGCCGGCGTCGTGACGAGCGCGGCGATCGTCATGGTGGCGGTCTTCGCCATCTTCGCCACGCTGACCGCCGTCGAGTTCAAGCAGATGGGGGTCGGCCTCGCGGTCGCCGTGCTGCTGGACGCCACGATCGTGCGGGCGGTCCTGCTGCCCGCGATGATGAAGCTCCTGGGCGATTGGAACTGGTACCTGCCACGCCGGTTGCAGCGGCTGCCGCGGGTCATCCGCGAGCCGCAGCTGGAAACGTAGCTCCGCAGAGAAGGGTCGCGCCGCCTCCGGGGCCCCGGGGTATTCTCTCCGGGCCCCGAAAGACGAGCTGACCCCTGCGACGGACGTTCAGGACACGGATCACCACGCGGGTCGTGGCGCTCAGCGCCGCGGCCTCCGTTCTGGTTGGGCTTGCGCTCGTCGTGCTCATCGTCGCGGTGACGAGCCAGCGCGACGCGGCGCAGACGGCGTCGCGCTCGCAGGAGGCGCTCGCTGCCGGCACGCAGCTGGAGAACTCCCTGATCACGATCGAGAACGGCCTGCGTGCCTACGTCGCCAGCGCGCAGGAGAGGCTCCTGGTGCCGGTGAGGGAGGCGCTGCGGCAGTACCCCCGACAGCAGCGTGCGCTCGCGCGGCTCGCGTCGCCGGATGTGGCCCAGCGGCGGCGGGTCAGCAGGATCGCCGAGGACATCAAGCACTACATCGACTTCTGGGCGAGGTCCATCATCGGTCTGGCGCGGTCGAATATCGAGCGCGCTCGCAGCCAACTGTTGACCAACGACGAACGCCAGCGCCGGCTCGAGCCGATCAGCGTGGAGTTCGCAGCCCTCTACCAGCGCGAGCGGGAGGTCATCACCACCCGCCAGGACGATGCCAAGCAGAGCTCCGCGCGTGCGCAGACGTTCGGGATCGGTGCGCTGGCGTTCGTCCTCGCCGTCGTCGTCGGCTTCACGCTGTACCTGCGCCGGTCGATCGTGCGCCCGGTGCTCACCGTCGCCGAGGCGACCGGCCGGCTCGCCGCGGGCGAGCTCCACACGAGGGTCCCCGAGGAGCGCGAGGACGAGCTGGGAGATCTCGCGCACGGCTTCAACGCGATGGCTGACTCGCTGGCACGCGGCCGCGCAGAGCTCGAGCGCTCGAACGCCGAGCTCACGCGCTCCAACGCCGAACTCGAGCAGTTCGCCTCCGTCACCTCACACGACCTGCAGGCGCCGCTCACGACGATCTCGATGTATGCCGAGCTGCTCGAGCGCCGGCGTGGCGCCGAGCGCGACGGCGAGCCTGACCTCGTCGACGGGATTCGCGACGCGACCCAGCAGGCGCGGGCGCTCATCCGCGACCTGCTCGAGTACTCGCGCGCCGGCCGCGGCGAGCTGTCCCTCGAGGAAGTGCCTGGAGCGGTCGTCGTCGGCGAGGCGCTCGAGAGGCTCACGGGGACGATCGAGCAGACCGGTGCGCAGGTCGACGTCGGGGATCTGCCGGTCGTGCTCGCCGATCGTGCAAACCTGTGCCGCGTCTTTCAGAACCTCGTGGGAAACGCGGTGAAGTTCAACCGGGAGGGGAAGCCGAAGGTGAGGATCGAGGCCAAGCGCGATAACGGGCTGTGGCGCTTCTCGGTGCGGGACAACGGCATCGGCATGAACCCAGAGCACATCCAGCGCATCTTCCAGCCCTTCCAGCGCCTCCATGGGGAGGAGGAATACCCCGGAACGGGCATCGGCCTGGCAGTCTGCGAGCGCATCATCGACCAGCACGGCGGACGGATCTGGGTCTCGAGCAGTCGCGGCGAGGGCAGCGTCTTCTACTTCACGCTGCCGGGGACCGAGCAGGCGGAGAAGGTCGCGACGCAAGCCCTGAAGCAGCCCGGGCGGGCGCGTGAGGAATGACGCTCCTGCGGGCCATCGGCGTCGCGATCCTGGCGGCGCTCGCCGTCGGCCTCGGCGCCTGCGGCGGCGATGACACGGCGACGACGACGGCCACGACGACGGCCACTGCTCCGACCCCGTCATCGACCCCTATTCGGATCGGCACGAAGGACTTCCCCGAGCAGTTCATCCTCGGCGAGCTCTACGGCCAGGCGCTGGAGGCCGAGGGGTTCGATGTCGAGCTCACGCCCGACATCGGCAGCTCGGAGATCATCCACCAGGCGCTCGGCAACGGCGCGCTGGACATGTACCCGGAGTACATCGGCGTGCTGCTGTCGGAGGTCGCCAACAACACGATGCGCCCGAGCAGCTCCGACGCCGCCTACCGGCTCGCGCAGAAATACGAGGAGCGCCGCGGCTTCACGCTGCTGACGCCGACCCCGTTCAGCGACTCCAACGCGCTGGCCGTCACGCCGGCGTTCGCCAGACGCAAGGGCGTCCGCAGCATCGCCGATCTCAGGCGGTTGTCCCCCAGGCCGAGGATCGCCGCTCCGAAGGAGTTTCGCTCACGCTACGAGGGGCTCGTCGGGCTCAAGGACATCTACAGCGTCCGCAGGCTGCGGTTCCTCCCGCTGGCCGACCGCCGCTACGCGGCACTGGACTCCGGGCGCGCCGACGTCGCCCTCGTCTTCACGACCGACAGCCAGCTCGTCGGCGACAAGTACGTTGTGCTCGCCGATCCGCGCGGGCTGTTCGCCTCCGGCCACGTCGCGCCGATCATCAGCAAGAAGGTGCTCGCGGCGCATGGCCGTGGGCTGCGAAAGGCGATCGACGCGGTCAGCGCGAAGCTCACGACCGTCGCGATGCGGATGATGAACCGCGCGGTTGTCGTCGGCCGGCGCACGCCGGGCGAAGTGGCTAGGCAGTTCCTGCGCGCGCAGGGCCTCCTGTAGCCTGAAAGCGGATGGACGAAACGATCCGGGTAGCGGTCTGCGACGACGCTCGCGCGGTCAAGTTCTTCCTGCGCCATGTGCTGGAGGAGGACGGTGACATCGAGGTCGTCTCGGCGACGAGCACGGGCCAGGAGGGTCTCGCGGACCTCTCGGCGTGCCGGCCGCACGTCCTCCTGCTCGATCTCGTCCTGCCCGACGTGCCCGAGCCGGCCGTGCTCATCCGCCAGATTCGCGAGCGCTCCCCCGAGACGGCGATCGTGCTCATCTCCAACATGCCGCCGTTCAGCCTCGAGAAGGAGGCCAAGCGCCTCGATACCGATGGCTGGATGCCGAAGGCCGCCAAGCCGGCGCAGCTGCGCGAGGCCGTGCGCCAGGCCGTCGTCGCGGCCGCGTAGACGATCCTGCGCGGCGGCTCCTCAGTCCCCGGCCGGGGCTCCTCAGCGCTCGGCGACGGCGACGTGGCGGTCCGGCCCGACGGTCAGCGAGCGCCTGCCGGCGAGCAGCTCCAGCAGCTCGTCGCCGACGACCTCGCGGCGCCAGCCCTGGAGCGTGCGGACGTCCGGCGGCGCTGAGCCGTCACGCATCGCGAGCACGATCGCCTGCAGGTCGGCGCGTGCGGCGATGAGCTCGTAGGCGAGCTCCTCCTCGAGCGCGCGGGTGCGCACGAGCGCCTCGGCGAGCGAGATGACCGGGGCGTCGAGCGCGTTCGGCTGGGCCGGCCGCTCGCCCTCGACCGGGATCGGCGGCCGCTCGCGCCCGCGCTCGACGGCGGCGAGGATCGCGCGGCCGCGACGGCGCAGCGTCGCCTCGTTGATGCCGCGGATCTGCTCGAGCTGGGCCATCGCACTCGGGCGCCGCTTGGCGACCTCGATGAGCGCGGCGTCGCTGAGCACGGCGGGGATCGGCCGGTCCTGGCTGCGGGCGGTCTCCTCGCGCCACTCGACGAGCTCGCGAGCAATCGCGCGGAGCTTGGGGTCCAGGGAGTTCACGCGTGGCAGGCGCGCGAAGATGAGGTCCGGATCGCGGTCGTCTGTGGCGGTCGCGAGCGCGAGGCACTCCTCGCGCGCCCACTTCAGCCGACCGCGCGCCGCCAGGCGCTCCTGCAGCGCGCTCGTGGCCTGCAGGATGTGACGCACGTCGTCGCGCGCGTAGTCGATCTGCTCGTCGCTCAGCGGGCGCGCGTCCCAGCGCGTGAAGCTCGCGCTCTTGCTCAGGCGCACGCCGAGCAGCTCGTGCAGGAGCGGCTCGTAGCCGAGCTGGGCGCGCATGCCCGCGAAGCCGGCGGCGAGCTGGGTGTCGAAGAGGTTCGTGATGTCGGTCTCCCACACGCGGCGCAGCAGCGCGACGTCCTGGCGCCCCGCGTGCATGACGATCTCGACGGCCGGGTCGGCGAGGACCTCGGCGAGCGCGGTGGGGTCGACGGCGTCGTCAAGCGGGTCGATGACCTCGATCCGGATGTCGCCGTCGACCTCGACGGCGACCTGCACGAGGCACAACAGCGTCCGATAGCGCCCCTCGCCCATGAACTCCGTGTCGATCCCGAGTCGCCCACCCGCACGCGCCAGCTCGGCCAGGTCTTCGATGTCGCCGGTGCCGGCCAGGTCGCTCACGGTGCGCGCGACCTTAGTACACGCCGCTCAGGCAGCTACTTCCCGTGGCGGTCGCGCTCGATCTCGTTGTCGTAGAGCACGCGCAGCAGCCAGACGATGCAGGCGCCGACGATGACCAGGAGCGCGTAGACGACGCCGGTGAAGCTCGGGTTCAGCACGATCGCGGCGATCGCCGCGATCCCGGCGAGCACGAACGGACCGTAGCGGACGATCATGCGCCCAGCACCGTCGGCTCGCGCGGCAGGGCGTGCGGATCGAAGCGCGCGAGGAGCTCGTCGAGCGACGGCTGCTCGCCGGGCTCGGCAAGTCCGACGGAGGCGGCGAGCTCGGAACGCACCTGCAGCGGCGACTGCCCGGCCGCGGCGCGTCGGGCGAGTGTGACGGCTCCGTGGCGCTTGGCGAGCCGGGCGCCGTCGGGGCCGAGCACGAGCGGGACGTGTGCGTGCATGACGTCGGGCCCGCCGAGCAGCGCGCGGACGTGCAGCTGGCGCGCGGTCGTCTCAAGCAGGTCGGCTCCGCGCACGACCTGACCGACCCCCTGGGCTGTGTCGTCCACCACTACGGCGAGATTGTACGCCGCGGCGCCGTCGTTGCGCCGCACGACGAGGTCGTCGACGACCGCGCGGTGCTCGCCGAGCAGGCGGTCGGTGAACGCGACGAGCGCGCCGCAGGAACGCAGGCGCAATGCCGGCGGACGCCCGGCACGCTCCCGTTCGCCGCGCTGGCGCGCCGTGAGCTCGCGGCACGTTCCCGGGTAGGCGCCTTCCGGCAGCGGGCCGTGCGGCGCCGAGGCGGCCTCTCGGATCTCGGCTCGCGTGCAGTAGCAGGAATACAGCAGGCCGTCCGCGTCGAGGCGGTGCAGCGCGTCGTCGTAGCGCTCGAGCCGCTCGGACTGGCGGACGACGGGACCGTCCCAGTCCAGCCCGAGGTCGGCGAGGTCGTCGAGCTGCGCCTCGGCGAGTCCCGGCTGCACGCGCCCAGTGTCGAGGTCTTCCACGCGGACGATGAACGCGGCTTCCTGCGAGCGTGCGAACAGCCAGGCCAGCAGCGCGGTGCGCAGGTTGCCGAGGTGCAGCGTCCCCGTCGGCGACGGGGCGTAGCGGCCGGCGGCGGCGATCGCCGTCAGCGGGCCCGGGCGCTCTCGCGCGTGGCGGCGGCGGCGCTGTCGCCGATCGGCCACACGCTGACCGTCGGGTGCTCACCGGCGCGGACCTCGACGAAGACCCCGCCGGTGATCGCGAGCTGCTCGCTCACGCGCCGGCCGACGATCACGCGGTCGGCCTTGGAGACACCGGCGGCCTTCAGGAAGCCGTCGAGATCCGGGCCGTCGACGTCGAGCACGTCGAGCTTGAGCTGCTCGATGCGCGAGGCCGGCGCCGTCGCGCCCGACGCGGCATGCAGGACGACGGCTGCCAGGTCGTCGGGCACGCGGTCGGCGCGCTGCACGACGAGGTCGAGCAACTGCTTGGCGGTCGCATCGGGACCGAGATCTGCGAGCCATGCCGCCAGGCGTTCGCCACCGAGGGGCTGGCCGTCGATCCGCGCCTCGAGCAGGCCGTCGGAGTAGATGGCGACGGTCGTGCCCTCGGGCATCGGCAGCACCGTCTGGCGCTGGCCGGTCGGGAAGCCGACGCCGATCGGCGGGGAGGAGGAGGCGGTCACCGCCGGGTGCGCGGACGGACCGAGGACGAGCGGGGGCGGGTGGCCGGCGCTCGAGTACGTGAGCGTGCCCTTGGACGGATCGTGGATCGCGGCAAGGACGGTCGAGAAGTCGTCGGCGAGGCGCCCGTCGAGCGAGCGCCCGGCGATCGAGATCGCCTCGCGCGGGGACATGCCGGCCTCGAGATGCGCCCGGACGCTGAAACGCACGAGCGTCGTCTTGGCGAGCGCCTGGCGCCCGTGGCCGGAGACGTCGCCGAGCAGGAGGCCGACACGCCCGTCGGCCAGCGCGAACAGGTCGTAGAAGTCGCCGCCGGCGGCGGGACCGTCGGCCGGCCGGTAGGCGACGGTCGTCAGCAGCGCGCCCATCCGTGGCGGGACCGCGGGCAGCAGCGCTTCCTGCAGCAGGCCGATGTCCTCCATGAGCTTCTCGCGGTGGCCCTGCAAGCGGCGCGTGCGCGCCGCGGCGAGGACCGTGTGCGCGCCGAGCAGCAGGACGAGTCCGCCGAGCGCGCCGAGCGCGATCCACATCCAGGTCGGGATGACGACGGCGATGCGCAGGACCCGCGCGACCGTCGAGGTCCGGTCGAGTGGCTTGATGGCGCCGTCGTCCGCCGGGCGTGGCCGCGACGTCGAGACGGCGCCGGTCGGGCGCACGCCCACGCGCGCGATCGCCGCCGTCGCCGGCGTGCGCAGCGGCTCGCTGAGCGCGGTGGCCGGCGCCGTGCCGCCGGTGGTCCGGTCGGTCGCGGTGTTCACGGCCCGCGTTCGCGCGCGGCTCGCATCCGAGCGGGGCGGCTGCGCGGAGCCGCCCCGGCGGCTGTCGGCGCCCGAGGTCTCGCCGCTCGGGGTCGTCCCGGCGGGGATGGCGGTCGGCGGCACGAGCGCTGCGGCGTTGGCAGCCGTATCGGGCGGCGGGGACGTCACGATGGGGGCATCGGACTGGACGGTCTCGTGCTCGGCCGTCGGCGCGGGGACGGCAGGCTTGCCAGCCGGCGTGGTCGGGAGCGCGGCATCGGGCGCCGTGGGCGTCCGAAGGGGCTGCTCAGCCGCGGGCGGAGCAGACGCAGGAGCGAGCTCTTTCGAAGCCGGACTCGCGGCTGCCGGCGGCGGCACACCGTTGTCTCCGTCCTCGGGTCCGCCGGCGGTGGCCGGTGCGGGCGGCACGGGCGCGGGATCGGCCGTGGCGGGAGGCGTGACAGGCTTGGCGGGCGCGGGGGTCGAGGGCGCGACGGCGGCCGCGACGCTCAACGCGACCTGCTGACCGCGGTTCTCCGTCGTGCCGTTGCGGTCACCTCCGAGAGCGGGCTGCACGGCAAGCGCAGCGACGAGCAGGACGCAGA
The DNA here is from genome assembly GCA_051005755.1 of Solirubrobacteraceae bacterium. Classification (GTDB taxonomy): domain Bacteria; phylum Actinomycetota; class Thermoleophilia; order Solirubrobacterales; family Solirubrobacteraceae; genus CADCVQ01. The sequence continues at coordinate 14,713 of JBPCJA010000129.1, forward strand.
CGAGCATCTTCACCAGCGCTCCCCGCCGCGAAGTGTTCATGGGTTCACGCGCTCCAACGCGAGCACGCGAGGTTTCCGTTGGCATCCTTACCCGCCGGCATGCACCGCATTGTGCCGTTGCTGCGAGTGCAAGTCCAGCCGTGCGCCGGCGACTTCTAGCAGGAGTGGGCTGCGGATTGACGCAAAGGCACGTGCAGGAATTCGCAGCCCTGCGATTCCGGGCGCTGCTAGCGTGGCACGCCGCATGGCGGACGCCGACGAACGAGAGCCCGCCCCTCCCGCTCCATGCCAGCCGTGCAGGGGTACGGGGCAGGTGGTGTCGCATCTCGGAGGTGCGCCGTCGCATGTCGTCTGCCCCTGGTGCGAAGGTGGCGGGACGCAGATTCCCGGGCACGACGCCCAGGCTTACCGGCACGACGCCCAGGCTTACCGGCTCGCCGGCAGCGCCCCGGCGTAGCGCGCGCGGGGTCGTACACGCGTCCAGCGGGTGCAGCTGGCTGGACGACGAACACGGGGCCCGTGCATCTGGGGGCCTGCGGGCTTGATGAGCGATTCGTCCAGAACCTCGGCGGATCCTGTGCCCGTCGTTCGGCGGGCACCGATGACCGCCGTTCACGTCATCCGGATCCTGGAGGGATCGCTCATGCTGCAGAACCTGCGCACCCGCGCACAGAACGAGTCGGGCTTCACGCTCATCGAGCTTCTCGTCGTCATCCTGATCATCGGCATCCTCGCCGCGATCGCGCTGCCGACGTTCCTCGGCCAGCGCGCCAAGGCGCAGGACTCCTCCGCGAAGTCCGACGCTCGTAACGTCGTCTCGCAGATGGAGTCGTGCTTCACGGACGCGCAGACCTACACCGGCTGCGACACGACGGTCGAGAAGGGCCCGACGATCACGGCCCCCGGAGGGAGCATCA
>JBPCJA010000130.1:0-3543 GCA_051005755.1 Solirubrobacteraceae bacterium
ATCCTGCTCACGCTGCGCACATTCCCACGACCCGAGATCGGACCGGTGGGCGAGAGCCCCCCGGGATTTCCTCCGGCGCTGCACGCCGAGCGCAGCGGTCACGACGTCGTGCTCGTCGCCGACGACGCCAACGAGCACGCCGGCGGCTGGTATCGCATTCCGTTCGGCCTGACGGCACCCGCCCTCAGCAACGGCGTCACGATCGCCTCCGAGGGGCGCGTCCTGCGCCTCGCGCCGGCACCGATCCACGTCCTGCACAAGCACCCAGAGCTCGGGACATGGGCATCAACGGGTCGCCTGCGACCCGGCGAGCAGGCCTGGCTGCTCGTACGCGACGACATCGCAGGACGGGTCGAGGCGTTCCTGCGCGACAACGCACGACCAGCCAGCGCCACCACCGGATGGTCATGGATCGACCGGCAGGGCATCGCCCCGCCCGGCTGGCGCCTGGCGCGCGACGTCATCGTCGACGACGCGTCCGGTCCCGCAGGCGATGGCCTGGGTGCGCTCAGGCCCCGCCATCAGATCCGCCTGTCCGTCAGCGGCGGCCTTCCGCTGCCACGCGGAAGCGATGTCTACCTCACCGGCGGCGAGCCGGACCTCTGGCTCCCGGAGGGCGAGGACCTCGCGCTGCTCGACGTCACCGTCGACGGCATCCCCCAGGCCGTCCAGGGCGACCTACTGCACCTCTGCCAGCTGGAGCTCGACGAGGGCGCCCACGAGCTGCACGTCGGGCCAATCTCTCGTGCCTTCTCGACGCAGCGCACGACCGGCCAGGTCATCCCAGCCGTCAGCCGGCCGCTGGGACACATCGTGGCCCGCGACGAGCAGGCGATCACGGCGCGCACGCTCGACGCGGCCGCCGTCAGCGCGACGCCCGACGCGGTCGTCATAGTTGGCGCGACGATCCTCGAGCCGAGCGCCGGCACGCCGACGGGCGACGCGGCCACGACGGCGCAGCGCCCGGTCGTGCTCCCGGTCGCCGCCAAGGCCTGCATCCTGCTCGGCGCAGCGCCCGGGCAGATCACCTGGGTGCCGCCCGCACCGGCTAAGCCGGCTTGGATGAAGATCGCGGATCTGCAGTACCGCGTGTTCGAGCTGACCCCCAGCTACGCCGTCGTCTGGGTGCTGACCGAGCGCCACCTCGCCCCGACGCAGACGGCCAGGCTTCGCACCGCCCAAGAGCCCGCCCCCATTCCGCGTGAGCGCACGCACGCGATGTCGGCATGGGCCACCACGATCCTCGAATGGCAGCCCCCCGTCGACCCGATCGCCAACGCGCTCTGGGACACCTACATGGACAGCGCCGAGCTCGTCCTCGAGCCATGACCGCCGACCTCCTGCTGCACTGGGCCAGCGAGCGCGGCGAGGGCAGCTGGCAGCAGCTGCGCGACGCCCACGAATGGATCGCAACCGCCTACCCGCTCAGCAGCGCAAGCTGGCGGCCCACGCCGGGGATGACCGCACGCAGGCTCACGACGCTCGGCCACGTCGAGATCGACTGGCAGCACGGGCGCTGGGCGGTCGCCCCTCCCCTGCTGACCATCCTGCCGTCCGCAGGCGCGCACGCGCTGCTCACCGGCGCGCGGACGCGAGCCCTTATCAACCAGCTCACTGACGCAGCTGACGACCCATCGCTCTTCGTCACGACCTGCCCGCAGCGCCACGCCCCAACGGCGATCCTCATCGCATGCGAGGACGAGACGCACATCGAGTCGCTCGCCGAGGAGCTGGGCATCGGGTACGAGTTCAGCGTCAGCGACCGCCTCAGCGAGCTGCTCCCGACACTGGACTCCTACCTCGCCCTCGCCTCGACGACGCCCGCCCCGCGCGGGTACGGCGTCGCACAGCTTGACCTCCAGAGCCTGCGATGGGACGACGCCGAGTCAGACCGCGAACCCGGCCTGTACCGCTACGACCAACACGGCCGACCGGCCTACCGGCTCGTCAGCGAGCAGCAGACCTACGACGTCGACTGGGGGATCGGTGCCTGGGCCGCCCTCAGCCGCTGGGGAGAGAACAAGCTGCAGTACAGGAAGGACGCCGTCAACGGCACGCTCGTGGCCCCGATCGGCGCGCCGCTGCCAACCCTCCACGCGCGCGCAGCCGCGCTCTGCAGCGGCCTCGCGCCCGCGCGGAGCAGCGGCGCAGACTGGTACCGCAACGTCCCCCGGCACGTCGCCGAGCGCATCGCACGGTCGCTCGATCAGACGCTAGTCACCCCATGAGAGCACCGCCAGGGATAGGGCACACGATCCCGTGCGCGCGGCGGAGGCGAGAGGTTGTCCCGTAGCTCGTAGAACTTGAAGTGGTGGCGGTTCTCCCGCCTCGTCCGCTCCTGCTGGGAGCGTGGCGAGCGCGAACAAGACCATCGAGGACAAGGAGAACCGCCATGAGGAACGTAGACGAGACGGCCGACGCGATCGGCGACGCGAAGTTCGACGCGCTCCCGGAGCGTGTGCAGGAGGCGCTGGGTGAGCTGGCCGGCGCGGCGAAGGAAGGGCTGCTGGCGCTGAGCGTCGGTGTCGGGCTCGGGGTGCTGAGTGAGCTGATGGCCTCGTGGCGCACGTATTCGTCGAGGTAGACCTGCAGGTGCTCGTGGGAGACGCCGCGGTGGGTGCCATGCAGCCACGCCTTGAGGTTTGAGATCGCGCGGTGCGCTCGAGGCAGCAGCCACTCACCTGTCGGGGCGGTGCGTTGCGTTCGGTAGTGGTGGTCGAAGCCGAGCTTGCTCAGGCGCCGGTAGCTCTGCCATGCGTCGGTATGCACCGTCGCTGCGGGCGTAAGCACCCCAGCGACGAAGCCGCACAGCGAGTACGCGGACGCATCCGGCACGACCGCCAGGCGCACGCGTCCCGATCCGCCTCCGCGGCGCTCAACGGCGATCGCCACGAGTGCCTTCTTGGAGTCCAATCGTCGGGCTCCAGTCTTGCCGTCGTCGCGACCACCGAGCTGAAACTCGTCGACCTCGACTGGCCCAGTCAGCAGCTCGCGGCCGGGTGCGACCATCGCGCGACGCAGCTTGTGCAGCATCAGCCACGCCGTCTCATACCGGCTGATGCCGAGCTGGCGCTGCAGCTGCATCGCAGAGATCCCCGGATGGTGGGTGGCGACAAGGTAGGCCGCCCAGAACCACAACAGAAGCGGCGTACGCGTCCCGTGCATCACGGTGCCCGCGGTCACCGATGTCTGATGCCCGCACGCACGACATTCCCACAGCCGGCGCTTGGGCTGCTCACCCGCTACAGCACCGCCGCACGCCGGACACCAGAACCCCTCAGGCCACCTCGACGCATACAGGTAGGCGCGACACGCGTCCTCATCTGAGAACCGCGTCTGGAACTCGATGATGTTGCGCGGGAAGCTGGGCCGAGGCACCAAGCCAACCTACGAAAGCACCCGGACGGAGCTAACCGCCTCTCGTTCCGCACTTCTCGCACGTTATTTCTCCCCCCACCCTTCGGCCTGTTCGGCGGCTTGGATCGCGAGCGCTTCGAGTTCGCGCGCGAGGGCGTGTAGGCGCTTGTCGTTGTCCAGCCACGG
>JBPCJA010000131.1:0-5101 GCA_051005755.1 Solirubrobacteraceae bacterium
TCCCAACGACTTCCCCGACACCGCCGCTCTCGCCCGCGCGCTCAACGACTTCGAGCATCACTACAACCAGATCGCCAAGCCGTTCGCCTGGAACTTCACCCGCGCCGACCTCGCCGCCGTCCTGGACGAACTCAACGCCCGCGACGACGACGCAGCGCCGCTCGCCGCAGCCGCATGATCAACACGGAACTTGCGGCGGGGACCACTAAGCGTCGCAGCGCGACGGCCGCGCCCGGACGACACCGGCGCACGGGTAGCCTCAGATCCATGACCCGCTCGGTCATCTTCGACTGCGACGGGGTCCTCGTGGACACCGAGCTCATCAGCAACCGCGTGCTGGCCGGCCTGCTCACTACGGCCGGGCTGCCGACGACCCTCGAAGACTGCATGCGCGACTACCGCGGCCGGGCGATGGAGTCCGTCGTGACCCTCGTGACCGAGCGGCACGGCGCACCGCTGCCCGCCGATCTGCCCGACCGTTACTACGCCGAGGTCAAGGCGGTCTTCGCGCGCGAGCTGCAGCCGGTGCCGGGCGTCGTCGCGGCGCTGGACCGGATCGCGCTGCCCTCCTGCGTGGCCTCGAGCGGACCCCACCACAAGATGGCGGTGACGCTGCGGCGCACCGGCCTGTGGGAGCGCTTCGAGGGCCGGATCTTCAGCGCCAGCGAGGTCGCCGCCGGCAAGCCCGCGCCCGACCTCTTCCTGCACGCCGCGCGCATGATGGGCTTCGATCCGGCGGCCACTGCCGTCGTCGAGGACAGCGTCCCCGGGATCGAGGCCGCCCGCGCCGCGGGCATGCGCGCGCTCGCGTTCGCGCGCCACACCGACGCCGACGTGCTCGAGGCCGCCGGGGGCGAGCCCTTCCACGACATGGCCGAGCTGCCGCGGCTGCTGGCTGGATGACCGGCGACGCTGCAGAGCCGGAAGGCAGGTCCTCGCGATGACAGCGCGCCATTGCTCGACCGTCGTCACTGCGGAGCCGGAAGGCAGATCCTCGCGATGAGCGCCGTGGCCCGCCGCGTCGTCGTCAGCGGGAACGTGCAGGGCGTGTTCTTCCGCGACCAGACGCGACGCGAGGCGCACCGCCGCGGCGTCGCCGGCTGGGTGCGCAACTGCCCGGACGGGACCGTCGAGGCGTACTTCGAGGGCGAAGCCGCCGCGGTCGAGGAGCTCGTGCGGTGGTGCCGCCAGGGGCCGCGGCACGCCACCGTCTACGAGGCGCGCGTGGAGGACGCCCAGCCCGAGGGGCTCGACCGGTTCACGATCCGCTAGTCGCCGGCGCCCGCCAACTCGAGTGGCGAGTTCTTCGACGCACCGCCGGCGAAGTCGCCATTCGCCGCCCGCCCGCTACGGTCCGTTCCCGTCGTCCGATCCAGGAGACCCCGTCGTGTCGCATCGCCGCGAGACCGTCACCGCCGTCGGCGCGCCCGAGGCGACCAGTCCCCACAGCCACGCCGCGGGCGCCGGCGGACCGCTGCTCCGCTCGGGCCAGATCGCGCTCGGCGGACGATGACGGTCGACGCCGCCGACGTTGCGCGGGCGCGCGCCGCGGTCCGCGACCTGGCGCGCCACACGCCGGTGCTGCCGTCGCAAGCGCTCTCGGAGCGCTGCGGCGGCAGCGTGGCGGTGAAGACCGAGAACCTGCAGCGCACCGGCTCGTTCAAGCTGCGGGGCGCACTGAGCAAGCTGGCGTCGCTCGGAGCGGGCTGCGAGCGCGGCGTCGTGGCCGGCAGCGCAGGCAATCACGCGTGGGCGCTCGCCGACGCGGCCCGGGCGCGGGGGGTGCCCTGCGAGGTGTTCATGCCCGCGCAGGCGCCGATCGCCAAGATCGAGGGCTGCGCGGCGCTGGGCGCGGTCGTGCGCCTGGCCGGCGACTCGCTCGAGGACTGCTTCGCCGCGGCGACCGCGCGGGCGCAGGAGGGCGGGCTGGCGTTCGTCCACCCCTTCGACGACCCCGACGTCGTAGCCGGCCAGGGTACCGTCGGGCTCGAGCTGCTCGAGGACGTCGACGACCTCGCGAAGGTCGTCGTGCCGGTCGGCGGCGGCGGATTGGCCAGCGGCGTGGCGATCGCGGTGAAGTCGGCCCGCCCCGGGGTCGAGGTGGTCGGCGTGCAGGTCGACGCCTGCGCACCGTTCGCCGAGTCGCTGCGGCACGGCGAGCCGGTCGCCGTGTCCTCCGCGCTGACGATCGCCGACGGGATCGCGGTCAAGCGGCCCGGTGAGCTCACGCTCGGGCTCGTGCGACGCTGGCTGGACGAGGTGGTAGCGGTGGGCGAGGACGAGGTCGCCGAGGCGATGGTGCTGCTGATGGAGCGCAGCAAGCTTGTGGTGGAAGGGGCCGGCGCCGTGGGCGTCGCGGCGCTGCTGGGCGGCCTGGTGGCGCCGGCGCCCAGCGGTACCACCGTGGTCGTGCTCTCCGGCGGCAACGTCGACCCGGGGCTGCTCGCCGCGGTGGCCCGCCGCCACGAGACCCAGGCCGGGCGGCGGCTCGTGCTCTTCACCCGCCTGCCGGACCGCCCTGGATCGCTCGCACGGCTGCTCGCATGCGTGGGCAGCGCCGGCGCCAACCTCGTGGAGGTCGAGCACGTGCGCGAGGGCGTCGACCTGCACGTGCGCGAGACCGCGGTCCAGCTCGTGCTGGAGACCCGCGGACGGGAGCACGCCGAGGACGTGCTCACGGCGATCGCCGGCGACGGCTACGTGGCACGGGTGGTCAGCTGACGGTCGGGCAGGCGCGTGCTCGAGCCCGCGCCGGCTTACGAGACTAGCTAGTCTCGTAAGGTGCTACAGTGGCTTTCGGAACTCAGAGGTTCCGGAAGCTCCGATGCAGACCAACGCCGACACCCGACGAGCGCCAGGACGACCGAGGGACGCACGGGCCGACCGCGCGATCGTTGCGGCGACGCTCGAACTGATCGCCGCCGTGGGCGTCAACGACCTCCGCATGGACGACGTCGCTCACCGGGCGGGGGTCGGCAAGGCTGCCATCTACCGCCGCTACGCCTCCAAGGACGAGCTGGTGACCGCGGCGATCACGGCGCTCGTACGCGAGATCACGGTCCCCGACACAGGCTCGACGCGCGAGGATCTGCTCGCGTTGATGCGCGAGGCGGTGGCGGTGTACGCCGACCCGGTCCATGCCGGCGTCATGCCGAGCCTCGTCGGAGCGATGCGCCATCAGCCCGAGCTCGCGCATGCGGTATGCGACGGCTTCGTGACCAAGCGCCGGGAGGCATTGCGCGAGGTGCTCGCTCGCGGAGTGGCGCGCGCCGATCTGCGCGCCGAGCTCGACTTCGAGCTCGCGCTCGACGTCCTCGGCGGCGCGCTGTTCTACCGCCTTCTCATCACCGGCGGCCCACTCGACGAGCAGCTTGCCGAGGGAGTCGCCGAGGTCATCCTGCGCGGCTTCGCACCCGCTCGTGCGCGCCGGGCGTGCACGCCTGCGAATGCCAAGGAGCAACGACGATGAAGATCCACGCGATCCAGACCGGAACGGTCGCGATCAAGACCCGCCAGGTCGAGGGCGTCGGACACGGCAGCCGCCGCCGGCTGAACATGTTCCTCGATCGGGATTGGACCGACCCGCTGCCGATCTACGCCTTCGCGATCGAACACCCGGAAGGCGTCATCGTGGTCGACACCGGCGAGACGGCCCGCGCCTGCGAGGCCAGCTACTTCCCGAGCTGGCATCCCTACTTTCGCTACGGAGTGCGCGAGTGGGTCGCGCCAGAGGAAGAGATCGGCCCCCGGCTGCAGCGGCTCGGCATCGCTCCCGGCGATGTCCGCTGGGTGAAGGCGGGCGACGTCACCATCGTGCCGATGCCGGGCCACACGCCGGGGCAGATCGCCGTCCTCGTGGAGGACGGCGACCACGTCGTGCTCCTTGCCGGCGACAGCTCCTATACCGAGGAGCTGATGCTGCGCGGCATCGTCGACGGGCCCTCCTCCGACGATGCCACCGCCCCCGGCGATCCGGACGACGCGCGTGAGTAAGTCAGTCTCAGTCCCGACGCCGTCGCTCGTAGACGGCGGCCGACAGCCGCATGAGGCCCTCTAGACCCCGCCGAGCACGGCGAGAGCGTGTCGCCGTGCACGGCTCGAACCTCCTCATCGCGCTGGGCTTATAGGTCGACGACCGACCCGCGCCCGCCGGGTCGCGGCGCCGCGGAGAGACGCTTGCCTGAGTTGCTGGCCTGACGGCCCGATCAGTAGGCCGCGAGTCAGGCCGTCGCGACGACCCTGAAGCTCACGCCGCGAGCGCCCGCTGACGCTCTAGAAACTCGCCGACGCCGGGATCGTCGCCCAACGGTCCGAGGCTCCGCGCGAGGGCCCGAAGGCCCCGGCTGACCCGGCTGGAATCCAACTCGGCAGCGGCGACAGCCGCCTGCGTCGCCGTCGCGACGCCTTCATCAATCTCGCGGCGTTGCACAAGGATCTCGGCGAGCCTGATCAGATAGAGGGCACGGTTACGCGGGTAGCCAACGGGATCATTGAGCGCAACCGCAGCGCGCGCTGCGTCCTCGGCCGCAACGGCATCTCCGAGGGTCAGAGCAACGCGGCATTCGTTGCTGGCGAAGTTCGCTGCACCGTAGAAGACAATCCACTCGGGATCATCGTCGCGCGCCTGATCGATGAACCCACGGGCGCGGCGCATAGCCGCGTGAGCCTTTGTGGTATCCCCCCGCCCGGCGTAGCCCAACGCCTCGCGAGCGAGCAGCATGGAGTTCAGGCGCGGCGTAGCTACACGTCCGGCAGTGCTCTGGGCGGCCGTTGCAAGCTGGATTGCCTCGCGCGGTCGACCTTGATCGGACGCGCCCCAGGCCATGGCCGCCATCGTGACAACCTCGACCCGCTCCGAGTCGGCGAGCCGGGCCCATTGCATCGCCTCAAGCCACCAGCGGCGCGCATCATCGTGCCGTCCTGCATCGAACGCCAGCCAACCAGCGTGCTCAGCGGTCAGGCCCACGATTTCCTGTACGGGCTTTCCATCTCGGTGCAGTAGATTCTGGGTGTGTCGCGAGACGCGCCAAGGGCATCGGTCGACTATCCCGGCTCCTACGCCGACCTTCGGAGCTGGTTTCCGGATGACCGGGCGTGCCTG
>JBPCJA010000132.1:0-20431 GCA_051005755.1 Solirubrobacteraceae bacterium
GTCCTCCCAGGAGAGAAAAACCCCCCGACACGGTCTCGGTAATCGAAGAGCGCGCGGTGATGCGAGCCGCTGCGCGGCGCGCGGAGCGTCATCGCCGGCGCGTCGCGCGCAGCGTCCGAACGGCCACCCGCGCGAGCGGCAGCGCGCCGCTGCGCCAGCCGCGCTCACGGTCGGCGTCACGGGCCGAGCGCAGCCGCGCGAGCGCCCGCCACGCAGCCACGAGCGAGCCGTCGTAGGGCTGCCACCACGGCATCCGGCCGGCCGGCGGGTCCCAGGTGACGAGCTTGGGCTCGACCATCGCCCGCAGCGCGGCCGCACCGCGGGCGCGCCCGATGCCGGAGCCGTGGACGGCTCCCCACGGCAGCTGCGGCTCGGCACGCGAGACGATGTGGTCGTTCATCCACACCATCCCGGCCCGGATCTCCCTGGCGACGCGGGCGCCCTTGTGGCCGTCGGCGGTCCAGACCGAGGCCCCGAGCCCGCCGATCCCCTCGTTGCAGCGCGCGATGCCCTCCTGCTCGGAGTCGACGGGCTCGATCGCCAGCCACGGCCCCGGAGCGTCCTCGTGCAGCAGCCGCGCGTCGCGCGGCACGCCGGTCAGCACCGCGGGCGCGACATAGGCGCCGTCGATCCCCTCGACGCGGACCGGGCCTCCGCAGTGCAGCGTCGCCCCGCCGGCGACGGCGTCGTCGATGAGCTCGGTCAGGCGCTGGACACGGTCGCGTGCGAGCAGCGGCCCGATCTCGGTGGTGGGGTCGCCCGGGTGGCCGAGGCGAAGCGCACGCGCGGCGGCGACGACCCCCGCGGTGAAGCGCTCGTACCGCTCGCGCAGGACGTAGGCGCGGGCGAGGCTGCCGCCCGACTGGCCGGCGTTCGCGAACGCCGCCCAGCGCGCCCCCGCGACCGCCCGCGGGATGTTCGCGTCGGCGAGCACGAGCATCGCATCCTTGCCGCCGACCTCGATCGTCGCGCGCTTGAGCTCCCGCGCGCAGGCCTCGCCCACGTCGCGCCCCGCCTGTGAGGAGCCGGTGAAGCGGACGTGCGCGACGTCCGCCGAGACGAGCGCGCGCGCCGTCTCCGGACCGCCGTGGACGATCTGCAGCAGTCCCTCCGGCAGGCCCGCCCGGACGAAGACGCGGGCGATCCGCTCGGCCGCGAGCGCGGCCAGCGGCGACGGGTGCAGGACGGCGCCGTTGCCGCCCATGAGCGCGATCGCGACGTCGCCGAGCGGCGTCGCGAACGGCTCGGCCCCGGGGGTCAGCACCGCGACGACCCCGAGCGGCTCGAACGTCAGCCGCGCGCGCTTGACCGGCTGCAGCGTCCGCGACAGCCCGACGCGATCGGGCGCGAGGACCCGCGGCGCCGCCTCGGCGAGCCACTGCAGCGTCTCGACGGCGGGCAGCAGCTCCATCGTCTGCACCTCAGCCAGCGGCCGCCCCTGCTCGCGGACGATGACCGGCACGAGCTCGTCCCACTCGTCGACGACCGCCTGCGCGGCACGCACGAGGTAGCGCGCGCGGTCGCTGAGGCGCAGCTGGGCCCAGAGCTGCTGGACCTCGGCCGCCTCCGCGACGGCGGCGGGCACGTCGGCCGGGTCCGTCGCGGCGAGCGTCCCGAGGTGGGTGCCGTCGATCGGGCTGATCGACTCCAGGCGCGGGGCGGCGGCTGCGGGCACCGGCATCGCGGCGATTCTCTCAGGCGACGGCGAGCGGCCTCGGCCGGAGCTTCCCGGCCGGGGCCGCCGCCGTGCCGCGATCAGCGCGAGGCGCAGAGGGCGTAGATGCTGCCCGTCGTCTCGTTGGCGCTGACGTTCGTCCGCGGGCGGAAGCGGACCTTGAGCGTGTTGTGCCCGTAGCGGCTGTTCTTCGACAGGCTGGCCGAGATCTTCGAGCCCTCCCGGAACCCGAGCCCCCGGTGGACGGTTGCGCGCGGGCAGGACAGCGTCAGGTACGCGTTGCTGGGCCCGCGCAGGGTGACCGGCCAGCGGACGAGCTGGGTCCCGCGGCGGATCCTGTCGCCCTGGTGGAGGTTGTTGCCGGCCACGTCGATCGGGCTGCGCTGCCCGGCCTTGCGGATCGTCGGAAACCCGAGCGCCGGAGCGAGCGGCGCGATGGACGTGTCGCGGCAGAGGGCGTAGACGTGGCCCGTCGCCCCGTTCGGATCGACCTTCGGCGCGGTGTGGAAGCGCACGTCGATCGACCGCTCGAAGTACTCGCTGCCCTTGACGACGGCGAAGGCGACCTTGCTGCCCTCCTGCAGGCCGAGCCCGCTGTGGATCGTGCCGCTCGGGCAGGTCAGCGTGATCGCGGCCTTGCTGGCGCCGTGCATCGTCACGGGCCAGCGGAGGAGCTGGGTGCCGCGGCGGATGATGTCGTGCTGGTGCAGGTGGTTGCCGCCGACGTCGATCGGCGTCTTCTGCCCGGCCGGGATGACCGTCGGGGCCCCGAGCGTCGGTGCGTCGGCGGCGAGTGCGCCGGCGGGTGCGGCGAACGCCGCGGTGAGCGCCAGGGCCACCGCGACGGTGGCCCGGCGTGACATGCGATGTCGATGTGGGGTCGTGTTGAGCATGGCCGCAGCGTCTCGCTCGCGGCGCCGCTCTCACAGCCACCCAAGGGTGTGAGCTCTCACACCCGTCCTGGCGATATCCGAACGGGTTCGCCAACAACACGGCGCCGACCATGATCTCGTCTCAATCCCACGGGCCGGGGACAACGACCACGGCGAGCACGCCGCGATGACGACGCCAGTCGGCGTAGCCGGGTCTCTGCGGGTGTCCTTCACCGAAGGCTATTCCCTTGCCGAAGGCCGAAGTGTGGAGACCGATTCACCGGCACCTGCGACCAGAGCCGGCACCGACCCTGCGCGACTGCTCGCGAACGCGATTCTCCACCCTCCGTCAATGGTTGGTTGCGCGCGCTGTGCAGGCAACTCCTGGGCATCACAAGAGCACCCTTTCGCGCGTGACGACACTCGCATGGTCGCGGAGAAGTCGAAGGGTCGAGGTGCGCGAACACCCCGGCGCCACGGGCCCCGGATACCAACTCGAGTAGTTGGGACGTCTTGGCCGGTTGACCCGCTCGCCGCCGGCGCGGAGGGCCGGGCGGGCGTTGGAGTCACGTACAACGGTAAAAATAGTTACACGTCTTTCTATGACTTGCCGCTCGCATATGCGTCTTCTCGCACGCTGCGACGATTTTGCGCGGATCGCCGCTTACCCCTGAGATCCCCCGCTTTCCGCCGCCCGCGTTTGCACAGGCTCGCGTCGTATCTGCTGGTCCTATCCCTGAAAGAAAGGCGGTTCTCACAGGGATTCAGGCAGCAGAACATGCGCGGGTCTGTCGCCCAGGATATGGTGCATCCGGACCAGCCGGAAGCACCACCGACGAGGCGTTCGAGATGGCGCCCGACCCAACTCCGGGATGGACCTCGCCACGCCGGCCGCCGGAACATCACCGCGGAGGTCAACGCGCGGCGCGCGCGGCGCCGACCATCACATACCAGTTGAGCTCGTCCAAGTACTTGGCGATCGTCTTGCGCACGCCGTAGCCCAGATGCTCCTGCAGCCGCTGCTCGAGTTCCTCGGAGGTGGCGTACGGGCCCTCCTCGATCAGCCGGAGGCCAAGCCGGTGCATCTCGAGAGTGAAGTCGCCGTAGTCGTCGGCGAAGGGCAGGATGTTCGTGTCCCACATCACGAACAGGCCCGGGATGAGCTGGTGCAGCGTCTTGGATGCGGCGGGGTCGCTCCAGTTGTGCCCCTTCTCGCGCTCGGCGGCCATCAGGCTCTCGTAGAGCGCCTTGATCTCGGGGACCGCGTCGGGCAGCGCGTCGTCGACGATCGTGACGTGCGTGAGCGCCTCGAGCCGGTCGGCGTTCTCGCGGATCCAGGCGGCGAGCATCGGCGGCGTGTCAGTCTTGTTGACCCTGCACTTCCAGGTTGCGGCGTGAGCGCAGGGCATAGTGACCACCGCCTATCAATCCAGCGTCGTCGCCCAGCGCGGACCGCACGAGCTCGATCTTCCGATCATCAGACATGCGGATCGCTTCACTCCGCACCAGATCTAGATAGCTGTCTTGCCTGAGTGCAACAGATCCGCCGACGACAATTACATCAGGGTCAAGCACAGCGCAAAGCCATACACAAGCATACGCAACGCTGCCTACGGCCTCATCAATTATAGACTGGGCGGTCTTCGAACCGTGGGCAGCACGCGTAAAGACGTCTTCTGTCGACGTTACCAAGCCGAACTTCGACGATGCACGGGCAGCGATCGCGCGGCCGCTACCCGTGTTCTCAACACTTTCCCCTGCTAGCCCAACAGGCAATTCCCAAATCTCACCGGCGCCCCAGTGTGCTCCACGGAGAACCTGCTTCTCCAGAACACATCCGCATCCGACGCCAGTGCTCACAGTGAGGTACACTACTGAGGTTCGCAGCGCCCCCGCTCCGTAGAAAGCTTCGGCTAGAGCCCCTAGATTTGCGTCGTTGTCTACCCACACGGGAAGTCCGCAATCTTCAGCGAGCTTCGGCCCCAGCGGGTAATCGACCCAAGGCAGACCCCCGCCGTCGATGAGAATTCCGGTCGAGGCGTCTACCCGGCCTGACGTCGCGACTCCAACGACGTCGACATCGTTCGTGGCGGCTGCAATGCCGTGCGACACAAAGTCGCGCGCTGAGGCATACAGAGCGTCTGGATCACTGGTCCGATACGCTTGCTGGCGGTGCACTGTTGCCAACGTACCCGCGTCAGAGACCGCGCCGCATCTCCAAGTCGTCTTACCAAGATCTACTCCCAAGGCGAACCGTCGGTTCATGCTGTTCGACTCACGATCGTTACCCTAATGCGTTCCGCTGTCAGGAACACAGCGATACCGCTGATTGGCCCCGCCTGCGGGCGGGGGCAAGGTATCATAGGCCGATGTCGGCTAGACCCGCGGTGACGACTCACCCGACACTTGGGTTCGCCGATGTAACGGCGTGTGCGTTTCTCGGACACGGCTGGCTCGAATGGACTGCATGGTGCTTTGGCCTAGTTTCGGTCGTGTACATCATCTTGGCGGAGGCGCGTATTGCGCGAAAGCAGAGGCAACTCCGGCGGATAGCCAGCGAACTCGAGCCATCTGGAACCGTAAGTAATGAAACCTTTCAGCCACCGAGCGCTCGTGAAGCGCGCGTCGACCGTGCAGACGACCGCCTCCGGTCCGTGCTCATTCAGGTCGCAGTCGACGGCCTCCCGTTCTCGCTTGCCGTCGAGCGATCCAGGAGATTCAAGGGCACGCGAGTTGATTTAGAGGCCACCGCGCGCAAGTTGCGGGACTCCAAGCTCCTGCGCTTCGACGAGCCGCTCACCGACGACACCGTTCTGCGCCTGAGTTAGTAGATTCGGCGCGATGCTCGGGATCGGCTTCGATAGCGGCGGCAGTCGGACCACCTATGCCCTGGATCTAGGCGGTGGACCACAACTCCGGGAGGGCAACGAGTCTGCGGTTTCGTTGGCCGACGCGCGCGGCGCTGCCGCAGCTAGTGCTGCGATCGAGTGGATGGTCGATGTGATCAAGAACCAGAGTGACGATGACATCGTCGCGTGGATCGGCGCTGCTGGGTTCTCCGCGGCTTCTGCGCCTGCAATCCAAGCGCGCTTTCGTGAGCCCCTGCGGGCGCTCGCCGCGGAATTGGAAGAGGAGGGTCGTCGCTGCGAGGTGTTTATCGCCAACGATGCTGTGTCACTTCTCAAAGCCCCGCCTCTTCTTGGTACTGGGATGGCCGCGGTAGTGGGTACCGGGTCCGTGGTTATTGGTGCCCATCCAAAGTGCCCGACAGGCGTGGTCCAACGGGGGGGCTACGAATGGTTGGTGAGCGATGAGGGTTCAGCGGTGTGGATGACGCTGCAGTGTGTACGCATGGTGCTGAGAGACATACAGGCGAGGGGGTCTCAGGACTATCACTCTGTATTGCTTGAAAGGCTCGCTGATTTTCTCGGGATCCCTGTCGAGGCTACACTCCACATTCCTTTGTCGCATCGTGCACTTGCGCGGGCTGATCTAGTTGCTCGCCGCATCTCCGAGAGTCGGCCAGATGCGAAGAGGTGGTATGCCAGCTTCGCATATCCCCACATATTCGATCTTGCGACTCGGCAGCCGGGGTCTCCGTATGATCCTCTAGCGGCAGAGGTACTGCGAAGCTCGGTCGAGGTTATCGCGGAGAGCGTGCGCATGGTATCTGATGAGCTGGCCGCGTATACCGCAGACGAACCGAATCTTCGGGAGCCGCTGGCCCTGATTGTCGGCGGTAAGATCGCGGCACACGCTCAGTACAATCAACAGTTACAATCGACTATCGCTGGTACATGTCGGTTTGTGAGCTCTGTCACGGCGATCGGTGATGGTGCCACTAGCTTCGCAGCGCTTGCAGCGCGCTACCTCGCGTCAGATCGACGTCGGAAGGCGCAGATCGCGCAAGCGGTCGACCCGCTTCACCCCATATATAGACTGCTGTGAACAAGGATGAGCGATCATCCACGCCAGTACGGCAACCGCGAGTAACCGTGCCCGGGCCGGGAAGGGGCTATGACCACATTGGAGTCGGTTGGCTCATGGTGCGGTTGGTGATGAACGCGTGGTGGCGCCAGTAGCAAAAACAGTTCGGTCTGGTGATCTTGGGCGTGCAGGTGCACGCGGCGAACGATCAGGCGCTCGTTACGAGCATGGTCTCGTCGAGCTCGCAGACCCGGCGTGTCGGGGTAGTCGGCGAGAGGCTGCCAGGCATCCTCTGGGATCTGGGCGTTCTGCGCCGTGACGACCTTGTGCATGGTGACGCAGATCTAGACCTCGCAGCCCTGCTCGCGCACGCGCGATGACCTCTTGTCCCAGAACCCCGATCGGCCCGGACGCACGGCGCGGCGCACGCGGGCGAGCAGCTCGACGACGAAGACCAGCGCGCCGCGCTGCGGGTTGGCTTGGCCCTTGCTGAGACGGGCGTGCAGAACTTCGGCGCTGTCGGAGGCGTCGTGAGGATCGGGTGATAGTTCAGCTTGTGCGTATAGCCGCCCGAACCTTGCTTGGCATGGCCATGGACCTCGCCGACGAAGCTGTCGACATCGATCACGAGGCGTCCCTTGCCCGGGCCGGCGCCCAGCTTCCAGGCGCGCTTGAGCGTCACCGCCAGGACGCGATCGAGCTGGCGGACATGCCCGAAGGTGCATGACCTAAGGGCTCACGACTGAGCAACTGGCGGCGTCCGGTGAGCTCAGCGCCCGGAAACGCTGGGGATTGACGCCTGTCACCACTTCATTTGCCAAGTCCGGAGCCCTAAGGACGTCCCCAGCGTTGACGGGGCCATCGCCCGATGCCCGAGCACGACCATTGACGTACGCGTGTGGGAAGACACGCCTAGCTAACTAGCTAAGAGTGTTCCTAGAAACTCAGGAGAACTCGGCGGGTCAGTCCAGCGGAGCTCGGAGAGCCGCCTCCGGGCGAAGTACGCCGGGACGACGTCTACGTCCGCCCGCGCCTCTCCCGGATCGCCTGCAGGCGCTCGCGCAGCTCCGACTCCTGGTCGTCGGGCTCGTAGAAGCGCGTGCCGGCGACCTCCTCGGGCGCGACCTCCTGGGGCCCGAGGTGCCCGGGGTGGTCGTGCGGGCTGTCGTAGCCGACCGCCTGCGAGCGCACCTGCGGCGGCGGCGCGGCGGCGCCGAAGCGGCGGACGTGCTCGATCGCGGCGCCGATCGAGCGCGTGGCGGCCTTCGACTTCGGCGCGAGCGCGAGGTAGATCGTCGCCTGCGAGAGCGCGTGGATGCACTCCGGCAGCCCGACGTGCTCGACCGCGGCGGCCGCCGCGGTCGCGACGACGAGTGCCTGCGGGTCGGCGTTTCCGATGTCCTCGGAGGCGAGGATGACCATCCGGCGCACGAGGAAGCGCGCGTCCTCGCCGCCCTCGAGCATGACCGCGAGGTAGTACAGCGCGGCGTCGGGATCGGACGCCCGCGTGGCCTTGATCCACGCCGAGATGTAGTCGTAGTGCTGGTCGCCGGCGCGGTCGTAGCGCAGCGCTTTGCGCTGCAGCGCCTCCTCGGCGCCCTCGAGCGTCACCTCCGCCCCCTCGCCGGCGCTCGCGCAGGCGAGCTCGAGCGCGGCCAGCGCCGTGCGCGCGTCGCCGCCGGCGCGGCCTGCGAGGAAGGCGAGCACCTCGTCGGGCACCCGGGCGGCGGTGCATTCCCCGCGCTCGAGCGCCCGCCGCAGGACCGTCTCGATCTCGCCGGCATCCAGCGCGTGCAGCTCGTAGACCTGCGTGCGGCTCAGCAGCGCGGCGTTGACCTCGAAGTACGGGTTCTCGGTCGTCGCGCCGATGAGTGTCACGAGCCCCTCCTCGACCGCCGGCAGGAGAGCGTCCTGCTGAGCCTTGTTGAAGCGGTGGATCTCGTCGAGGAAGAAGACCGTGCCCTGGCCGCCGGCCTGGCGGCGGTGCGTGGCGCGCTCGATGATGGCGCGAACCTCGGCACGACCGGCCTGCACGGCGCTGAGCTCCTCGAACGCCGCCCGCGCCGACCCGGCGACGATCCGCGCGAGCGTCGTCTTGCCGCTGCCCGGCGGGCCGTGGAGGACCATCGAGTGCGGCCGGCCCTCGGCGATCGCGCGGCGCAGCGCCGTCGGCTCGCCCGGCGTACCGAGGAGGTGCTCCTGGCCGACGAGCTCGTCGAGCGTGCGCGGGCGCATCCGCACGGCCAGCGGCGCTTCCTCCGGCGGCACCGTCGTGGAGGTCGTCGCCGGCGGGTCGCCGGTCGGAAAGAGCTGGTCGCTCATCGCGAGTTCGCACCGGCCGTGGTCGAGCAATGGCGCGCTGTCATCGCGAGCGTCCCCGCCGCGAGTTCGCACGGGCTGTGGTCGAGCAATGGCGCGCTGTCATCGCGAGCGTCCCCGCCGCGAGTTCGCACCGGCTGTGGTCGAGCAATGGCGCGCAGTCATCGCGCAAGTATCGTCGCGCGCGCCGTGGAGCTCGTCGCCTTCGCGATCTGGTGCTTCCTCGTCGCGCTCGCGGGCGGGCTCGTCGGGCTCGTGCTGGGCAACATCCGGCTCCCGGCGACGCTGCTCGTCGCGCCGAACGTCGCGGCCGGCGGCGGCGCGAACCTTCTCATCAGCGCCGCCTCTGCCGCCGCGGCGGCGGTGGCCCACGTGCGCGCCGGACGGGTGAACTGGCGCCTGTTCTGGTGGATGCTGCCGCCGTCGATCGCGGGCGCCGTGGCCGGCGGCTACCTCGCGGGGATCATCGACGAGGACCTGCTGCTCGCGTGCATCGCGGCGGTGCTCCTCTACAGCGGTGTCGACCTCCTGCGCTGGCGGCCGCGACCTGCGCCGCCGGGAGCGCAGCCGCCGGGCGGGGACTTCGACCGCGCCGCTGCCGTCGTCAGCGGTGCGGTCATCGGCCTGCTCGGCGGCCTCGTCGGTCTGATCCTCGGCTCGCTGCGCCTTCCCGCGCTCATCCGCCGCGTCGGCGAGCCGCCGCACACCGCGGTCGGCACCAACCTCGTCCTCGGGGTCTGCGTCGGCGCCGCCGGCGCGCTCGGGCATCTGCCCTCGGGCGCGCCCGACTGGCGCGCCGCCGCGGTCGGCGCCGCCGCGTCCCTGCCGGGCGCGCTGCTCGGGGCGCGCCTGACCGGGCGCCTGTCGGAGATCGAGCTCGTGCGCTGCGTCGGCGCGATCCTGCTCGTCGCGGCGACGGCGATGGTCGTGCAGATCCTCGTCTGAGGACGTCGCCGCGGCCCGGCGCGACGTGGCCGAGCCGCCGCTATCGTCGCGTCCATGACGCTCGGCCGCACGGCGGTGACGTGCGCCGCGATCCTGCTCGCGGCGATCGCGCCGGCGTCCTGCGGCGGCGACAACGCGGGGTCGACCGGCGACGCGGTCGCTGGCAAGCGCCTCTTCGCCGAGAACGGGTGCGCCGGCTGCCACACCTTCGCCGCCGCCGGATCGACGGGCACGGAGGGCCCGGACCTCGACGCGGCCAGGCCGAGCCAGCGGATGGTCGTGCGCCAGCTGCGCCATCCGGGCGGGCTCATGCCGAGCTTCGCGGGCCGGCTGTCGGAGCGCGAGATGCGCGACCTGGCGGCGTTCGTCGGTGCCGGGCGCAGCTCGGGCAAGGCCGTCGCGGCGCCGTTTGCACCCGATGACAAGCGGCTCTCCGATTGCAGCGACGCCGGCGCCGAGTGCCTCGAGCAGGCCTTCGGCAACCTGACGTTCAACCAGGGCCCCAAGATCGCGCTCGCGCGGTTGCAGGCGACGCTGCAGGCCGACCGCGCGGTCCAGGTCGACTGCCACCGCATCGCGCACCGGATGGGCTCGGCCGCCCTGTCGCGCTTCGACGATCGCGTCGCTCCGGCGTTCGTCGCCGGCTCGCCCATCTGCGCGTCGGGCTACTACCACGGGATCATCGAGCGCGCCTTCCTCGGCCAGCCGGCCTCGCGCCTGGCCACCGTCGCGCGCCAGCTCTGCAGCGACCCGCAGATCAACGCGCAGCGCTTTCTCTCCTACCAGTGCATCCACGGCCTCGGCCATGGCCTCATGATCTACAACGGCTACGACCTCCCGGCGTCGCTGCGCACCTGCGACGACCTGCGGACCGGCTTTCAGCGTGTCTCCTGCAGCGGCGGGGTCTTCATGGAGAACTTCAACTCGTCCTACGGGGTCACATCGAAGTACCTGCGCTCCGGCGACCCGATCTATCCCTGCAACGCCGTCGCCGAGCGCCACAAGCTCTACTGCTACCTGCTCGTGACCGCGAACATCCTGCGTGTCACCCACGGCGACCTGAAGGCAACCGCCAACGCCTGCCGGCGCAGCGAGCCGGCCTGGGTGAGCACGTGCTACGAGTCCTTCGGCCGCGACGCCTCCGGCATCGCGGGCAAGGACGCCGACGAGGCGCTCGCGAGCTGCCGCCTGGCCAAGCGCAACGAGGGCGACCGCTCCTACGGCTTCGCGCGCGAGATCCCCAACGCTGATGTCGCGTCCCCCCGCGGCGGGCGCTTCTGCGCGCAGGCTGCCCACCGCTTCCGCGAGCGCTGCTATGCGGGCGTGGGCTCGGTGCTGGCGTCGATCGAGCCGACGGCGCAGCGGCTGCGCGGCGCCTGCCGCGCGGTGAGCGGCCACTACCTCGCCGGCTGCCTGCGCGGCGCCGGCCTGAGCTCGTAGGGTCGCTGCCCGATGGGGCGACTGCTGGACAGCGTGATCGCGTGGCTCATGCGTCCGCGCGTGCGGAGGGTGCGCAGATGGGCGTTTCTCGTGACCGTGCCCGTTGCGGTGGTGGTCGGGCAGGTCTACGGCGTGCATCAGGGGGCGCTGGTGATCGCGGTTCGCGCGGCGCTGTGGGGAGCGGTGGCCTTCGCCGCATGGCGCCTGCGCGACGAGCGCGGGGAAGCGCTTCGGGATCTGTTGATGCATCCCCGGGGTCGCGCGTTCGCGCGCGCCGAGCTCGACATCCTGACGACGCTGCCGCGGATGATCGTGGCCGTCAGCGTGCGGCGACTGCGGGCGGGCATGTCCTACGACGGAGGGACGTTCGGTCTGGCGATGGCTCTGGCGTTCACGCCGGTCGTGGTGACCGAGGCCGCCGCGTTCCATCTGCTGCTGGGCGGCGGCGTGGCCGCGTGGATCCTCACCGCGCTGCACGCCTACATGTTGCTCTGGCTGTGGGGCTTCTTCCTCGGCCCGCGCGCGTATCCGCACCGGGTGGGGGTGCGAACGGCGGTGCTTCGCAACGGTCCGATGTACCGCGTGCGGGTCCCGCTGTCCGCCATCGCAAGCGTCGCGGCGCGAACGGAGCGGGTGGGCGGCGGCAGCGCACTGACCGAGCGTGACGATGTCGTGCTGCTGTCCGCGCGCGGCCGGGTCGACGTCTGGCTGGAGCTCACAGAGCCGGTGAAGGTTCAGCGGCCATTGCACGAGCCGCTGGCCACGCGCCGCCTCGCCGTGCCCAGCGACGATCCGGACGGCCTCGTCGAGCGTCTCCTGGGCCGGTCGTCGGCGCGGTCCGCGAGCAGCGTCCATGGCGTCGAGGGACGCCTGGGCCTCCTTGCGGCGTTCGACCTCGCCGGCCTGGGACGCGACGCCGCCCAGCCGGGCTAGGCGCTCCTACGGCTCGTCGGCCCCGATCTTCCTCACCGAGGATGTTGCCGATTGCCGAAGGTGGCGACGCAGGCCGGACCGCGCAGCACCGCACCCTCCCAGTGGTACGTCTGCTGAAACGGCCGGTCGGGGTGTGCGGCGCGTGTGAGCTCGACGCGGATGCGGTCGTCGCGGCGGACGACGACGGGCGTCGCGATCGGGAGGTAGCAGTGCTTCCAGCTGTCGGAGCTGGTGCGGCTGTCCCGGGTGCCGGACCCTGGGTCGTCGCCGGATATGTCCAGCGCGACGGTGGGCGACAGCGTGGCGATGAAGTAGCCCTTGAACCCGGTGAAGAGCCCCGCGTCGTGGACGGTCCACGTCAGGGTCTCGGAGTACGTCGCGTCGTTTGCGCGGCTGAGGTCGTAGCGGCGGGCGACGCGCGCCGTGGTCAGGTGGCTCGAACGTGGCAGCACAGCGTCGTAGTAGACGTCGAACTGATCGCGGCCGCCGCGCTGCTTCACCCGCGAGAGCCAGTCTCCGGCGTCGGCGTCCGCAACGGCGCATCTGCGCACGAGCCCGTGTGCTCGCTCGGCGGCGACCGGGACGAGATAGCTCTCAACGCGCGACGGGATCATGAGCCCGCCGGGCGCGAGGAAGCGGCGCCGTGCGTCGTCGAGGATCTCGACCGCCCCCTCGTTGTCGGCGAGGTTGCCGAGCGTCTCGGAGACGATGACGTCGACGGCTTCTGGCAGCGCCACCTCCAGGGACATGCCGTGAACGGGCTTGAAGGAGGCGCCGTAGCCGGCTGCGCCCAGTCGCTCGACGGCGGCCGCGAGGACGTCCCGGTTGAACTCGAGCCCGTAGACGCGCGCCGCCCCCTTCCTGAGCGCCCATTCAGCGAGGATTCCGGTGCCCGTACCGAGGTCGAGCACGGTCATCCCCGGCTGTACGACCTCGTCGATCGCGGCCCGGAACGCGCGCATCCTGATGCGATCGCCCAGCAGGAGCTCGTGGAAGCCGTCGTCCCAGTCCAGGAGACGCTCGGACGCGGCGAGCCAGATCTGCTCGAGCTCGTCCGGGGACGCGCGGCCGGGCGGCGTCACGGGTACCGACACGGAAGCTCCTCGGTCTCCAGCGCACCTTCGCTCGGGCCCATGACCACCGCGCCCGTGACGAGGTCGAAGCTCGAGCGATGCAGCGGGCAGGTGATACGGAGCCTCGCCGGGTTGACGTATCCGTAGAGGAGTAGACCGTCCCGGTGCGGGCACGTGCTTGCGACGAGGAACGAGCGGCCACCTGCATTCACGCGGACCTTTCCCTCGGCGGCGGGCTCGACCGACCCGCCTGGCTCCCGATCTCTCATAGCGCCCGAGCCTTGTCGGTGGCCACCTCGAAGGACGCTCCGAGCAGCCGGCGGAGCAGGGTCATCCCGACCCAGAGCTTTGCGAAGTCGCAGCCCTGGGCTCTGTCGTGCTCGCGCATGGCGATCTGAAGCTCCTGCTTGTGGAAGTCGTCGATGTGGATGTGCTCGCTGTAGTACAGGCCGTGCTCGATCCCGAGCCGGCGACACGCCGCGTCGAAGTAGGAGAAGCCCGTCGGGATGTATGCCTCGAGGTACGCGAGCGCTCCGAGGAAGTACTCGACGTCAGGAGCTCGACTCGCCAGCCAGTAGAAGCTGTTGACGAAGGCGAGGGTCTCGGCGCTCACGCTGGGAAGATGGCTCGCGATGTCCGTGGGAAGGTCGAGCTCGCGCAGGAGGTCCATGTACAGCTCGCTGTGAGCGCGCTGCAGGTTCCCGCAGCCGAACTCGTCGATGAGCACGCGCATCACGGCCATCTGCGCCCTGATGGGCAGCCGCGGGATGGCCGGGAAGAAGTTCTGCGCCTCGGTCAGGCCGTCGACGGCGTATTCGGCCACGACCGCGCGGAACTGGTCGCGCGTGGCCTCGTTGGCGAGGAAGTCCGCCGCCGCGCGCCCCGCGCGGTCGTCGTCCGCAATGGCCTCCTCGATGAGCTTCGCCATCTCTCGCACCGACGACAGTCGTGGCGCGTGCGCCTCCTCCTCGGCGACGATCGGCTCCAGCCATTGCGCTTCGATCGCTTCGATCTCCCGGTAGCGGGCCGCGCTCGGGACGGAGCGGTTCAGCTCGAAGAGACGCTGGAGGCTGACGTGCGTGGTGTCGGTCGCGCTCATCGCCGGCCCTCGCCTGCGATCGCGCTCGTGCGGATGACGTCGCGGCGCACGAGCTCGCGCTTGACCTCCCTGTACCACTCGGGACCGTCGAGCCCATAGCGGCGCACTGCGCTGGCCACGGCGCTCGTGGTCGTCACGGAGCAATCCCGCTGCGCGGTGGCGCACAGCTCGGGTTCGAGGTTGGCCAGGCCGACAACGGAGCCGGCGAGGGACGTGGAGTCGGGCAAGAGGTGCTCGCGACCCTGGAACACGGGCACGCCTGTCGTTGCCGCGAGCTCGCGGCCGACATCGATGCGCCCGCTGGAGTCCTTGATCCCGGCGACGCGGCCGAGCTCGCAGACCCTGCGAATGGTGTCCACCTTCATGTTCACTCCCGAGAGGTGCGATTCGTTGTAGATGACGATCGGCGTCACCGTGGCCGATCGGAGCACGCTGAAGTGCGCGTAGATGTCGTCCTGTGTCGCGGCGCCATCGAAGGGCGGTGCCACGGCGACGGCATCCAGGCGCTCCGAGACACCCGAGACGCGTTCGGCGATCTTCGTCGCATCGGCGAGCAGCACGCCGGCGATGACCGGCAGGTCGAGCGCGTGCTCGACGGTCGCCGCGAGCATGTCGGTCCACTGCGGCTTGGACAGGCGCCAGCCCTCGCCGGTGCTCAAACCTGGCAGGAGTCCCGCGGCGTAGGGCCGCACGCTCTCGACCAGGGCGGCGACACAGTCGGCCGACACCTCACCGGTCTCGGTGAGCGGGGTCACGAGCGGGACCAGGACGCCGCCGAGGCTCACAGCTCGCTCCCGTCCACGCGCAGTCGCAGAGACTCTGCGTAGAGCCCGGCGACCGGCTCGGGGAAGTCCGCGGCAGGCGACCCGACGGGGCGTCGCACCGGCAGCCCGCGACGCTCGTGCAGGCGAGCGCTGGTCGTGACGAGACAGACGCCGCGATTCGCGGCCATCGCGACGGCCAGCGCCTCGTGCAGCGGCAAGCCCACGAGCCTGCTATCTCGCAGGGCGAGCTCTAGGTCGCCGGCGTCATACGGTCGCCGGGTGAGGGACATCGTGCTGTGGAGCACGTCCATGAACGGGTAGTAGGCATCCTGGACATCGCGCGCATAGGACCAGACGATGGCGTCGCAGCGACCGATCTGCTCCCAGCTGATGACGACGCCTGCGTCGAACCGGTCCGCCATGAACGACACGCACGCCAAACGCGTGACGTCGTCTTGCGCGTGCATTCCCATGAAGACCGACGCGTCGATCAACGGGCTGCTACTCATACGAGCGCAGCACGTCACGAAGCTGCGTCACGGCTGAGGCGAACATCTGCGGGTCACGAGCCAGGGCGATGCGGACGTAGTCCTGCCCGCGGCTGGGCGTGCTCCAGAAGAAGCCGGTTCCGGGGAGAACGCAGACACCGACGTCGACGAGGTCGGCATGGAGCCTCGTGGCCCAGAGCCTGGCGTGGTTGATCTTGAACCACGCCACGCTGACGTCGACCGTCGGCGTCTGGTATTCGAGGATCGAGCCGGCGAGGACACTCGTCGCAGCCTGCCGGTTGCCCACGCAGATGTTGCGCACCGATGCGAGGTCGTCCTCGATCGAGTCCTCGATGTACGCCCGCAGCATCTGGAGCACGAACGGCGACACGTTGAGAAGCACGCTCGTGTGGATGTTGTAGACGTCGTCCCAGATGTCGTTGCTGGTCATGAGGATCGCGCACTTCGCGTCCTGCACCGGCCACGTCTTGCCCGTGTCCTCGATGGCGATGTAGGTGATCCCGGACTCCTCGAGCAGGCTGTAGACGTCGAAGCGCTCGACCGCAGGGTCGGCAAGCGCGAACGCGGCGAAGCAGAAGTCGAACAGCAGGACCTTGTTGTAATCGCTGCAGAAGCGAACGATCTCCTCGAACCCGTCCCGACCGTGCTGGAGGAGGCTGAAGCCCGTCGGATTGTTCGGGTCCACGAGGAAGAGCGCGTCGGTGCGGACGTGGTGCTCGAGGCTGGCGTAGATCGTGGCGGGGTCCTCGAAGCAGCCCTCGTCGATCGGCGCGATCGGGACGCCGACGTTGTGGAGCACGTCGTGCAGGTTGTCGAAGCACGGCTCGATCAAGGTGACCGAGAGGCGGTGCTTCCTGAGGTACATCCCGGCGACGAGGGTGGAGACCGACGCGGCGTAGGAGAGCAGCGCCCGGTTGCTCTCCAAGGCCGTCGGCTGGTTGTGGAGCCTGAAGAACGCGTCCACGAACGCCCGCTCGCTCTCGACCTGCAGCGATTGCTCCGCGGAGTACCACAGCGCGGGAAGCCTCTCGACGATGCTGTGCTGCGTGTAGGACTGGCGTTGGTGCGTGTGCGCGTCCGAGAGATTGAACGCCTTCGTCAGCCCGAGGATCTCGTGTTGCGTGAGGTCCACCGGGCCGGATGGGGCAGCCGGAACGCCAACACGGCTCATTGTGGTATTTCGCTGGGTGCCAAGCGACACTGTTCCTCCTTGTAAAGCCTGCCAAGCCGGCTAAGACGTGGGCGGTGGAGTGAGAGACACACCAAGTGAATGTGTCACCGAAAATAGTAGGCTCTGTGTGCGGGCGCGCATGATCGGGCGACTCTCGTCGCCCGTTTCAGCGGTGGCTCTCCTTCATGGTCAGCGCCGTGGCCAGGGATCGGCACGGCCCAGCAGCAGGAGAAGCAGTTCAATCGTCATACATCACACCCCGCGACGTTCGTCTCGCCGCCTCCCGAGTGCGAGCAACCAAGCTACCTCGGTCCGGCGCTGGCGTGTGATTTTCTTGTAATAGCAATGGACCATTTAAATGAGTGAGAGTCAGGCAGCAACGCACGGTCGCGGGAGCGTGGCCACGTTCAAGAGGGTTCAACCACTCGAGCGCCGCGTGGGCGGCGCATCATCGTGGGCCGTGACGGAGAGGGTGGCGATCATGCCGCCGCGCACGGTCCCACGCGACGGCGGTCGGGAGTGGTGCGCGGTCCGCCCAAGCCGGATCGCGGGGCGGGCCGCCTGGCCCGCCCCACGCCTTCTGACGTCAGGTGGCAACCCCGCTGGGCGCCCCGGACTCCACGGGCAGACCAGCCTCCGTCCAGTCCTGCTTGCCCTCGGCGTACTTGCGCACGTTGTCGTAGCCGAGCGAGATCAGCTCGATGGCGGCGCTCTCGGAGTTGCCGCAGGCGGCGTTAGAGCAGTAGGTGACGATCGCTGCCTGCTTGTCGGGCAGCAGCGTCGGCGCCAGGTCACGCACCTGCGTGTGCGGGATGTTGATGGCGCCCGGCAGGTGGGCGCTTTCGTAGTAGGTGGGGCCGAGAGTCTCGACCACGATGACGGTTCCCGCGGCGATCTCGTCACGAAGCTCGTCGCGGGTGATCAGCACTGACATGGCGCAGCTCCTTGTTGGATTGGTGATTCGTGGAGGTGAAGATCAGGGTCAACCGGCTGAGCCGATTGGGCGAGCTCATCGTGCGATCACCGGCACGTGCCTGTCCAAGACCGGTTCGATGTGGAGTCATACGGGCCCGAAAGGTCGTCCTCGCCGCGTGTGATGTAGTGGTCCCATGAGCCCGGACCTGCGCCAGCTGCGCTATTTCGTCGCGGTCGCGGAGGAGCTGAACTTCACGAGGGCCGCCGAGCGGCTGCACATGGCCCAGCCGCCCCTCAGCGCTGCGATCCGCCAGCTGGAGGAGCAGCTCGGCGTCGCGCTCTTCGAGCGCACGACGCGCCAGGTCGAGCTGACGCTCGCCGGGCAGCTGCTCCTGGAAAGGGGTCATGAGCTTCTGGCCCATGCCGACGAGGTCTTCTCGGCCGTCCGCGAGGTCGAGCGGACGCCGATCGGGAGGCTTGAGGTAGGAGTCGCGCCGACGGCGCGGTTCGGGCTGGCGGCGGAGCTCTTCGCCGCGTGTGCGGCCGAGGCTGCCGGGGTGATGCTCTATCCGCGCGAGGACACCACGGGCGTCCTGCTGCGCGAGCTGCGTGCGGGCCGGCTCGACCTGGTCATCGCATTCTGCGCACCTCCTGACAACGCGCTGGAGCGCGAACGGCTCCGGGACGAGCCCGCCGTGCTCCACGTCGACGCGTCCCACTCGCTGGCCTCCCGCAGCAGCGTGGCGCTGGAGGAGTTGAGCGCCGAGAGACTCATCGTCGCCGGGGGGCCCGACTCGTTCGGGTACACAGCGACCGTCGTGGAGCTCTGCCGGGCAGCGGGCTTCGAGCCCAACACCGTCCCCGACCCATATCCCGATCTCGGACTGCAAGCCATCCGCGACGGCCTGGGCATCGTCATCTACGTCCGGACCGCCTTCGGCCCCGATCTCGAGGGGTCGGTCTTCGTGCCGATCGATCCCCCGATCACGATGCCCTTCGACCTGCTCTGGCGACCCGGCGCCAACAGCGGCGCGCTGGACGCCGCGCTGGGAGTCGCGCGACGGCTTCGTGATCGCGAAGGCTGGCTTGCTGAGACTTCAGGGGATCGCGCCATCAGCCGCGGGTGACGCGTCGTTTCGTCTCAGGACGCGCAACTCGCCCAGGCTGCGGGCCACCCTCATCGAGTCCGCGCGCTACTCATCTAGCATCAGCCGGATCGTGTCCGACGACCTGCAGCTCAAGACCACGGCGCTGCTCCAGCGCCTCATCCGCTTCAACACGGTCAACCCGCCGGGAGCCGAGCGCGCCGCGCAGGAGGCGCTCGCGGCCGACCTGCGCGACGCCGGCTTCGAGGTCGACATGCTCGGCGCCGAGCCCGAGCGCCCGAACCTCGTCGCGCGACTGCGCGGCGACGCCGACGGGCCGACGCTGTGCCTGCTCTCGCACGTCGACACCGTCCTCGCGACGGCGCAGGACTGGACGCACGACCCGTGGTCCGGCGATCTCGCCGACGGCTGCGTCTGGGGGCGCGGCGCGCTGGACATGAAGTCCCAGACGGCGGCCGAGGTGACCGCCGCGCTGTCGCTCGCACACGCCGGCTGGCGGCCCGCGCACGGCGACCTGCTCGTGGTCGTCGTCGTCGACGAGGAGGTCGGCGGCGAGCTCGGGGCGATGTGGATCTGCGACACGCATCCCGAGAAGGTCCGCTGCGACTACCTCATCAACGAGGGCGCGGGCGCCGTCATCCCCTACGACGGCGACCGCTACTACGGTGTCTGCATCGCCGAGAAGGGAGTCTTCCGCTTCAGCCTGACGACCGACGGCGTCGCTGGCCACGCCTCGATCCCGAAGATCGGCGACAACGCGCTGCTGAAGATGGCGCCGCTGCTCGCGCGGATGGCCGACCGCCAGCCCGGCTTCGACCTCACCGACGGGCCGCGGGCGCTGCTGGAGGGCCTCGGCCTCGAGCCCGACGGGGATCCGGCCGCCGCGCTCGAGCGCCTGCGCGCGCGCGACGCCGGCCTGGCGCTGCTCGTCGAGCCGCTGCTGGGCGTGACGCTCGCGCCGACGAAGATCACCGCATCGTCGAAGATCAACGTCATCCCGGCGAGCGCCGTGCTGAGCGTCGACTGCCGGGTCCCGCCCGGGCTGGATGAGGACCTCGCGCTCGCGCGCATCCGCGAGGTGCTCGGCGAGGACGGCTACCGGCTGGAGTTCACCGAGCAGGTCATCGGCAACCAGTCGCCCGTGACGTCGCCGTTGATGGACGCGATCGCGGACTGGATCGGCGAGCACGACCCGGGTGCGCGGGTCGTCCCGACGGTGCTGCCGGGCTTCACCGACTCGCGCACGTTTCGCGACGCCTTTCCCGACTGCGTCGCGTACGGGTTCTTTCCGCAGCGGCACATGACGCTCTACGAGACGTCGCCGCTGATCCACTCCGCCGACGAGCGCATCGACGTGCGCGATCTCGGCTACGCGGCCGAATTCTTTCGTGACGTGACAGAGGAGATCCTCGGTGGCTGACAAGCTCCGCCTCGGCGGCATGGCGCTGCGCAACGGCCTGCTCGTCCACGGGCCGAGGCACTGGGCGGCATCCGTGCGCCGTGGCGACGGCACGATCCAGACGGCCTCGGGTCGCAAGCCCCGCGTGCGGGGCGTTGAGAAGCTCGCGGGGGTGCGCGGCGTCGTGCGCCTCGGCGAGGCGATGGCGGTCATCCCGCTCGTAAAGCGCGCGCTGCCCGCGGCGAAGCTGCCCTTCCAGGACGTCAAGGTGCTCGGCATGATGC
>JBPCJA010000133.1:0-35468 GCA_051005755.1 Solirubrobacteraceae bacterium
CCTCGGCGACCGTCCTCCTGCAGAAGTGGAAGCACTCTACGAAGCGCAGTACGTTTTGACTCCCTCTCTCAATCAATGAGCAGAGGAACCTAGAAACCCGGTCTCCGCGAAACCCAGCCCGCCTCACCCCCATGTCGCCAGTCAAGACCAAATCGACGTCCGCCTGGTCGATGAGCTGCGTGACGAGCTGCGCGCCGACGAGCACGGCGCGCGCGGCCTCCTCGTTCGTCATCGCGGGACCGTCGTGGAGATCCGCTGTGCCGTCGCGGACACGAAAGCGCTTGAGCCGTGGGTGTGCCGGTACGTCCGACGCGACGCCGACGTCAAGCACGGTAACGCTTGCACCGACGGTCCGACCGAGCGCGTTGACGGCGGCGCGTTCAGCGCAGAACTCCCCCACCATGATCGCGGTGACCTCCTTCGGCCAGGCCGAGACCCCCTGTGCGAGTACCCCGTGGTCGCCCGCGCACACAACCGCAGCCGGCCGCTCGGGGACCGGTGGGGGGCAGGATCCGTAGACCGACGCCAACCACGCGCCCACCTCCTCGAGCCGACCGAGGCTTCCGGGGGGCTTGACGAGTTGGTCGTTGCGCGCCCGCGCCGCCGTGGCGGCGTCCGCGTCGAGGGGCTCGATCGCTGTGACCAGCCCGCCGACACCGTCCCCGGCGCTCACGCGCGTGGCCGCCCTCTCTGCTGCACGCCACCCCCGCCGCCGATCGGTGAGTCACATCCGGGGCTGCTCGTCACCTGTCCACCGAGGCTGATCATGGGTACGCAATATGTCGGCGCCGCCGTGGCCATCAGCACTCGATCGAGGGCCGGTCGCACGTGCTCATGCCCACGCGAGTGATCGGGGGGAGCTCGTCAGGCTCCTCGACGACCTCGTAGGAGCTGCCGGGGCCTCGACGGCGATGTACCGCTTCGGAGAGTGGGTGGGGGCGCGGCATGCGGCCACCTTCGTCGACGGCGCGGACGACGATGTGGCCTACTGCCTCCTCGCAGGCGCCCTACACCAGGACCGGGCCGGCTTCGGGAACGTCGATCTGCTCGTCTGGGAGCCGTATATCGATCCCCGGTTCGCGGTTCTCTGGGAGTCGCCCATCGCGACCGGCTCGAGCGCCCTGCTCGGACGCCACAGACCCAACGTCATGCCCGTCGCGCCACGTCCCGTAGGGCAGCAGTCGAGATCGCGCGGCCAGTTCGCTTCGGTGTAGAAACCCAACCAGCTGGGCTCGTCACCGTGCCACTCCACGCCCAGCAGCGACGCACCCCGTGACGGGGTCCCCGGTCATGTCGCGATCGCCGTGTTCTGGCGGGCCGCGATCCACCAGCGTCCGCCGCGGCGGGCGAACACATAGAGCGCGATCATCGCGGGCGGCTGTCCTGCGGCGCGGGCCTCCGACGTCGCCCATGCCAGCTTGTGGCCGATGGCTGCGTCGGGTCCCAGGAAGCGGATGTTCGTCAGTTCGTAATGAGCCGTCTCGTCGCGGAGAAACCCGGTCAGGGCGAGGCGGTTGGCCTCGAGCAGCGCCCCGCGCCCGTCGATCCTGGTGCCGTTGAGGCTGACCGCGATCGCGTCCTGCGCGAAGCCCGCGGTCGACAGTTGCGCGTCGTTGCCGTTGAAGCCCTGTTCGACGTCGCGGACAAGCGCTCGAAGTTCGTCTTCGGCATCGTCGGAGGGCGGGTCGGTGGCGAACTCTGGCGTATCGTCGGTGCTCATGCCACGAGCTTGAGCCCTCAAGCGCTCTTGAAGTCAAGGGGAACGAGTCGGGACGACCTGCGTCTGCCTCGAAGGGGTGCGACTCTGGCCGGACGACCGAGCCGGCACCGCGATACGTCAGCGCGGCGACGGCGACAGCTCCGCGAGCTGGAACGCCAGCCGATGCCGCACGGCCGGGATGCGGCCCACGAGGCTCAGCGCCGCGTCTCGGGCGGTCCGCTCCACCACCCCGCTGGCGGTCGCCGCACGCGTGGTCCGGTCCGTCAGCGCGACGACCCGCTGTGCGACCGGGCGCCGGCGCGCCTCGTAGCCATCGAGCGCGGCGTCGGCGCCGCGGGCAAGCGCACCCACGAGTGCGGTTCCGAGGTCGACCGCATCCTGGATGCCGATGTTCATCCCCTGACCGCCGGCGGGGCTGTGCACGTGCGCGGCGTCGCCGACGACGAAGATCGAACCACGGCGATAGGCGTCGGCGACGCGGTGGTGAACGCGAAACCGGGAGGCCCATGCGACCTCATGGACCGGCGCACGCACCGACGTGCGCGCGTCGAGCAGCGCCTGCACGTCCGCCCCGGCGATGTGCTCCGGGGCCTCGTCCATCGTCGCTACGACACGGTGGTGCCCGTCCGGCAGCGGCGCGACGACGACGAGCCCCGCCGGGGAGAAGTACAGCTGCACCTCCCGGGCTGACAGCGGCCAGTCCATGCGCACGTCCGCGAGCACGAAGGACTGCTCGTAACGCCCGCCGGTGAAGCCGATGCCCGCCGCGTCGCGCACCGCGCTGTGCATCCCGTCGGCACCCACGACGTAGCGGGCATGCACCGTCTGCGAGCGCCCGTCGGGCCCGGTGACGGCGACCGCGGCGCCGCCGGGCCCGCCCGTCACCCCCGTCACCACGTACGGCCGCTGCACCTCGCCGCCGAGCTGCGCAAGTCGCTCGGCCAGGATCGCCTCCGTACGCGACTGCGGCAGCATCAACGTGTACGGATACGCGGTCGGCAGGTCGGCGAAGTCGACCTGCAGCAGGACGCGGGCGCCGGAGCGGACGGTGAAGATCGGCACGACGCAGCCCTCCGCGACCATCCGCCGCGACACGTCGAGCTGCTCCAGCACCTCGAGCGTGCGAGCGTGCACCACCGCCGCCCGCGACGTGCCGGCACCCTCCGCGGACTTCTCCAGCACGAGCACGTCGACCCCGGCCTGACGCAGCGTGGACGCCGCGGCCAGCCCGCTCGGACCGGCGCCGACCACGACGACATCAACGTTCTGGGGCAGCATTCGCATCACGTCCTCAAGATTTAGTCAACGGTTGTTGGCCTACAGTTGTTGACTCTACTCCCCCCGGGCATCTCAGTCAACGCACGTTGGCTATATTGTCGCCGTGCCCGCCTTGACGAGAGCGCAGCAGTCGCAGCGGACCCGCATGGCGATCCTGCAGGCTGCCCGCGCACGGTTTGCCGCCGACGGCTTCGAGCGCACGACGATCCGTGCCGTCGCGGCCGACGCCCGCATCGACCCGTCGATGGTCATGCGCTACTACGGCAGCAAGCGCGGACTGTTCGCAGCGGCCGCGGACCTCGACCTCGAACTGCCCAATCTCGTCGGCGTGCCCGCCGACGAGCTCGGTGTCGCGGCGGTCGGGCACTTCCTGTCGCGCTGGGAGGGCGACCGGTCCGACGACTCGCTGCGCATCCTGCTCGCGAGCGCGGCCACGAACGCCACCGCGGCCCGGCAGATGCAGGACATCTTCCGCGCCCAGCTCGAGCCGGTCGTGGCCGCCGCCGGACCGCATGACCCGCAGGCCGCCGCGATCCGCGCCGGCCTCGTCGCGACACAGATGCTCGGCCTGGCCCTCTGTCGCTACGTGCTGCGGCTGCCCCCCGTGGCCGGCCTCGAGCGCGATGCCATCGTGCGCTGGCTGGGCCCGGTGATCCAGCGCTACCTGAAGGACCCCGAGCCGGGTGATGGAGCGGCAACATCGTGGCAACCACCTCCCGCGTCATGAGCCGCAACCTCCGTCTCATGACCGCCATCCTCAGGGCACTGGTGCTGATCGTCGTGCTCGCGCTGGCAGGGATCATGCTGTCGCCCGCGGCCGCCGTCGACCGCGACCACGGCGACAGGCAGCTCGCCGGGCACGTCGTGCTCGTCGACTGGGACGGCTTCGACCCCGACTACCTCGGACGGGTGCCGACCCCCAACCTCGACGCCTTGGCGCGCCGCGGCGCGTTCGCCCTCGCGCGCAGCACCTTCCACACGATCTCCAACCCCGCTCGGGCGTCGATGAGCACCGGGGCGTACCCGGAGGTGCACGGCAACGCCGCCTACGTCTTCGACCCGTTCACGAACAGCGTGCAGGGCCAGACCCGGTTCCTTGCGGCCGAGACGATCGCCGAGTCGCTGGCCGCCGAAGGACGGACCGTCGCCTCGGTTCAGTGGTACATGGTCCAGGGCCACGGCGTCACCTACGGCGATCCCAACCATCTGTACGTCGAGCCCGGCGGCCCGTTCGCGCGCCGCGTCGACACGGCGATCGACATCCTCAACCGCCGCCCGGTCAACTCCGGCGGGCAGCTCGTCACCGTCCCGCAGATCCCGGACCTGCTCGCGGTCTACTCCGATCTCGATGGCAGAGCTCATGAGGTGGGACCGGACGATCCGTCGATCGCGCCGCTTCTCGCCGAGCACGACCGCCAGCTCGGCCGCCTCGTGCAGGCGACGAAGGACGTCGGCATCTACGACGAGACGACCTTCATCCTCACCTCCGACCACGGGATGACGGCGTGGGACCGGTCGCTGCTGCCGCAGGTGCTCGGGGCCGTGCGCGACGCAGGGCATGCGCCGGAGGTCCTGAGGCCGGGAGGCTCGCCGGCGCCCGAGACAGACGTGGTCATCGTCGCCAACGCCGTGCGCATCGGCAACTTCACCCTGCGCGGGGACGCTGCGCAGCCGCGGGCGAGGCGGCGAATCGAACGTGCGCTGCGACGCCTTCCGGAGATCGAGCGCGTCTACCGCGAGGCTGACCTGCGGCGGCTGCACGCCAGCGACAAGCTCGGCGATCTCGTGGCCGAAGCCCGCCCTCCGTACGGCTTCATCGACGAGACGCTTCCGGCCGGCGAGCAGCGCGGAGGACACGGCAGCCTGGCCGAGATCGACGTGCCGTTCTACCTTGCCGGAGCTGGAGTCGAACGAGGCGCGCAGCTCCGCGGGCCCGGCCTCGTCGATGTCGCGCCGACGATCGCGGCCCTGCTCGGTGCACGCGCACCGGCCGATGCACAGGGGAGCGTGTTGCGCGAAGTCGTTCGAGGCTCGGTCCTCGACACAGCCCGCTGAGGATCTCGGGCAGCGAGCTACGCGGCGAGCCGATCGGACACGCGCGTGGCCGGTTGGTCGACCGCGGCGTGGCCCCAGAGGTACGCCATCGCGTAGGCGCGATACGGACGCCAGCGCTCGGCGAGGCGTTCGGCCGCGGCGGGACCGCCGCCGTGCCCGAGCCGCTGGAGCGCACGGCGCACGCCGAGGTCGGTGGGCAGGAACGCGTCGGGGTCGCGGAGGGCGCGCATCGCGACGTATCCGGCCGTCCACGGCCCGATCCCGGGCAGGGCGAGCAGTCGCTGCCGTGCCTGCGCGCGGTCGCCGCCGGCGTCGAGTACGACCTCGTCCGCAGCCAGCGCGGCGACGAGCCCGAGCAGCGCGCGTCCGCGCGCGCTCGGCATCGCCAGCCGCGCCGGGTCCGCGTCCGCCAGCGCTTCTGGCGGCGGGAAGACGCGCGTGACCGCGCCGAGTGGACGCTCGAGCGGCTGGCCGTGGGCGGCGACGAGGCGGCCGGCGAGCGTCGCAGCGCCCGCCAGCGAGACCTGCTGGCCGAGCACCGCCCGGACTGCGACCTCGGGGCCGTCGACGGTGCCCGCCAGCCGCCGTCCGGGTGCCGCGCGCACGAGCGACCCGAGCAGCGCGTCGGAGCCGAGCGCCTCCGTGACCGCGTGCGGATCGGAGTCGAGGTCCAGCAGCGCGCGCGAGCGCTGGACGGCGGCAGCGAGGTCGCGCAGATCGTCGAGCCGGAAGCTCGCCTGGACGTGCCCGTCGGCGGGAAGCAGCTCGACGGTGCCGGCGCCGCGGGGCAGGCGCAGGCTCCGCCGGTAGGCGCCGTCGCGGACCTCCTCGATGCCGGGCACCGCGCGCAGCGCGAGATAGCCGATCAGGCCGTCGGCGTCCAGCGGCGGACGGTAGGGCAGACGCAGGACCACCGCCCCGCTGTCCTCGGCGCGGCCGTGCCGCCGTGCGCGGGCGCGCAGCCCGCCGGGGGTCATCGCGGAGACCTCGCGCACGGTGGCGTTGAACTGGCGGACGCTCCCGAAGCCCGCAGCGAACGCCACGTCGGTGCTCGAGATCGCCGTCGTCTCCAGCAGGATCCGCGCCGTCTGCGCACGCTGGGCGCGTGCGAGCGCAAGCGGCCCGACACCGACGACGGCCACGAGCTGGCGATGCACGTGCCGTTCGGCATAGCCGAGGCGCCTGGCGAGGCCGCCCACGCCTTCGCGATCGACCACACCGTCGCCGATGAGCCGCATCGCGCGGCCGACCAGGTCGGCGCGGCGGTCCCACTCCGGTGAGCCCGGCGACGCGTCCGGCCGGCAGCGCTTGCACGCCCGAAACCCGGCCGCCTGCGCGCCGGCGGCCGTGGAGTAGAAGCGCACGTTCTCTCGCTTCGGCGTCCGCGCGGGACAGCTCGGACGGCAGTAGATCCCGGTGGACGTCACGCCGCAGAACACCCAGCCGTCGAAGCGCGGATCGCACGCCTCGATGGCCCGCCAGCAGCAATCGGAATCGAACATCACGGACCCACTGTGGCACGGCCGCCGATCGGAGTCTCGCGGGAATCGGACCTCACCGCCGAGGCGGCAGCGACGCGCGCGATGTCACATCCACCAGGCCTGTGTCGTCATGGGCACATGAGCACTCAAACCCACCCCCGCATCGACCTCACACACGCCGGCCACCTCTACGCGGCGCTGATCCGCGTCGAGCAGCGCATCGAGCTCGACCTGGGCGTGCGCCTCCTCGTCAAGCTGCGCGCGTCGCAGATCAACGGCTGCGCGTACTGCATCGACATGCACTGGACCGAGGCCCGCGCCCATGGCGAGCCCGAGCAGCGGCTCGCGCAGCTCGACGCGTGGTCGGAGAGCCCGTACTTCGATGAGCGCGAGCGGGCCGCGCTCACGTTGACCGAGGCGGTCACGAACGTCTCGTCGAGCCATGTCCCCGACGAGGCGTGGGCCGCGGCCGCGGCCCATTTCGAACCCGACGAGCTCGTCAACCTGCTCTTCGCGATCGCGACGATCAACGCCTGGAACCGGATCGCCATCGCGTCCCGAGCCCAGCCCGCGAGCTTCCGCGAGCTTCCGCGCGCGGGCTGAGCCGTCCGGGCAGCTTCCTCCCGTTGCGCCTCCCTCGCCGTCACCGCTCGATCGAGCCGCAGAGGCGCTGGACGGCGTCGGCGGCGACCGCCACGCCGCCCGCGCCTGCGCACCTCGGCGCGCAGCTCGAGCGCTCGCTGCTTCCTGGCGAGCGCAGCGGCGACGGCGGCGCACAGGCTCTCGGAGTCCACCTCCTTGGCGAGGAGCTGCACGCCCGCGCCGATCGCATCGAGCTTGGCGGCGTTCGTGAACTGGTCGACGGCCTGGGGGATCGCCACGGTCGGGACGCCGAGCCACAGCGACTCGACCGCGCCGCCCATGCCGGCGTGAGTGATGAACGCCGATGCGTGAGCGAGGACGTCGAGCTGAGGTTGGGTGCGTGCGACCTGGACGCCGTCGGGCAATGGTCCGAGCACTGTCGGGTCGACTTTGCCGGTGGCGATGACCAGCCGGTAGGAGCCCGCCAGCTCCCGGATGCAGAGCCGGTAGATGTCGGCATGATCGGTGTAGGCGGTGCCGAAGGACACGTAGACCAGCGGGCGGTCGTCGCCGTCCGTCGGGACCCAACCGAGGGTGCGACTTCCGTCGATACAGGGTCCCGCGAAGACGTACCGCGGGCCCACGCGGTCGGCGTTGGGCTGCAGTACGCGCGGGATGAGCACGACGCACGCCTCGGGTCGGCCGAGGAAGGCGTCAGCGTCGAGGGCGACGTCGTTGTCGTCCAGCCAGGTGCGGAGGGTCGCGAAGTACCGGCGGCCGCTGGGGGAGGTCTTGAGCGCCGCGGTGTGTTCGGCCATGTCCTCCTCGTAGCCCTCCCAGGCGACGTAGGTGGGTGACAGCTGCACGGCGGGGACCCCCCAGCGGTGCGCCGCGACCCGCCCGGCGAAGCCGCCGATGTCGTAGAGAACCGCGTCGGGGCGCTCGACGCGATCCAGCAGCACGCCGAGGACGGCGATCGCCTCGTCGAGGAAGATCAGGGTTACTTCCTCTCGGGTGCGAAGGGCAACAACAGACCACGCGGCGAACGGGCCGCGGCGCGCCTCGGGCCTGCCAGACCAGCGTCAGAGGAAGCTGTGCGAACTGCGCATCCGTGACACGACCCGGTGCGGACCCCACTGGTCGTGAACTTCACAAGTGAGTGTGAAGGTCAGTCCTTGTGACGCGACGTCATTCGCTAGCGCCGGCGCACGCGCTCGCAGTCGCGCGCGACCCGGTCGGCCCGGTCGACGACGGCCTGGTCGCGCCCGCGGCCGCAGCGCACGACGTCCGCGCGCCGGCGGTCGCGGCGCGTGCGGTCGCGCGCGGAGATGCGGTCGGCGCCCGAGCCACCCGTGAGGCGGTCGCGCCCGCTGTCGTCGGTGAGGCTGTCAGCGCCCGCCCCGCCGTCGAGAAGATCGTTCCCGGCCCCACCGCGCAACCGGTCGTTGCCGGCCCCGCCGCCCAGCCGGTCGTTGCCGGCCCCACCGGCCAGCCGGTCGTTGCCACGCTCCCCGAGCAGCCGGTCGTTGCCACGCTCCCCGAACAGGCGGTCGTTGCCCGTCCCCCCGAAGAGGCGGTCGTTGCCGCTGGCGCCGAACGCGCAGTCCGACCCAGCAAGGGCGCGGAGGACGTCGTTGCCGGCGAGCCCGAACAGGACGTCGGTCCCCGCAGTGCCGCTGCGCCGGTCGGCGCGGGGCGTGCCCACGATCTGCAGGCCCCGAAGCGGGCAGCCGGGCTGCGGCCGGGCGGTCGTGGGGGGCCGGTTCGGGCCCGTCGCGGGTCCGGGCGGCGCGCTGGGCACGTCGCGCGCGAAGACGTCGAGGATCGTGTCGGGATCGTCGGGCGTGAGGTTCGCCGAGTTCGATGCGAAGGTCACGACCCCGCCGGTGCCCGAGATCGAGGGCCCCACCGAGAAGCCGTTGCCCTTGGCCAGCGACGAGGCGCGGCTGACCAGCCTCGTCGAGGAGCTGGCTATGTCGCGCATGAAGATATCGTCGATGACGTCGGTGTCGTCTGGGTGCAGGTTCGTCGCGTTGGAGACGAACGTCACCGAGCGTCCGTCGCCGGCGATCGCCGGCTCGTCGGAGAAGCCGTTGCCCTTGGGCCCGGCCGGCCCTCCCGCCCGGCTGGCCAGCAGCGCCGTCCCGGTCAGGAGGTCGCGCACGAAGACGTCGGTGATCGCATCGGGATCCTCGGGGTGCAGGTTCGACGCACTGGAGCCGAACGCGACGAACCGCCCGTCCGCCGAGATCGTCGGGCTGAAGGAGTCGCCGTTGCTCGCGCCGCCGCCCGCCGCCCGGCTGACGAGCGTCGTGGTCTGCGCCCGCACGTCGCGGACGAAGACGTCCGGCGACGGGTCGGGGTCGTCGGGGTCGAGGTTCGACGCGTTGGAGCTGAAGGCGATGCGCGCGCCGTCCGCGGAGATCCTCGGGGCCGCCGAGCCCGAGCTGCCCTTGGCCCCTGCGACCCCGTCGGCGCGGCTGACGAGCGTGAGCGCACCGGACTGCAGGTCGCTCACGAAGACGTCGGTCGTCGCGTCGGTGTCGTCGGGATGGACGTTCGACGCGTTGGAGGCGAACGCCACGAAGCGGCCGTCGGCGGAGATCGCGGGGGTGAAGGAGTCGGCGTTGCTCTTGACGCCCGCACCGGTGGCGCGGCTGACCAGCGTGGTCGTGCTGGTCAGCAGGTCGCGGACGAACACGTCGCTCGCGGGGTCGGCGTCCTCGGCGACGAGGTTCGTCGCGCTGGAGGCGAAGGCGACGAAGCGCCCGTCGGCCGAGATCGACGGCACCCCCGAGCCGGCGTCGCCCTTCGCACCGCCCGCCCCGGACGCCCGGCTGACCAGCACCAGCGCGCCGGTCTGCAGGTCGCGGACGAGCACGTCGGAGAGCGCGTCGGCATCCTCCGGGTGGAGGTTGGTCGCGTTGGAGCCGAAGGCGACGAACCGACCGCCCGCCGCCAGCGCCGCCGCGGCCGAGCCGTCGTTACCCTTCGCGCCGGTCGGGCCGCCGGCGCGGCTGACCAGCCGCAGGTCGTCGGTGGCCGCCGACGCTCCGCCGGCCACCGCGAGGAGCACCGCCGCCGTGAGCGCGACCACATGGACAAGGCGTCTCCCGGCGAGCATTGGCAGGGCCTAGAGGCGCATCCGGGGAGTTCCCCCGGTTTCGGGGACGCCGGATGGCTGAGCGCGTCGGGCGCTGTGTGAGGCGATGGCATTCATGCCTGCTCCGTATCTGATGGACGTCCGTGAAGCGCGCTCGTTGCTCAAGAGAGAGTAGCGGCAACACGGTGGCCTGGTCGCAGCCGAGCAGGGATCTCCGGATGGCGCGAAGACGCGCCGGATACGCCTACGCGACCGCGACCGCGACCGCGACCGCGGCTGCGACGCGCTTGGCGTGACCCGGCCGGGCTGGGATGAGCAGGCCCTCGCCGGCGTCGCACAGCGGCGGCGACTTGGCCAGGAGGCGCGCGGTGGTTGTCTTGCCGACCCCGGCTGGCCCGTTGAGGATCACGACTCTCGGACTGGCACGCATAGACTGGTGCGGGTGCGTCGCCGGCGCTCGGGGTGCGGTCTGGGTCATCGGTTTGGTCACGTCGGATCGCCAAGCGTTCCAGCCATCGGCCGCGCCGGCACGAGCGACCGGCCACTCGGGTCGTCACGCGCGGCTCCTGCGCCGTGACCTCTCGTGCCGGCGTGCAGTGAGCTGACCGAGGCCCGCAGCGCGGCCGCGGCGTCAGCGCCGTCCGGATAGGAGCCGATCGGTGAGCCGTCGGGGCGGGCCAGCAGGCCGCCGCCCGGCGGGATGCCGATTGCGCGTGCGGTGATCGCGTCCAGGCGTCGGACGGCGAGCGGCGGCACGGGCGAGACGGCGGCCGCGGCTGCGTCCCAGGGCGCCGGCTGCGGCCCGGTGAACAGCGTGACTCCCGGGCTCAGGAGATCGAGCGTCGAGACCGGACGGCCCGCGGCAGGCAACCAGGCGTGCGCGATGCGGCCGCCGAGGTCGACGTGCAGCTCCTGGTCAGCCGGCCGCGCGGTGCCGTTCGGATCGGACGACCGTGCGACGTTGTGCGCAGCGACCGGCCGGCGCTCAGCCTCGTAGGAGTCCAGCAGTTCCGGTCGCACCCAGCCACGCAGCACCCAGGCGAGCTTCCAGCCGAGGTCGTAGCCGTCGTGGATGGCGGTGTTCATTCCCGTGCCGCCCCGTGGCGTCACTCGATGGGCAGCGTCGCCGACAAGGAATGCGCTGCCCGAGCGGAAGCGCTCGGCGAGCTGCGCGACGAGGGTGAAGCCGCCGATCCGCTCGATTCGTGGCTGCAGGGTCGTGACGCCGGCGCCGAGCCGGATGCGCCGCGTGAGCGTCGCCTCGAGCTCTGCTGCATTCCGCGGCCCGGGTACCCACGTCCCGTACAGCCAGCGGTCGCCCCTGCCGGCCGGCAGGAAGACCCCGTCGGCCTCCGGATGGTTGACGCCGTACAGGCCGTAACGGCAGTCGCCGACGAGCTCCCAGAGCGGCGCGCGAAGCAGCGCCGTGATGGCCTGGGTGACATCGGTGAAACCGCGCATCGCACGCATCGCAATGCCCAGCGCGGCACGCACCGCGCTGTGTGCCCCGTCGGCCGCGACGAGATAGCGCGCGTGCACGACGCGCGAGTCGCCACGGTCGACGTCGCGCAGCACCACCCGGACGCCGTCCGGGCGACTGTCGACGTCGACGATCTCCGTACCGAGCTCCACGCTGCCCGCCGCCAGGGAGCGCACGTACCTCAGCAGCACCGGTTCGAGGTGGTCCTGCGGCACGCATGCCGGCGGGCTCGGGCTCATCACCGCGCTCTGCTGCCGGGTCGGAAAACCCGTGGGCGTCCCGGCACCGGCCGCGGCCTGCGCGAGCGTCTCGCAGTGCCACTGAAGCCACTCGACCTCCACGCCGCCCGCGCGGATCTCCTCCTCGAGTCCCCAGGAGCGCAGCAGCTCCATCGAGCGTGTGCTGATCGCCGTGGCACGAGGCAGGCTCGACAGCTCGTGCCTGCGCTCGACCAGCAGGAAGTCGACGCCATGGCCCGCCAGGGCGGCGGCGGTCGTCAACCCCGCTGGACCGGCTCCGACGATCAGGACCGGCACCTCCGATGTCCGCATGTTCGGCATGCTCCCCTCCGAGCCGCTCACGGCGCCGACGCGACGAGATAGTGAAACTCGTTGTGCAGGCGATAGACGCCCTGCGTGCTGCGATACGGCGCCAGCGCTTCGACGATCTCAGCTCGTACGGACTCCTCGCGATCGGGACCGAGGGTGGTGGCGATACCGGCCGGTGCCAGCATGAGACGGCCGAGCACCGACTCGTCGGGGTACTCGAAGGCGTACGCGAGATCGAAGGCGCTCCGTGGCGTCATTCCGGCCGCGACGACCATCTCCTCGAGGACGCCGGGCTTCCAGAGCGCCGTCGCCGCGGGAGCATTCGGCGGAGGGGCGGGCAGGAACGGCCGCATGATCGCCTTCATCGCCTCCAGGTCGCAGCGCTCCGGTCGGCCCCACACCTGGATGAGCACCGGCCCTCCCCGCCGTACGACACGACCGGCCTCGCGCAGAGCCGCGACCATGTCGGCGGCGAAGAAGAACGCGTTGAAGCCGCAGACGAGATCGAAGCAGTCCTCCTCGTAGGGCAGGAACTGCATGTCGCCGGCGCGCAGGTCGGCTTCGGGCACCCGCTCGCGAGCGAGCTGGAGCAATGCGTCCGACGCGTCGAGCCCGTAGGGCGCTGCGCCCCGGTCGGCAACGAGACGCAAGAACATGCCCGTGCCGCATCCGACGTCCAGCACGCGCGATCCTGCCTGGACGCCGATCCGCGCGATCGCCTCCCGATAGGTGGGCGCCTGCAGCTCCTCGCTTGCGGCCCAGGCTCGTGGGCGGGCGCCCCAGAGAGGGCCCCAGCGCTCTGCGCTTCCCGACGTGGATGGCGTGGATGGCGTGGATGGCATCGTCCGCTCGCTCGGTAGACTACGGTCCGTAGTTATCTAACCCTATGGACCATAGTCATGTCAAGCGATGAGCTGGGCCTCTTCTCCTACGAGATCCTCGGTCTCGTGGGCCACCAGGGCGCCGGGCCGCACGACCTGCTGCGCATGGCCCGCCGCGGTCGCATGCTCGACTGGGCCGGCGAGAGCCAGTACTACGTCGAGCCCAAGCGGCTTGCGAAGCTCGGGTACCTCGAGGCACGCAAGGAGCCGGGCAAGACGCGCGAGCGCACCGTCTACGCGATCACCACCAAGGGACTGCAGGCGCTCCGCGAGTATGCCGCCACACCGGTGCGCTTCACCCCGCTGAAGAGCGAGCCACTGCTGCGCCTGCTCATCGCCGACCTCGTGGGCGAGCCGATCACGCGAGCGAGCATCGCGACGTTGCGCGCGGACATCGCCGACCTCCACGCGTGCCTCGACGACACCGAGGCGAACGCGGAGACGCTGCCCCACCGGCGCAAGTACCTGCTCATGGTCACAGGCTTCCTGCGCGGCCTGCTCGAGCTGCACCTCGAGCTCGTCGACGAGGTAGAGCGCGAGCTGGCTGACCCAATCGCGGGTGGCGCGCCAGAGCTGGCCTCCGAGCGATCGTCATCACCGGCGTCACGGGAGTGAGTGACCGCAGCATGCGTGAAGCGCATCGGCGTCGAGCGGCCCACCTGCCGTGTAACGCACGATCCGCATGACCTCCGGTGCACCGAACAGCTGCGCAAGCGGCTCAGGGATCCCTGGTGTGGGAGCGCCACCCTCGACGAACGCAGCGATCGCTTCACGAAGCCATCGGCGCTTCCCGAGACGATGAGGTGAGCCGGCCCGGCTCTCCCGATCGCGACGGCGGCCACCGGACCGACATGGCCGCGTAGCGGGTCGCCAATCGCTTCGCCGCTGACGGCGTCCCACACCCGCACCGTCCGGTCATCGCCCGAGCGAGCTCGCGCAGCACCTCGCCGCGAAAGACCTGAAGACCGCCATCGTGACCACACCTGGCGATCAGGACGCGGCCATCCGCCTGGACGCGTGTTCGCGCGAAGGGAGCAGGCAGCCGCCACTTGGGGAATCAGCGGAAATCGCTCGCGGGTCTGACACTTGGCCGAAGCCGGGCCCGGTGCGTAGCCTGTGGCAGCCGAAGGAGCGGCGTGGCGCAAATCCGAGGCCACACGCTCGTCGCACGTCGTCGAGCTGCGGGAGGAGACCTGATCGTGGAGTCACATCGGATCAAGCGCCAGGACCGGCCCGAGGTCTTCCTCGAGTACACGAAGTCGATCTGCCCCGTCTGCAAGGTCGTGATCGACGCAGAGGTCGCGGTGCGCGACAACCGCGTGGTGATGTCGAAGCGCTGTCCGCAGCACGGGCCGTTTGAGGCGCTGGTGTACTCCGACGCCGAGATGTACATGCAGCAGATGCGGTTCAACAAGCCGGGAACGCTGCCGCTGGAGTTTCAGACCGAGGTCGTCGAGGGCTGCCCGCTGGACTGCGGCCTGTGTCCCGATCACAAGCAGCACGCCTGCCTGGGGATCATCGAGGTCAACACGGCCTGCAACCT
Source organism: Solirubrobacteraceae bacterium (assembly GCA_051005755.1). Taxonomy (GTDB): domain Bacteria; phylum Actinomycetota; class Thermoleophilia; order Solirubrobacterales; family Solirubrobacteraceae; genus CADCVQ01. Next base: position 14,672 of record JBPCJA010000133.1, read on the forward strand.
CGACTGTCCCGTCTGCTTCGCGGACTCCGGTCATCAGCCGGACGGCTATTCGCTGACGCGCGAGGACGTAGCGCGGATGCTCGATACCTTCGTGGCCGCGGAGGGCGATCCTGAGGTGATCCAGTTCTCCGGTGGTGAGCCGACGATCCACAAGGACATCGTGGCGTTCATCGAGATGGCACAGGAGCGCGGGATCAAGGTCGTGATGCTCAACACCAACGGGATCCGGCTCGCGCGCGACACGCGGTTCATGGCGCAGCTGGCGCGTCTGAAGCCGCACATCTATCTGCAGTTCGACGGTTTCGAAGAGCGCACCCATCTGGCGATCCGGGGTAAGGATCTGCGCGAGGAGAAGCGCCGGGCGCTGGACAACTGCGCCGAGGCCGGCGTCGGGGTGACGCTCGTGGCGGCGATCGACAAGGACGTCAACGAGCATGAGATCGGCGCGATCGTCCGCTTCGGCGTCTCGCACCCGGCCGTCGCGAGCGTCGCGTTCCAGCCGGTCACGCACTCCGGACGCCACGGCACCTTCGACCCGATGCAGCGTCTGACGAACGCCGACGTGATCAAGCAGTGCGCGGCCCAGCTGCCGGAGTGGTTTCGCGTCTCGGACTTCGTGCCGGTGCCCTGCTGCTTTCCGACGTGTCGCAGCATGAGCTACGCGCTCGTCGACGGCGACGCGCTGATCCCGTTCACGCGCCTTCTGGAGATCGAGGACTACCTCGACTACCTCTCAAACCGCGTCATCCCCGAGTCCGACTTGCAGCACGCGCTGGAGCAGATGTTCTCCTCCTCGGCGACGCCGGGCGCCGAACGGGCGCTGCTGGCGTGCGAGAGCTGCGGGATCGATCTGCCCGCTGCGCTCGAGGACCTGCGCGAGAAGGTCTTCATGATCGTCGTGCAGGATTTCCAGGATCCGTACACCCTGAACGTCAGGCAGCTGATGAAGTGCTGCGTCGAGGAGATCACCCCCGACGGCCGGCTGATCCCATTCTGCGCCTACAACTCGGTCGGCTACCGCGAGCAGGTGCGCGAGCAGATGTCGGGCGTCCCCGTCGCGCCGGTCGTCCCCAACGCCCTGCCGCTGCGGGGGCTGCTCGAACCGACGCGCTACGGCTCCAAGCGCGCCGGCAGCCCTCCGTCGGCAGCTGCGCCGGCGACCGCGGGACGCGATGCGCGCAACGTCGGGCGGAGGCTCGGCGGGTGAGCGTCGAGCCCGCCGCGGTCAAGGCGTGCTGCGCGAGCGCCTATGCGGGCGACGCCGCCCGCTGGCTGCTCGGCGAGCGCTTTCACCCCGGTGGCGCGGCCCTCACCCAACGCCTGATCGACGCGCTGCGGGTCGGTCCGGGACAGCTCGTCGTCGACATCGCCAGCGGCCCGGGGACGAGCACGCTGCAGGTCGCGCGCGAGACCGGCTGTGACGTGATCGGCGTCGACTTGTCAGCCGCGAGCGTCGAGGCCGCCCGCCAGGCGGCCGAGCGGTCGGGGCTCGCCGACCGCGCACGGTTCTTGGAAGGCGATGCGGAGTCGCTGCCACTGCACGACGCGGTCGCCGATGGTGTCATCAGCGAGTGCGCCCTGTGCACGTTTCCCGACAAGCACGCCGCCGCCGCGGAGATCGCGCGCGTCCTCAAACCGGGGATGCGCTTGGCCCTGTCGGACATGGTCGCCGAGCCAGGGCGTCTTCCTGCGGAGTTGCATACGCTTGCGGCGTGGGTCTCGTGTATCGCCGACGCGCGACCGCTTGACGAGGTCGAGGCTCTGCTCGGTGTGGTCGGGCTGAAGTGCGAGCACAGCGAGCGCTGCGACGACGCGCTCGCGGACCTGCTCGACCGCGTCGAGGCGCGCCTGCGGGCGGCTCGTGTGCTCGGCCGTGTCGCCCCGGAGGTGCTCGTCGAGAACGTCGAGCGAGGGCTGGCGATGGTCGGTTCCGCACGCACGGCTGTGGCTGACGGCGCTCTCGGCTACGGCGTCGTTGTCGCGCGCCGGACGTGAAAGGCGCATATCACCTCGTCGTCGTGGGCCTGGGCTCCGGCGGCATCGTCGCGGCGCAGTTCGCCGCAAAGATCGGGCTCCGAGTCGCGGCGGTCGAACGCGATCGCGTCGGCGGCGACTGCCTCTGGACGGGCTGTGTCCCTAGCAAGGCTCTGATTGCCTCGGCCCGAACCGCCCACGCGATGCGAAGCGCCGCCCGCGTCGGCATCACCCCGGTCGAACCGGACATCGACCTGGCGGCGGTATGGCGGCGCATGCGCGCCGTCCAGGCGCAGATCGCCCGGACCGACGACGACCCCGACCGGCTGCGCGCAATCGGGGTAGAGGTCGTCGAAGGCGACGCGCGGCTCGTCGGGCCGCACACGGTCAAGGTGGGGAGGCGCACGCTCGACACCCGTTTCGTCCTGCTGTGCACCGGCAGTCGCCCGGCAGTGCCCGTGATCGCCGGGCTCGAGCAGGCAGGCTTTCTGACCAACGAGTCGCTGTTCGAGGTCGAGCGACCGCCAGGCAGCCTGACGATCGTCGGTGGCGGCCCGATCGGCGTGGAGATCGCGCAGGCCTGGAGGCGACTCGGTCCGGCGGTGACGCTCGTCGAGCGCGGGCCGCAGCTGCTGGCGCGTGACGAGCCGGCGCTCGTGGCGCGACTGACCGCAAAGCTCCGCGACGAGGGCGTCGACGTCCGGCTCGGCGCCGTCGCCGAGGAGGCCGCCGTCGAGGATGGCAGCAAGATCCTTCGCATGGCCGACGGGGCGCGGCCGATCGCGGCAGACGAACTGCTCGTCGCCGTCGGACGGCGCCCCGACGTCGAGAGCCTCGGCCTTGAGGACCTCGGGATCGAGCTGGCGGAGCGGGGCGTCGTCGTCGATTCGCGGCTCAGGACGACCGTCCGCTCGGTCTATGCCGCGGGCGACGTCGCAGGACGCTTTGCGTTCACGCACTCCGCCGCACACGAAGCCGTCCAGGCGGTACGCAACATGTTCTTTCCGTGGCACGAGCAGGCGGTCGGGCTCGTGCCCTGGTGCACGTTCACCGAGCCCGAACTCGCCCACGCCGGCCTCACCGGCACGGAGGCACGGGCGCGATTCGGCGATGCGCAAGTAGCCGTGCACGAGCTGTCCCTCGAGCACACCGACCGCGCGCGCACAGACGCCGAGGACGAGGGCGCGCTCGTGCTCGTGACCGCCCGCGAGCGGCTCGTCGGAGCGCACGTGCTCGCGCCGGCGGCCGGCGAGGTCATCCACGAGCTCGCGCTGGCGATCCGCGAGAAGCTCAAGCTGCGTGACCTCAGCAGCCTCGTGCACGTCTATCCGACGCACTCCACGGCGGTGCTGATGGTCGCCGCCGAGGCCGCGTTCCAACGGGCAAGGCGATACGCGTGGCTGGTGCGCCGCCGCTGACCGATGGCGAACGCTGGTCGCGCAAGCTGCTGGCCGATCTACTCGCCGAGCGCTACCGGCCCGCGGCCTGCGTCAGCTTCCTCCAGCGCTCCTTCGCCTACGCCGGGGAGACGCGCCGTGCGCGACCGGCGCTGGCGCGCCAGGCGCGGCGGTGGGGGATGGCCGGCTCAGCCGCGACCGTCGTCGTGACCCCCGCCAGCCGGCTGCGCCCGCTCGCGGGCCTTGCCTGGTGGGGAGCCTGCTGGGCGATGCTCGAATGGCACATCGGAATGGTCGAGGGTCCGCACGGAGAGAGGCACGCGCGGCTCTCGCTCGCCGACGCGCTGACGCTGCTGCGACTCGGGCTCGTCCCGGTCGCCGCCGCCCCCGCTGGCGCGGCGCCATGGGCCGCCGCGATCATGGCCGGGGCCGCGTCCGACGCCGCCGACGGCGTGGCCGCACGCCGTGCCGGACCGACACGACTCGGGCGCGAACTCGACAGCTACGCCGACACCGCGTTCTTCTCAGCAGCCGCGTGGGGCGCAGCCCGAGCAGGCTGGGTCCCGAGCGGCGCGGCGTCCGCGGTGCTGGCGCGCCACTGCGCCGGCCTGGCGTTTGTCAGCTATCGCTGGTTCGCTCACGGCTCGCCGCCGCAGTTGAGCGCCGACACCCGCTGGGCAGCGGCGCCCACGACGCTCGGCCTACTGCTTGCGGTGGCCGGCGCGCGGCGGACGGCTGGCGCAGTCCTGGCATCGACTGCCGCCGCGGCGCTCGCGACGCACGCCGCAGCCTTCGCGCGCGATCGGTCCGTGGCACACGACGAGGCTCGCTGACGACGCGATGAGCTGGCTCGCGCTCGGCCTGATCTGCGCGTTCCTCGTGCTCGTCTTTCCGGCGCGGACCATCCGCCAGCGGAAGTGGTTGGCGGTCGGCGGTCGTGCCTGGCAGGCACGCACACGTCCGCCGCGCTGGCTGCTCGCCGACGTGCTGTTCCTCGTCGCCTTCGTGCTCGTCGTCGCCGGCCCGGCGCTGCGTGTGACCGGTTGGCTTGGCGCGGCGTGGGCCGCCGGCGTCGGCGCGGAAGTCGGCGTTGCGCTGCTGCTGGGCGCTGCGGCGCTCGCCACCTGGGCGCAGGAGACGATGGGGCCCGCCTGGCGGACCGACATCGCAGCCGATCGCACTACCGCGCTCATCACGAGCGGACCATTTGCGATCATCCGCAACCCGACCTACGTCGCGATGCTGGCCGCGGCCCTGGGGACGCTGCTGCTCGCGCCCAGCGCGCTCGGAATCGCCGGCATCGGACTGCTCGCGGCGAGCCTGGTGCTCACCGCCCGCTACGAGGAGGCCGAGCTCGCGCTCGTCCACGGTCAGGCGTACCGCGAATACTGCGCGCGCGTCGGGCGCTTCCTCCCCGCTACGCGTCGGAGGAGCCGCTGAGCACGAAGCCAAGGTTCGTCCCGGAGGCCGCGCTCGATCCGGGCAGGCGGACGTAGCGCCGGGCGGTGCGTGCCTCGTCGGCTGCGACGACGCGCTCGAGCAGCAGCGCCTGAGCGAGGCCGACGAGCAGGCAGCCGAGCGTGATCCGCAGGCCCGCGTCCCAGGCGACGCCGCCGACGCCGAGCTGACCCGGGACGACGAACAACGCGGTCAGCGCGACGACGACGAGCGGCGGCTTCCACAGCGGCGTCGGCTCACCCGTCAGCTGCGCGCCGGGCGCGACCGGCTGCGCCGCCGCGAGCCAGCGGCGTACGAAGCGGGGCCCAACGACGGCGAGCACTAGGGCGACGAACGCTTCCTGCGCCGCGGTGCTCGCTGCGCCCGCGCTCGCATCCGCGACGAGCACGAGGAGCAGTGTGCTACCTAGAGCGCCGGCCGCGGCGAGCGCTGCACCCTCGCGACGCAGACGCTCGCGATAGCTGGGCGCAGACATGTCCCGGGACACTACGGCGCTCGCGGCGGGCGCGATCACGACCACGCTCGCCGATGACGGGTATCGCACACGCGGCACCACGGACTACATCCGGGCGCTGTGCGCGCTCCGCACGGCCCACGGGCACGCGCTCGCCGACGACGCAGCCGCCTGCGAGCGCAGCCTTGCCGAGGCCCGCGACCTGCTGCCACCCGACCACGTGACGACGGACGCCCCAACGACGCCGTGGGACGGCCTGGGCAGCCGGGAGGCCACGCCACCCTACGTCCTGGCCGAGGAGGCACGCTGCTGGCTCCGGCTCCGGCTCCGGCCAGCCAGGCTGTCGACACGTTCGAGGACGTCCTGCGCCTCTGGCCCAGCGAGCGAACGCGCGGCCGGGGAATCCATCAGGCACATCTCGCCCTCGCCTGCGCCACCGCCGGCGAGCCCGAGCGCGCCGCCGCCGAGGGCATGACGGCGATCGGGATCGCTCAGACCACGAGGTCGGACGTGACCAGGCAGGTCCTCAAGCGCCTGGACCGGCAGCTCGCCGCCCACGAGCTGCCGGCGGTCGCAGAGTTCCGCGAGGCAGTCGCCGCGCTCTGACGCACGGGAGGCGGCCGCACGCCACCGCCTCCCGAGTGAGACCGCCGCTCACGCCGGCGCCTCGTGCTGCGCGTCCGCGCGGGCGCGGGTCAACACCGAGGGCTCGACGCGCAGCAGCCGCGCGGGCCATCGCGGTAGCCACCAGTTCCAGCGGCCCATGAGCATGATCACGGCCGGCACGATCAACGCCCTGATCACGGTGGCGTCCAGCAGGATCCCGGCGGCCAGGCCGGTGGCCATCATCTTCACCTGGGTGTCCGGCCCGGAGGCCATCGAGGTGAAGGAGAGAAAGAGGATCAGGGCGGCGCTGGTGACGAGCCGACCGGTGCGCCCGATGCCCTGGATCACCGCGGTCTCGGTCGAGCCGGTGCGGTCGTACTCCTCGCGCATCCGGCTGAGGATGAAGACCTCGTAGTCCATCGACAGCCCGAACAAGAACGCGAAGATCATCAGCGGCATCCAGGACGGGATCGAGCCGGTCGCCTCGATGCCCCAGATCGCCTCCGAGCCGTAGCCGTGCTGCCAGACGAGCACGAGGACGCCCCAGGCGGCGGCGACGCTGAGGATGTTGAGCACGATCGCCTTGGCCGGCAGCAGCAGCGAGCGGAACGCCCGCGCGAGCAGGATGAACGTCGTGATGGTGATCAGCGCGATCATCAACGGGAAGCTGCCGTAGACGGCGTCGATGAAGTCGGCGTTCGACGCCGGCTCGCCGCCGACGCGGACGTCGGCCCCGGCCGCGTGCGCGGTGTCGCGCACGTCTGCGAGCGTCGTCTGGCCGGCATCGGAGCCGCTGTCCGCCACGGGGATCGCCTCCACGAGCGCGGTGCCGCCGCGCCGCCAGTCGGGGCCATCGGGGGCCACGGCGCCGTGGATCCCGTCGACCTCGCGCACGTCGGCCGCGACCCGGTCGGGGTCGGTGGCGCCGTCGATCAGGATCTCGTGCGGGAGCAGCGCACCCTCGCCGACGCCAGCCCGCTCCAGCGCGACGAGACCCTGCTTGGCGTCGCCGGACCTGGCGATCGTGTCGGCATCCGAGCTGCCGAGCTGCAGGTCGGTGGCGGCGAGCGCGAGCGCCAGGACCACCGCGATGCCGGCGCCGGCGGCGAACCACCGCCGCCGTGAGACCGCCTCCGCCCAGCGCGTCCAGGCGCGGCTGGCCTTGTCGTCGGTGCGCCGGTGCGGCCAGTCCAGTCGCGCGCCGAGCTTCGCCAGCACCACGGGCAGCAGCGTGATGGCGACGAGCGTCGACACGAGCGGGATCAGCATCCCGCCGTAGCCCATCGAGCGCAGGAACGGCAGCGGCAGCGCGACGAGCGCGAGCAGGCCGATCGCGACGGTGATCCCGCTGAAGACGACCGCGCGCCCGGCGGTCTCCATCGCGCGCTGAACGGCCTCGTCGCCGCTGCGACCGTGCGAGCGCTCCTCGCGCCAGCGCGAGACGACGATCAGGGCGTAGTCGATCGCCACCCCCAGGCCGACCAGCGCGATGAGGAACTGCACGATCGGCGACACGGCGGTCAGCTCGGTCAGTCCGAGCAGCAGCAGGAACGTGGTCATGATCGAGACGACCGCCATCACGAGCGGCACCAGCGCCAGGAAGGACGCGAAGACGAAGCCGAGCACGACGAGCGCGCCCACCGCGCCGAGCACGGCCTCGACCAGCACGCCGGGACCTTCCTCGCCGCCGGTCTCCTGCGCCAGCGCGTCGAAGCCGGTCAGGTGCACCGGCTCGCCGGCGACCGTGGCGCCGTCGAGCACCGACCGTGCGGCCCGCTCGGCCGCCGGGTTCTCGCCGAACGCGGAGTCCGGGTCGGGCGTCGGATAGATCAGCGCGAACGTCGTCCGCCGGTCGTCGGAGACGAATGCTCGGTCGCCGGTCGACGCATACGACGCGATCCGCGCACCGGGCAGCGCCCTCCGAAGGCGCGCATCCAGCCGCGTCAGGTCGGCTCGAACCCCGCGCGAGTCGACCGTCTCACCCCGCCGGAGGGTTACGACTGCAAGCAGCGGGGCCCCGTCGCCACCGGTGCCGCGGTACCGCTCGGCGATCGCGACGTTCGTCTCCCAGCCCTCCTTGCCGGGAACCGAGAACTCTGGCTCCAGCGCTCGCGATGCCGGGCCGGCGGCGGCCACACCCGCGACCGTGAGCAGGAGCCAGCAGACGACGACGGTGCGCTTGTGCGCGAGAACCCAGCGGGTGAGGGCGGACACGACTGCCTCCTTTCAGTTGTCCCGGAGGGCAACGGTTTCGGTTCGCTGCGGCAACGGCCGGCCGGCTTTGGTCCTGGCCCGGCGCCTTCCGGGCTTGAAGACCGAGAGCCCGGTCGCGAGGGCGAGCGCGAGCACGTCGTAGGCGCTCGCGAGGATGAGCACGTTCTCCCCATCGCCGCCGCCGTCGCGCATCGCGGCTGTCGACGGGCCGATGACGAACGCGCCGACGAGGATGACCGAGAGGATCAGCAGCAGCTTGGCCGTGACCCATCGGTGGCGCAGCACGCCCCACTTCGTGCCGAGGCCGAGCGCGAGACCGGTGGCGAGCGCGGCCATGCTGAGCGGGATGCCGAACACGAGGCTGAACATGTCCAGCAGCTCGTAGGAGGCGGCGGCGAGATCGGGGTCGCCGGTCGTCGCCGCGCGGATGTTGATCGCCAGGACGCCGGCGCCGGCGCCGAGCAGCCCGACGGAGACGATGATGTGCACGGTCAGCACGGCGCGACGCGCGGACTGCGACATGCGCCATCGCTGCCGCGACGTCGATGGGGCGGTCATCGGGTCACGCCTCCCTCGCCTGCCTCGTCGCGGGGCTTCGATGGGATCTGGAAATTCATGACGAGCCGGACCATCGCAGCGAGGGTCGGGGCCGTCGTCGGCCGCGGTGGCGAACCTGGTGTCCTCCGCGAGGTGTGGTCCGCGCGGCGCCTCGTCCTCGAGGAGGACTGCGGGCTCATCACCGCGAACGACGACGGCGCCGGGGCCGGGCGTTACGGTGACGCGGTGAGCGATGTCGGAGACAAACTCGCGCGCATGAAGCCGTCGTCCCGGGGTGACGCGCTGCTGGCGGTCGTGCTCACCGTCGTGGGCGAGATCGAGATGCTGCTCGGGCTCGCCCACGACGGCGATCCACTGGTGAGCGCGCTCGCCGTGCCGGTGACGACGCTACCGCTCGCGTGGCGTCGAGACGTTCCTCTCCTGCCGCTGGCTGCGATCGCGGGTGTGCTGCTGATCCAGGCGTCGCTGGACGGGTTCCTCGTCGGCCAGGCGGTGACCCCGGTCGCGGCCCTTGCGCTCGCGCTGTACTCCGCCGGTCGCCATGTGGCCGGGGCGCGCGGTCTCGCCGGTGCCGCGGGCGCGGTGGCGGTCGTCGTCGCGACTCGCGTCGGCTTCGACCCCGCGGTCCGGCGTCCTGCCGACGCCGTGCTCACGCTCATGGCGGTCACCAGCGCGCTGCTCGTCGGACGCTGGGTGCGCGGCCAGGTGGAGTTCCAGCGCGAGCTCGACGAGAAGGCCGAGCGGCTGAGGCGCGAGCGCGAACGCGACGCTCGTCACGCCGCGGAGGAGGAACGGGTGCGCATCGCCACCGACCTCCAGGCGGCCGTCGCCGGCGGCCTGCACGAGATCACCCGTCAGGCACAGGAGCTCCCCGACCGGCTCCTCGCGCAGGATCACGCAGCGGCGCGTTCGCTGCTTGCGAGCATCGCCGCAACCGCTCGCGAAGCGCTCGCCGACGTGCGCCGGATCCTCGGCATCCTCCGCCGCGACGGACAGGCCGCTCGCCTCACGCCCCCGGTCGCCGACCCCTTCGCCGGCATCGACGACGGCGCTTCCGCGACGGCGTCCGATCCAGCGTGGCGAGCCGACTCCGATGCCGCGACCGGCGTCGCGGGGGCAAGCGAGGCCGGCGGTCGCCGGCGGTGGTCCCTTCCGCTCCCCGGCTACGGCGCGCCCGGATTGGACCGGTTGCTCGTCGCTGCCCTGCTGGTGGGAGCCGAGATCGAGCTCGTCGTGGCCGCGCCCGGCGACGTGCGTCTGGTCGCCGCGCTCACCGCCGTGGCGATCGTCGCTCCGCTGTTGTGGCGCCGGCAGCGTCCCGTGACGGTGGCCCTCGCCGTGCTGGGTGCGATCAGCATCCAGAGCACGCTCCTCGGCCTGGATTCGTTCCCGGTGTTCGACATCGCCGCGGTGACCTGCGCCGCCTACACGATCGCGGCCTACGCCGAACGCCGAACCGCGGTCACGGGGCTGGTGCTGGCCGCGCTGGGGGCAGCGGCACATGCCGCCGCCTTCTACCCCGACGGCGTGATTGCGGCGCTGCTGGGCGGCGTGGTCCTCCCCTGGACCGTCGGGCGCATCGTGCGCGGCCATCGGCTGCTGACCCGCCAGCGACAGGAGGAGGCTGCGGACATCGAGCGCGCGCGAGCGCGCGAGGCACGCGCCGCGGTGACGGCCGAGCGCATGCGCGTCGCCCGCGAGCTCCACGACGCAGTCGCCCACAACATCAGCGTCATCGCGATCCAGGCCGCAGGCGCAGGTGGCGTCGTCGAGCGCGATCCCGACCGCGCCGCACAGTGCGCCGCGCTGATCGTGGCGGTGGGGCGCGAGGCGCTGGCCGAGCTTGGCCGTCTCGCGGGCTTGCCGAGCGGCGGCGCCGCCGATTCGCCGGCGCCGAGCCTCGCACGCGTGGACGGGCTGGCCATGCGCGCACGTGACGCCGGCCTGCCCGTCGATCTGCGCATCGAGGGCGAGCCGGCCACGATCCCGGCGGGGGTGGACCTCGCCGCGTACCGCATCGTGCAGGAGGCGCTCGCGAACGCCTCCAAGCACGCCGGCGCGGAGCGAGCGTGGGTGATCGTGCGCTACGACGCAGACGCGATCGAGGTCGAGATCGGCGACGACGGCCGCGGTGCCAACGGAGCGCAGCCCGCTCGCAGCGGCGGCGGGCACGGGCTGATCGGCATCCGCGAGCGCGTGGCGCTCTACGGCGGCACGCTCGACGTCGCGCGTCGCTCCGGCGGCGGCTTCCTCGTCTGCGCCCGGCTGCCGCTGGGGGACGCGTGAGCGTCCGCGTCCTCATCGCCGACGATCAGTCGCTCGTGCGCGCCGGGTTCCGCCTCGTGCTGGAGAACCATCCCGACGTCGAGGTCGTCGGCGAGGCCGCCAACGGCCACCAGGCCGTCCACAGCACCGAGCGCCTCGATCCCGACGTCGTGCTCATGGACATCCGCATGCCAGAGCTCGACGGCATCGCGGCGACCCGCCAGATCACGGCCCGGCATGCAACACGCGTGCTGGTCCTCACCACCTACGACCTCGACGAGTACGTCTACTGCGCTGCAGGCCGGAGCCAGCGGCTTCCTGCTCAAGGACACCCCGCCGGCCCAGCTCGTCGACGGGATCCGCGCCGTCGCCAGCGGAGAGGCGCTGCTCGCGCCGACCGTCACCCGCCGCCTGATCGAGGAGTTCGCCCGAGTCGGCCCCGCCCGCCGCACCCAGCCCTCCCAGCTCGACGATCTCACCCCACGCGAGCTCGAGGTCCTACGGCTGCTCGCGCGCGGCATGTCCAACGCCGAGATCGCCGCCTCGCTCGTCCTCAGCGACACGACGGTCAAGACGCACGTCACGCACGTGCTCGGAAAGCTGGGGCTCCGCGACCGCGTCCAAGCGGTCGTGCTCGCCTACGAATCGGGCCTCGTCACCCCTGGCCGCTCATGACGGACCGCACGCGCGCGGCGGGTTAGCCCCACACGGACCCGGCGGGAAGCCGGAGTGTCGTCGCGCGGCGGCGCTGGGAACCTGCGGGGAATGCCTCTCCGGATCCGAAGGTCACTCGCCGCGGTGCTCACATTGGGGTGCGTCGCCGTCGCCCCTCCCCCCTCCGCCGACGGCGCCGATCGCGGCACCCTGCTGAAGGCCGAGCGCGTCGCTCGGCTCTCACGCGGGCAGACCGCCGCGCACGTGAAGGCCGTGACCCTGCCCGACGCGCGCGTGCGCTACGGCGTCGATGCCCATCGCTTGACCTACGGGACAAAGGACCGGCCGGGTCCTTGAGAGCGGGCAGGACCTACGGCGGGGTCAGGAGCCGCTTTTCTTCTTCTTCTTGCTGGCGCGTCGCTCGGCAGCTTCGCGCTTGAGATCGGCCTGCGTGGCGATCGCGTCCGCGGTCTGTCGCGTACGGCGTTCGACAGCGCTTTCTCGCTGGCGTGTCTGTTGGGTCCCCGCGGGGCGCGCCGGTTGGGGTCGGGGCTGTGCGGGTGGCCGGGGTTGTGCCCGATCGGCCATGAGTCCTCCGTGCTGCGACTCTTGTCGCGTCAAGAACCTGGAGAATTCAGAATGGCGCTGCGCGCTCTGGCATTCGTTCGCTCAACGAGCGGCGTCGCTCAAATACTCCCTGACCCTTCACGGTAGCAGGCCCGGCAGCCGCCGCCTCGCGACGACCGCAGCGCGCCAGGCCGGCGGCGATCGGCGAGTTCTCGTGTGGCCAGACGGTGCCGGTGGCACGTCCGCGGCGCGCGCGGCGCGATCGCGCGATGCCGGGCCCTTCTCGGCGGTCATCCTCCCGACCCACAAGAGGTAGTCGTCCTTGTGCTCTCTCAGTGGCCAGGCCCCCACGTCGATCGGGTTCGGGATCGTGGCGACCGCCTCCAGGCCGGCAGGCGCCGACGCAAGCAGGTACACGCCGCGTCGCGGATGCGCCACCTCAGCGGTCGGAGAGCTCGCGGTCCTGCACGATCCAGGCGACGCCCTCCGGCGTGAGCGCCCAGCGGCCGTCGCCGGACGCGGCCACGAGGCGCTGCTCGGCGAGCGACTGGAGGTTCAGCGGCGTGCGCATGTCGCCGCGTCCGCGCCCGATGGCCTCGTCGATGTCGGCGACGACCACCGCGACGCCCGGCTCTCCACCCGACAGGTTCCAGAGCGCGGTCAACACATGCGCGAGGTCGCGCCGGCTCATGGAGAGATCGTCCCAGGGCCGTCTACCCCTCGGTGCCTTCTTCGCGAGTGCGCGACCGAAAGGCTCGCGCACACGGCGGCGCAACCCCATACCGCGAGCTCCGGACCAGAGCTGATCGGCACCCGCCCACGCGGCAAAGCACAGTCCACCGATCGTACCCGTCACGGTCAGGAGCACGCCCGCCGCAGCGGCCGCCGCGACGCCGTCGCTGCCGAGGATCAGCACCGCGGCGGCCGCGCCGACGCTGGGACCGATCGGAAGCTGAGCGAGCGTCACCAGCGCGATCAGCACGGCGACCGCGTCGAAGATCGAGGCGTCGACGCCGACCGCGTGCAGCAGCAGCCAGTTGCGTGCAACCTGCGCGAGCACGGCGACGAGCACGAAGCCGATCAGGCGAATTGCCCCGCGCAGGCTACGGACGATGGCGAGTCCCCTCCACAGCTCGCGGCCCTTGCGCAGGGCGAGATGTCGCAGCCCCGCGCTGACCGTCGCGATCACGCCCAAGCCGATGAGCGGCAGCCACCACGGCAGGCCGAGCGGCGCCACGAGGGTGAACGACGTCAGCGCCGCCAGCGTCGCCTCGACGGCGAGGATCGGGAACTCGGCGGCGATCAGCGTCGGTATCTGCGGACTGACCCGCGGAGACGAGCGGCGCAGCGCGGCGATCCGTGCGGCGACTCCCAGCTGGCTGTTGATCACGCCGGCCAGGACCTGCATGCTCGACGCGCGATAGAGGATGCGGCGCTCGACCGTCCCGCCGGCTGCCTGGATCGTCAGATGCCAGGCCTCGCTGCGCGCGAGCAGCGCGACGATCTGCAACAGCGCGGTGACGGCGAGCATCCACAGCGGGGTGGTGGACAGCGCGTGCGCGAACTCGTGACGCCGGCCGGCGAGCAGGAATGCGAGGATCGCCGCGGCAGCCAGCGAGCCGACGAGCGTGATGAGCAGGCGGCGACGGCGTCCGAAGTCCCGCAGCCTCGCGGTCAGCTCGGCGAGCCGGCGCGTGCCGGCCTGAAGCGACGCCGGTCCAACGAGCTTACGACCCTCGACCGGCACCGCGACTGCCGATCAGCGAACCGATGAGGGTCATCGACCGCGACGCTACAGAACGTCAGATCGACCGCCAAGGGCAGACGACGCCAGGATGGCGCGCGGTCGTCGCGACATCACGTCGGCGAGCTGAACGGGATCGCACCGACGGGCGCCGCGATCGCGGTCGAGGCCCTGGCGATGTTCCGCATCGCCGACGGCAGGATCGCCGAGGAGTGGACGGTGTATGACGCGCTCGGCCTCATGCAGCAGATCGGCGGGGTGCCGGCGTCCGCCTGAGCCGCCGCGGTCATCGGGCCCGGCGGGGCTCGCCGGGCCAACGACCACGCCTGCCGACGCTACGACTCGCGCGCCGTGGTCGGCAGCAGCTCCGTGAGCGGCGTGTCGGGATCGGCGAGGAGCCGGCGGTCGATCTCCTCGCCCGAGCGGATGAGCGCCTGGATCGGCTCGGTCACCTCCCAGACGTTGACGTTCATGCCGGCGAGCACGCGCCCGTCGCGCAGCCAGAAGGCGATGAACTCGCGTCCGGCCGGGTCGCCGCGCAGGACGACCTCGTCCCACGTCGGGGCGTAGCCGGAGTACTCCATCCCGACGTCGTACTGGTCGGAGAAGAAGTACGGAATGCGGTCGTAGGCCACGCGCGCGCCGAGCATGTTGCGCGCCGCGGCCGGACCCTGATTCAGGGCGTTGGCCCAGTGCTCGACGCGGACGGAGCACTTCCAGAGCGGATGGTGCGCACGTGCCACGTCGCCGGCCGCGAACACCCCGGGCGGTTGCACTGCAGGTACTCGTCGACGACGATGCCGTCGCCGACCTCGATCTTCGCGCGCTGGGCGAGCTCCGCCCGCGGCGTCACGCCGACGCCCACGACGACGAAGTCGCACGGGACCCGCTCGCCGTCGTCCGTGCGGACGGCGCTGACGCGCTCGTCGCCCTCGAACGCCGCCACCCCGCGGTCGAGCAGCATCCGGACGCCGTGCTCGGCGTGCAGGTCGCGGTAGATCGCGCCGACCTCGGGGCCTAGCACGCGCTCGAGCGGCACCGACATCGGCTCGATGACGGTCACGTCCAGGCCCTTCTGGCGCGCGGACGCGGCAACCTCCGAGCCAATCCAGCCGGCTCCGATGACGGCGACCCGCGCGCCGTCGCGCAGGCGCTCGCGCAGCGCCTCGCAGTCGGCGAGCGTGCGCAGCTCGTGGACGCCCTCGAGGTCGGCGCCCGGCAACGTGAGGCGGCGCGGCCGCGCACCGGTCGCGAGCAGCAGCACGTCGTAGGGCAGCCGCTCGCCGCCGGCGAGCACGACCTCGGCGCCGGCGGTGTGGATGGACTCGGCGGCCGTGCCGGTCCGCAGCTCGATCTCGTGCTCGTCGTAGTACGCCTCGTCGTGGACGTAGACCTTCTCGCGACCGACCTCGCCGCGCAGGTACTCCTTCGACAGCGGCGGACGCTCGTACGGGCGCTCGGGCTCGGCGCCGAGGAGCACGACGCGCCCGTCGAAGCCCTCCTCGCGCAGCGTCTGCGCGGCCTTGCCACCGGCCAGCCCGGCCCCGGCGATCACGATCGTCTGCGGCGCAGTCGCGCCGTGCGTTGCCATGCCCAGCTCCTTCGTCGAGGACGGATGCCTCTGGAGTTGGCGTCGGGCGCGAGGCGGTTCTTACTCACGAACCCGTTGTTGTGCATCGCATGGCTGTGTAAAGCACGGTTCGCTGCGGGCGCTGACGCGAACCCGTGGTTGTGCATCGCAGAGCTGCACGAGGCGGGGTTCGCCGCGGTGCGGGCTGCGAACCGCGTCTTGTGCCGGTCCCGCAGCGAGGTGCAGGCGGTGCATCTGCGAGGGCTTCCGCGACGCCCACACCGCTACGCGGCGTCCTGCCACACGACGGGCGCCACCGGCTCCGCTGCGATGTCCTCGGCGGCGCCGACGGTGACGCGCGACACCGTCGCGAGCGTCGCCTCCAGCCGCCGCTGCAGCCAGTGCCTGCCGCCGAGCAGCAGCGCGACGCGGTACACGACGCCGCGCGACTCGATCTGCACGGCGAGGTCGACCTCGGTCGTCCCGCGGCGGGGGCTGAGAATCCACGTGTAGCGGACGACCCTGCGCGAGCCGAACCGCACGCGCACGGCGACGATGCGCGCGGAGCTGCCGGGAAGCACGCGCGCCGCACCGTCGTAGTTCGCCGGATCCGAGAGGAAGGCGCGCAGCGTCTCGGAGTCGGCCGCGACGAGGCGTGTGGCGATGACGGGCTCGTAGCCCAGGGTCATGAGGCGGAGAAGCAGTGCGAGGGCGCCGAGTTCGATCATGCACTGTCAGCTGCGCCGAACGCGGGCGTCTTACGGCGAGTGCGTGCGGACGAGCTCGTGCAGGCTCTCGTGGTCGTCGCGGCAGGCCGGGCAGCCGGTCAGGTGTGCACGCATGCCTGGCACGGCGCGATCGGCGTCCGCGGCGGCGAGCTCCAGGTCGACGTAGCGGTCGAGCTGCTCGAAGCACTCCTCGCAGGTGAGCTCCGACCCGGCCGGTCCCAGCAGCGCGACGATGAGCTCGCGGTGGTCAGCGGCGGGATCGCTCACACCAGCTCACCTCCGGCGCTCGCGACGTCGAAGCCGTCGGCGGCGAGCCGGCGGCGGAGCTTCTTGCGGGCATCGTGCAGCGTCTTGTACAGCGCGCCGCGCGTCGTGTTCAGTCGCTCGGCGAGGACGTCGACCGGCACGCCGTTGAGCGTGATCGCGACGAGCACCTCGCGCTGGTGCACGCTGAGCGCCTCGGCGATCGCCGTCTGCAGCGCGCCGAGCAGCTCGCCCTCCGCGGCGTGCTCGGCCGGCGACGCCCCGCCCGAGGCCATGAGCAACCAGCTCTCGGGCTCGAGCGGGAGCTCGCGATCCTGCCAGGCGCGGCGGCGCAGCTTCACCGCCGCCTCGTAGAGCGCGAACTTGTAGGCCCAGGTCGTGAAGCGGCTCTCGCCGCGGAAGTCGTCGAGCTTGGCGAGCACCGCGACGAGCGCGTCGTCGGCGCTCTGCTGGGCAAGGTCGTCGTGGTCGCCGCCGCGCAGGTGGGGCAGCGCGAGCCGGCGCCGGGAGACCTCGAAGCGCGCGGCGCGCAGGAGCAGGTCGTGCAGCCGGGCGACGGCGTCGTCGTGGGCGTGGCCGACGCCGCCGAGCTCGTCAAGCCAGCGCCGCGAGTCCGGATCCAGGCCATCCGCCGCTGAGGGAGTCGCCGCGCGCTCGTGGGCCACGGGTGGGACCGTACCGCTGCTCGACGCCCTCAACATCGTGGCTCACGAGCGTGCAGCGGCGCGAGGATCCGGGCGGCGAGCGCGGGCGGGCAGCCGCGGTCGAGCAGCACGAGAAGCTCGTGCAGGTCGACCGCCGGCTCGTCGGCGAGCTCGGCCGCGAGCTCCGGCTCGAAGCCGGCCGCCCGCAGCCGGCGCCGGCGCCACTCGCCAAGCGCGACGCCCTGCGCCGGTCCAGTCGCATCTGACCGTGGCCGCCTCATCACGTCATGTGCGTCGCTGCCCGCCTGGTTCTTACCTCATCCCCTGACGAGCGACAGGAACTCCTGGCGTGTGCGCGCGTCGTCGCGCAGTAGCCCCAGGAGAGCCGACGTCGTGGTCCGCGTGCCGGCCTTCTGCACGCCCCGCAGGGACATGCAGAGGTGCTCGGCCTCGAGGACGACGCCCACCCCTTTGGGCCGGAGGTGCTCCTGCAGGCAGTCGGCGACCTGCATCGTCAGGCGCTCCTGGAGCTGCAGCTCGCGGGCGAACAGCTCAACGACCCGCGCGAGCTTCGACAGCCCGATGATCCGCTCTCCCGGCAGGTAGGCGACGTGCGCGACGCCATGGAACGGCAGGAGGTGGTGCATGCATAGCGAGTGGAAGGGAATCTCGCGCACGACGACGAGCTCGTCGTAGCCCGCTTCGTTGGGGAACGTCGTCAGTGACACCGGCTCGTGCGTGAGCAGTTCCGTGTACGCGGCAGCGACGCGCCGCGGGGTTTCGCGCAGCCCCTCCTCGCGGACGTCTCGGCCGAGTGCGGCGAGCAGGTCGCGGACCGCCCGCTCGACGGCGTCGCGGTCGATCGCCGGCCGGCCGTCGCGCTCGACGAGGCCGGCCGGATGGAGCGTCGCGACCGCCGCCGCGCCGGGGACCCCGGCGCTCAACGCCGCCGCCGCGGGGCGTCGTACACCGAGGCCAGCCGGGCGAGGGTCAGCGCGCCGAGCATGAGCCCGACGTCGCGCAGTGCGACGTCGTAGAAGCCCGAGTAGGTCAGCAGGCTCACGATGATCGCGCCGAGCCAGGCCGCGACGACGTAGGCGCCGTAGCGCGGCTTCAGCGCGACGACGACGCCGGCGAGGATCTCGATCGCGCCGACGACGTACATGAAGTCCTGTCCACTGCCGGGCACGATGTCGTCGATCCAGGGTGCGAGGTACGTCGGCCAGTCGACGAGGACGTTGAAGAACTTGTCGATGCCGAAGGCGATCGGCGCGACCGTGAACGCGACGCGCAGGAGCGCGAACGCCTGATAGCGCGGATCGCGCAGGTCGGTGGTGGCGGCGACTGCGCCGACGCCGTTCACCGATGCTGTGCGGTCCTGGTGGCGGCCTGGGGTCGTGACGGCCATGAAAGTCTCCTTGTTCGTCGTGGCGCCGCTGGCGTGCGGCACCGGAGTTGGTGTCCCGGAGGCCGAGGTCCTTACGTGCCGCGCTCGGGCGCGCGCACGCTCAGGCCACAGGCGAGCGCAGCTTCGCCCGACGCTTGCGCCGTCGCATCAGCCAGGTGGTCCACCCGGTGATCGCCAGCAGCAGCGGCACCAACCCCAAGCTGACTTCCTGAATTCCTGACCGACGACAGCAATTGGGACAAGCTCTATCGAGCTGGCGCAGCAACCCTACTTGAGGAGTATCTGAATGCTGTCCACGATGGCAACTGGCCATGACACCCGATCGAACCAGCGGCGAGCACACTGGGCCTGGCAGCCGCCCTCTATCCGAGCGCGAGGTCCAGGCGCGTCTGGAGGCCCTTCTGGACGCGGCACGAGGCGTCGGGCGCGCTGCCGGACAGGCTGCTCGGGACATCGGCATGCCCGTCGACCCAACTGCTCCAAGACCAGATCCGGCGCAGTTGCTCACGGATCTTCGTAGCGCTTTCCCCCACAGTCTGCGACCCGATCCGAATCCGACAACGCAGGTGGCCATCGCCACCGTCGGCCAAGGGCGGCCTCCCACAGCCCCGTACTACCACGAAGCGATCGAGCTCATCGGAAGGCGCTGGACGGGCGCCATCGTGGTTGTGCTTGCTCACCGCACGAGTCTGCGCTTCGGGCAGATCGCGCAGGCCGTCCCCGAACTCTCGGACCGGCGGCTGTCGGAGCGCATGAAGGAACTCGAGGCACGCGGTCTCGTCCAGCGCACCGTCCGTCCCGGGCGCCCGGTACGCGTCGAGTACGAGCTCACCAAGATGGGCCGCGAAACTCGCGCCCGCCCTGCGCGAGCTTGAGCGCTGGGCCAATCGCTGGCTGGGCTGAGAGCGCCCCCGCCCACACCACCAATCACCCCTGACGGCGCGGCGGGGGACGCAGCTCCAGCACACGGACCTCGGTGCCGCCTTCGACACACTTGACCTTCGGTCTTCTCATCCGCGGGTCGCTCAACGATATCCCTCAAGATCAGGACAACACTAAGGATATATACGACTGCCCGCCACGGCGATCACGGCAGTCTCGAACTCCCTGCGGTGCCGGAAAAGCGCCGCGCGAGCCTTCGCGACACGCTCACGCTCGGCGCCGCTATCCGTGTCATTGCGGAACTCGTCGCGGTCGGCGTGGACGCCAGGCGGCCTGAACCACACCAGGCCGGATGCCATCTCGGTGACAGCATCGTCGGCCGCCAGGAACGCCGCCGTGATCTCGTGTTCTCTGCCGAGTCTTACCGAGAGGCGCACGCTCAGAGCCTCAAGCTGCCCTCGGGCCATCAAGAGCTCCTCGAATGTGTTGTGGAACTCGCCCCACACCTCGGCATCCTCGGTATCGATCAGTCGAGAAACTGAAGGGCATGCTACCTTGCCGCGGTGCAACACGCGCGCGGCCTCATCCAGCAGCGCACGCAGGTCAGTCAGGTCCGCCAGCTCACGATCGTGAGCGAGCTTCGCCAACTGTCGCTCGCGCTCGGCGACAAGCGCACGTTCTTGCCGCCGGTCCGACGACACCCACGTGATAATCGCCACGATCAGCGCTCCTGAGAAAGCGAGGACCGGTCCCGTCTGGTCCGTCTGTAGCGCGACAGCCACCGCGAGCGCCGAAACCGCGACCGTTGCGATGACCTCGCGAGACGGGAAGCGCTGTGGATTCTCGTCGGACAGACTGGCGAGCCTAGATGATGCCGATCAGGCGGGCTCACGACAAGCCGAACCACAGCCGAACGAACACCCTTGACCTTCCGCCTTCTCAACCGAAGGTCATAGCTTTTCAGCTGGCGATCATGGCCGAGTGGGAGCGTGCATCTGCGAAGCTGGCCCTGCAGACTCTTCAGTTGTGGACCATGACAGCGGACATCCCGTTGAGCGCGTCACCAAGAAATTGAAGGAGAGAGATCGATCGTACCGGTGATCTCATAGTCATGGACGGCTTCGAATTCTGCAGGAGGCATGTCGTCGAGGCTTGAGTGCAGACGCTCATGGTTGAACCAGCCGACCCACTCGACGATCGCCAGCTCCAGCTCGCTGCGCGTGCGCCACGGACGATCGGCGAGCAGCTCGGTCTTGAAGGAGTCCACGAAGCTCTCGGCGAGCGCGTTGAAGCTCCTATGTCAAGCAGATATGGGTTTCGGCGTCGCGGAGGTCGGCGATGAGGAGCGGGTAGATGCCGCGTGCGATGTGGCGCATGAGGCATCGGCGGATCTCTTTCTTGCTCTTGCCG
>JBPCJA010000134.1:0-4885 GCA_051005755.1 Solirubrobacteraceae bacterium
TGTGGTCCGTGGTTGGGGGGGAGGCAGAACGTGGCGCGGCGGGCGCCCTTGCCTGGGTTGTTGTGTGGCGACTGGATGACTGGTTCGCGCCGCTGCCCGAAGCAGCCCCGCAGCCCGTCGCTCCGTCGCCGCTCGCCGCCTGATCAGTCCAGGTGCCCGTGTTCTGGCGGGCGGCGAGCTGGGACCCTGAGTCCGGTTTCAGCAGGGCCGGTGCGATAGCCGGCCCTGCTCGGAATCGGCAGCGAACGCGGCGCGGCTGGTCATCGTGCGGTGGCGATCGCCATGAGGTGCGCACTGGCACCCAGCAGGGCGGGCTCGGCTTCGACCCGGCGAATGGCCCGCATGACCGCCTCCCGCGTCGCCGCATGGTCGAGCGCGGGACCCGCGTCCCAGAACGCGCCCGGACCCTCGATCGCCAGAACCTCCGGCTCCTCGAAACCGGCTGCCCGGAGCTCCGTGCCGAGGCCATCGGGGGTGTGGAAGTAGGCCAGCGTGAACCATTCGGGCCGCCCCTCGGGATCCGGGTTGCGGTGTACGCCGTACGCCAGGTCGTCTTCGACGACCGCCTCGAAGGCCGTCTCTGCGATC
Organism: Solirubrobacteraceae bacterium; assembly: GCA_051005755.1. GTDB lineage: Bacteria > Actinomycetota > Thermoleophilia > Solirubrobacterales > Solirubrobacteraceae > CADCVQ01. Next base: position 589 of record JBPCJA010000134.1, read on the forward strand.
GCTCCCGTCCGTATCCCGTCGTAGGTCGAGGCGAACCGCGATATCGCCGCCGCCATCAGGACGCCCCCGGGCTGCAGGACGCGGCGCGCCTCATCCAGCGCCCGTCGCCGGTCGGCGGGGTCGATCAGGTGGTAGAGCGGGCCGAGCATGAGCACGGCGTCGGCGCTGGCGTCTGCGAACGGCAGATCCCGGGCGTCTCCCACCGCCACCGACGCGAGTCGTCCTCTCGCCCTGGAGGCCGAGGCAGTCCGTGCGGCTTCGACGTGCGGAGCCCATGGGTCCAGCAGGTGAACCTCGTATCCCCGCGCCGCCAGGAAGAGCGCATACGCTCCCTCGGCTCCACCTACGTCCAGCACCCGGGCCGGCGAGGGCGGCAGGAAACGCTCCATCAGGTCCTTCGTGCGCTCGAACTCGAGGCGGCCCCACGTGGTCAGACGGTCCCGCTCCACCTCGCGCGCGTAGTGCGCCTGGATGCTTGGGTCGAGTTCGAAGCGCACCTGAGGGATGCTGCCAGACGCGCCACCGGCGCATGCGCAGGCGCCGGGACGCCGCTGCCTCGGCGGTGGTCGTCAGGCCCGTAGGGATCGGCCCTACCGCGAGCGGTAGGGATCGACGTACACGTCGTCGATCGTCCAGCTCGCGCTGCCGCGCGGCGTGAAGCGGAAGGCGACCTGTATCGCGTTGCCCTGCTGCGGCGCCAGCTTGTTGACGATCATCGGCAGCTCGGCGGTCGGCGCCCAACTGGTGCCGGCCTGGATGGTGCCGATCGAGACGGCGCGGGTGCGGCCGCGGCGACCGGCGAGGAGTGCCTCGACCCGCAGCGAACCCGAGGACGTGTTCGCCTTGGCGAAGAAGCGCATCGTCTTGTGCTCGATGCCGATGCACATCTGATCCGTCGTGGCCGAGCTCCCGGCCGGCAGGCTCAGCGACGTGTGATCGGTCGCGGCTCCGACCTGAAAGGGCTCGTTGCCCTCGACGGCGGCGGCCCCGCCGGCGAGCGTCCAGGTCGAGCGATTCTGCTCGAGGTCCCCGCCGGGAGCGAGCACGTACGCGGCGAGGTCCTGCCAGGGGGCGAACGGCTGGACGGTGGGCTTGACCGGGCAACCCGGCGCGGCGGTCGTGGCGGCCTGCGCGGGCGCGGTGATCATGATGCAGGCGGCGGAGCAGGCAAGAGCGACGCGGCAGAGGGCTGCGAGTGCGGACACGAGGGGTTCCCTTCGGCGGAGGCACGAGCGGGGTTCCGCTCGACCGGTCCATCGGCGTCGGGGCCTGGGTCAGCAGTCCTTGAGCGGTGCGTCCAACGTCCGTCCAGCTTCTGCAGCAGGGGGCCTCAGACGCGTTGCAATCAGGGTGCCCCTCGTGGCCGGACACGTTCACGGGATACGCTCGGCGGATGTCCGAACGCCTGACCGCAGCGTCACGGTCGCGGCTTCAGACGCGGACTCGCCCGCGCGAGGTCGCGGCCCAGATCGTCGTCGGGGTCCCGTTCCTGCTCGCCGCCGGGCTGCTCGCGGCGTTCGGACTCGACGAGCGGGTCGACGCGACGGACGTCGCGATCTTCGTGGTCGCGGCGGCGGTCATGGGCCGGCTGGAGTTCGAGATCGGCGCCGGCTTCACCGTTCCGACGCAGCTCATCTTCGTCCCCATGCTGTTTCTCCTGCCGCCCGCGATCGTGCCACTCGTCGTGGTGGTGGCGCTGCTGCTCGACCGGATCCCGGACCTCGTCACCAGGCGCAGCGATCCCGCGCGCCTGCTGTGGGTGCCGGGCGAGGCGTGGTTCGCGGTCGGCCCGGCGCTCGTGTTCGTCCTGGCCGACGTCGGGCCACCGGCGGTCGCCCACTGGCCCGTCTACGTGCTGGCGCTCGCGGCGCAGTTCGCCGGCGACCTGTGCAGCGCGATGGTGCGCGAGCGGATCGCGCACGACATCGCGCCGCGGCGCCAGCTCGCCATCCTGCGCGAGGTCTGGCTCGTCGACGCGCTGCTGTCGCCGATCGGGCTGCTCGCCGCCCTCGCGAGCACGATTGACCCGCATGCGTTCCTGTTGGTCCTGCCGCTCGCCGCGCTGCTGGCGCGGTTCGCGCACCAACGGCGTGAGAGCATCGACCAGGCGATCGAGCTGAGCGCCGCCTACCGCGGCACCGCGCTGCTGCTCGGCGACATGCTCGAGACCGACGACGAGTACACGGGACGCCACAGCAAGGGCGTCGTCGTGCTCGCGACGGCGATCGCCGACGAGCTGGATATCGGCGAGGACGAGCGCCGGCTCGTCGAGTTCGGCGCGCTGCTGCACGACATCGGCAAGATCGCGACGCCGAAGGAGCTCGTCAACAAGCCGGGGCCGCTGACCGACGCCGAGCACGTGGTCATGCGCGAGCACCCGGTCGCCGGGCAGGAGATGCTCGACCGGGTCGGCGGCACGTTGCAGGACGTGGGCCTGATCGTGCGCTTCTCGCACGAGCGCTTCGACGGCGGCGGCTATCCCGAGGGCCTGGCCGGCGCGGCGATCCCCCTGGCGGCGCGGATCGTCGCCGTCGCCGACACGTACAGCGCGATGACGACGCGGCGCCCGTACCGCGACGCGCTCTCGCACGACCAGGCCATCGCTGAGCTGCAAGCCCACCGCGGCACGCAGTTCGACCCGATGGTCGTGGCCGCGGCGCTCAGCGTGATGAAGCGCGAGTCGCGCAGCACCCGACAGGCGATCGCCAGCGTGTCGTGATCGCCAGCTCAGGTCCGCGGCTGCGCAAGCGCGTGGATCGGGCCCGCGGCGGCGACCGGGGCCGGTCCGTCGAGGTTCGTCGTCGTGTAGCCGAGCGCGTCCATGAGCGCGGCGAACTGCGCATTCGTGTCGTGCAGCTCGCAGACGATCGCGGGGCGATGGCGCTCGATCGTCGTGCGCATGCCGGCGATTGCCTGCAGCTCGGCGCCCTCGGTGTCGATCTTCAGGACGTCCGGCGGGGGAAGCGCCCCCGCCTGCACGAGCTCGTCGATCGAGACGACCGTCACGTCGATCTCGTCGCGCACGTCGGCGTGGCGTCCGGTGGACGCCAGGTGCGACCAGCTCGCCTCGCCGACGACGAGCAGCCGCGCGCGGCCGCCCGCCGCGCCGACCGCCTCCTCGCGGATCTCGGCGTGCGCGAAGCCGTTGAGGGCGATGTTGCGCCCGACCGCGCGGGCGCACGCCGGCACCGGCTCGAACGCGACGACGCGGCCCTGCGGGCCGACGAGCCGGGCGCCGAGGATCGTGAAGAAGCCGATGTTCGCGCCGACGTCGTAGAAGACGTCGCCGGGCGCCAGCAGCCGGCGCAGCGCCTCCTGGACCGGCGGCTCGAGCGTCCCGCGGACGATGAGTCCGGCGTGCGCATGGTCGAGCGGGAGGTCGGCCGTCGAGACGTAGAGCAGGTGGGCGAGCCCGCCGGCGATCGGGACCGGCGCCCGGGCGTACCAGCCCGCAGCCGTGCGCAGCAGGGCGCGCGACGCGCGCCCTGCGCGGACGCGCGCGGCGGCCCGCGCGCGGCGGTCCTCGGGCATGCCGGTGATGAGGTGCGTCGCGCCGTTGCGCAGGCGCCCGGTGATCTCCTGGCGCAGCTGGCGAAGCGGGGCCGGCATGAGCGCGCATGATCGCAGCCGGCGGGCGCGCCGGTCGACGGGTGGACGAGCGTCACGCACGCCGCGCGCGGCGAGGTCTAAGCTGGCTCACACATGACCAGTCCAGCGGCTGCGGGCCACCTCTCGAGCGCCCGCTTCGATGCCGTCCTCTTCGATCTCGACGGTGTTCTGACGAGCACCGCAGCACTGCACACCGCGTGTTGGAAGCGCGTCTTCGACGCGTTCCTCGACAGCTGGACGCAGTTGACCGGCGATGCGCAGCCGTCGTTTGACCCGTCTGGGGACTACCTGCGCTTCGTCGACGGCAAGCCGCGCGCGGCCGGCGTGCGCGACTTCCTCGCGTCGCGCGGGATCGCGCTGCCCGAGGCCGAGCACGACGCCGCGCCCGGCGACGACAGCGTGCAGGCGGTCGCAAACTCCAAGCAGGAGCTCGTCGCGCTCGAGCTCGCCGAGGGCAACGTCGAGGCGTTCCCCGGCTCGATCGCGTGGGTGCACGTCCTGCACGACGACGGCCTGCGCACGGCGGTCGTCTCCTCGAGCGAGAACTGCCGGGCCGTGCTCGACGCCGCCGGCATCGGGGAGCTCTTCGAGGCCGTCGTCGACGGGACCGTCGCACGCGAGCTCGCGCTGCCGGGCAAGCCGGCGCCTGACACCTTCCTCGAGGCCGCGCGGCGGCTCGACGTCGAGC
>JBPCJA010000135.1:0-8363 GCA_051005755.1 Solirubrobacteraceae bacterium
GGCGATCGCCGAGCAGCGCGGGGCGCGCCGCGACGGCCGCCGTGAGGAGGACGGCCGCGATCAGCAGCGCCGTCAGCGGCGGGCGCCCACCCGCGGCGACGAAGGCGGCGACGGCGACGAGCGCGCCCGCGGTGACCGCGGCCAGCTGCTCGTAGCCGGTTGCCGTCAGGACCTGCGGGGTCGTCGCGCCGAGACGATCGCGCTGGCGGACGCGGTAGACGAAGCCGACCGCGCCGCTGGGCTCGTAACGCAGCAGGAACGAACGCGCCCAGATCCGCAGCGTTTCGACGGGGGGTGCGCCTGCGCCGAGCCGGCGCAGCGCGATCCGCAGGGTCAACGCCTGGGCGAGCGGAGCGACCGCGAGCAGCGCCATCGCGCCGCCGAGCGCGAGCGGGTCGATCGTCCAGTCGACGGCGGCGACCGCCTCGCGGTTGGCGGCGAGCGTCAGCGCCAGGCCGACGACGAGCGCGACGCCCGCCACGAGGCGGAAGTGCTTCCACGCCCATCGCCCGGCGGTCCGTGCCCTGCGCGGGAGCGAGTCCATGCTGTCCTCCCAAAGCTTGTTGACCATTGGTCGACAAGACACCGGAAGGTGCGCCCGGTTACACGGCTACGCCGTGTCGACCACGTCCGGCAGCGCTGGCGCAGCCGGGACCCGCGCGGTGCAGAACGCGCAACGCGTCGCCGCGTGGGGGATGTCGCTCAAACACTCCGGGCAGCCGCGGGTCTCCACGTCGACCGCCGTGTCGGGCTGGAAACGCTCCATGAGGACGTTGACCGGCTTGATGATGAGAAAGAAGACGACCGCGGCGATGATGAGGAACGCGAGCAGCGCATTGATGAACTCTCCGTACTGCAGCTTGCTGCCGTTGATCGTGAAGGCCAGGCCGGAGAAGTCGGGCTCGCCGCCGATCGCCGCGATCAGGGGTGTGACGACGTTTTTGACGAGCGATGTGACGAGCGCGGTGAAGGCCGTGCCGATGACGACCGCCACCGCCAGGTCGACGAGGTTTCCGCGCAGGATGAACTGGCGGAACTCCTTCAGCATCCCGATGCCCTCCCGTGCCGGCCGCTCAAGCATTGTCAAGCGGGACAGTACCCTCGCCAGCGTGGATCTGTCGCTCTTCTTCGCGGGCACCGCGGGCTCGGTTCCGTCGGCGCGGCGTGGGCTTCCGGCGCTGCTCGTCAGGCGCGGCAGCGAGCGGATCCTGATCGACTGCGGCGAGGGGACGCAGCGCCAGCTCGTGCGCTCCGTCGGCCTCGCCGACCTGACCGACGTCTTCCTCACCCACCTGCACGCCGACCACTGGCTCGGCCTGCCCGGGATGCTGAAGTCCTTCGAGCTGCGCGACCGCGAGCGCCCGCTGACCGTCCACGGTCCCCCGGGGACGACGGCGCTGCTCGAGCGCCTGCGCGTCGTCTACGGCAGGCCGCGCTACGGGCTGACGATCCGCGATCTCGAGCCCGACGAGGCCGTGCGCCGCGGCGACTTCGAGCTCGTCCCGTTCGCCGTCCGCCATCGCGGCGTCTCGTTCGGCTACGCGCTGGTCGAGGACGCGCGGCCGGGGCGCTTCGACGCCGAGCTGGCCGAGCGCCTCGGGGTGACGCCGGGTCCGGATTTCGGCCGGCTGCAGCGCGGGGAGATCGTCGCCGGCGTGAGCCCCGAGCAGGTCGTCGGCGACCCTCGACCCGGACGCCGGGTCGTGGTCACCGGCGACACGGCTCCGACCGACGCAGTCGTCGTCGCCGCCCACCGCGCCGACGTGCTCGTCCACGAGGCGACGTTCGCGCACGAGGACGCCGCCCGGGCCGCCCTGACCGGCCACAGCACCGCGCGCCAGGCGGCGCAGGTCGCGGCCGATGCCGAGGTGCGCCTGCTCGCGCTCACGCACCTCTCCTCGCGGTACTCCGGTGGCGAGATCCGGGACGAGGCCCGCGCGGTCTTCCCCGACACCGAAGTGCCGCGCGATTTCGACACGATCGAGGTCCCGCTCCCCGAGCGCGGGGGGCCCGAGCTCGTGCGCTGGGAGCCCGGCAGGCAGGCCTCTCGACCCGCCGCCGGCGTCGACGGCACGCGCTGACCGGCCCTCATCTTTACCTCATCAAGCGGCGCGACAGTAGCCGTTGCACGACCGGCCCAGCGGCATCACAGGAGCAGCTTTGATGAGGTCACGGAGAAACGTTCGCATCGTCGTCGCCGCGCTGATCGCCGTCGTCGTCCTCGCCGGCGGAGGCTGGGTCGCGGCGCGCCAGATCAAGTCTCCCGCGCAGATCGCCGCCGACACCGCAGCGCCGAGCGCCTCGCTGCTGACCGCGCAGGTCGAGCGCCGCTCGCTATCGACCGAGGTCATCGTGCGCGGGACAGGGCGCTACGGCAAGCCCGAGGCGATCAACCTTCCGACGTCGTCGCTGAAGACCAGCACGCAGGTGATCTCGCGGATCGCCAAGCCCGACCAGGTGCTGCGCGAGCGCTCGGTCGCGATGACGGTGTCCGGACGGCCGGTCTTCGTCCTGCGGGGCGCGACGCCGATGCACCGCGACATCGGCCCCGGCGACAGCGGCGAGGACGTCCGCCAGCTCGAGCGCGCGCTCGCCCGCTTCGGCTACAGGCCGGGCGCCGTCGACGGCCGGTACGACGGCTCGACCGCGTCCGCAGTGGCGCGGTTCTACCGCGCGCAGAAGGCGGCACCCTTCGGGCTGACCGAAGCCCAGACCGACAAGCTCAACACCGCGGCCGCGACGGCCGCCGCGGCGACCGATCACATGCTCCAGATGCGGCTCGCGCTGCGCACCGCCAAGCGCGGGGCGACGAGAGGCGAGGTCAACCAGGCGCAGCTCGACGCCGCCGCGGTCTCCGAGCTCATCCCGCCGGCGCGGGCCGCGATCGGCGCTGCGCGCACGCGGATCGCCGAGGCGCGCGACCTCGCGTCGATCGCGAAGCGCCTGGAGGGGGAGGGCGACGGCGCCGCACGGCGCGACGTCGCCACCGCGCAGGTTGACGTCACCACGAAGCAGAACGCGCTCAACGACGCGGTCACGGCGCGGGCGGAGGCGCAGCGGGCGGTCGACGCGCTGCCGCCCGATGCCCTGCCCGCCGAGGTCGAGGCGGCGCGCTCGAGCCTGCGTGTCGCCGCGTCGAAGATCCCCAACGCGCAGCGCGAGCTCGACGCCGCCGAGGCGGCGTACCGGGCGGCCCTGAACGCGCTGCGCCAATCCAGCACGAAGGCCCGCGACGACGGGCGCAAGGCGGCGCGCGACCTCGCCCTCGCGCAATCGGATCTGCGTCAGGCGCAGCGGACGCTCACCACGCTGCAGCGCAAGCGCCGGCTCGCCGTGTCGCGCGTGCGGATCCTCAAGCGGCCGGTGAGCACGGCCGCCGAGCGTGACATCGTTGTGGCATCCGCGCGTGAGGTTCGCCGTGCGCAGGCTGATCTCAACCGTCTCGCGGCACGCAGCGGCGTGCAGGTGCCGGCGGACGAGATCCTCTTCTTCGCCAACACGCCGGTGCGCGTCGACACCGTCACGGCGAAGCGCGGCAGCCCGGTCTCCGGCGACCTCATGACCGTCAGCAACACGACGCTGGCGATCGACTCGGGCCTCTCGCCGCAGGACGTCAAGCTCGTGAAGCCCGGCCTGCGGGTTCGCATCGAGGATCCGGAGACCGGCATCGACCTGCGTGGGCGCGTCTCGCGGGTCGCCGACCGGCCGGGCACGAACCCCCAGCTCTCCGATCCGACGAAGACCGCCTTCGAGGTCACGCCCACGGGTGCGGACAAGCGGCTCGTCAACACCTCCGTGCGGCTCACAATCGCGATCAAGAGCACGAAGGGCAAGGTCCTCACGGTGCCGCTCAACGCACTGTCCGTGGGAGCCGACGGCGAGTCGCGGGTGCAGGTCGACGTCGGCGGTGGCAGGACGCGGCTCGTGCTCGTCAACCCCGGCCTTGCCGCCGCAGGCAACGTCGAGGTCGAGCCCAAGGACCGCGGAGTGCTGAAGGAAGGCGACCACGTCGTCATCGGCTCGGGCTCCTCGTCGGCTGCGGCGAGAGCGCCGACCGCCTCGAGGGCTCCCGCGACGCCCCCCGGCGTGAGCACGACCCCGAGCAGCGCGCAGCCGTCGAGCTCGAGCTCCGGCTCGGCACCGCCCACGACGACCCCGGCGGCCCCGTCGGCGACGACGCCGCCCGCCGACGGCGCGACGGCCCCGGGCCCCGCCGGCGGGCCGGCGGGCACGAGCGGCGCGCAGGGCGGGACCCGTGGTCCCTAGGGTCGGGCCGGTTGCGCCTCCGCGCGAGGCAGGCTCGGCGATCCTCGGCGCGCCTGTCGTCGAGCTGCGCCAGGTCAGCCGCACGTACGGCTCCGATCCGCCCGTGCAGGCCCTGCGCGGCGTCGATCTCACCGTCGAGCGCGGCGACGCCATCGCGATCGTCGGTCCGTCGGGCTCGGGCAAGTCGACGCTTCTGAACATCGTCGGCTGCCTCGACCGACCCACGGACGGGACCTATCTCATCGACGGAACCGACACCGCGACGCTCGGCGAGGGCGAGCTGTCGGTGCTGCGCGGGCGGCTCATCGGCTTCGTCTTTCAGACGTTCAACCTGCTGGCCCACCGCACGGTGCTCGAGAACGTCATGCTCGCCGAGGTCTACCTTGGACGCTCGCGCGAAGGGCGCAGGGAGCGCGCGATGGCGGCGCTCGGGCGCGTCGGCATCGAGCAGCGCGCGGACTTCCTGCCGGTGAAGCTCTCGGGCGGGCAGCAGCAACGGGTCGCGATCGCGCGCGCCCTCGTGGCGTCGCCGAGCCTGCTGCTGTGCGACGAGCCGACCGGAAACCTCGACTCGGTCAACAGCGCGAGCGTGCTGGCGCTCTTCGAGGAGCTCGTGAACGACGGGATGACGATGCTGCTCATCACCCACGACGAGCACGTCGCCGAGCGGATGCCGCGCCGGACGAGCATCATCGACGGACAGCTCACGGAGCACACGTGATGCGCCTGCCGCGGCGCGCCCGGCGATCCGATCGTCCGGCCCAGAGCCCGCGGGCGGACCTCCAGCCCGGCGCGCGACCACAGCTGCCGCTGCGCGACCTGCTCGCCGAGGCCGGCGCCGGGCTGCTCGCACGCCCGGCACGCGTGGCGCTGACCGTGCTCGGCACGGTCGTCGGCGTCGCGGCGCTCGTCGCGACGCTCGGCCTGTCGAAGACCGCGTCCAACCAGATCGTCGGGCGCTTCGACGAGGTCGCGTCGACCGACATCGTCGTCTCGCCCGCGCGCCGCGGCGCGCGGACCGCGTCGAGCGTCCTGCCCTTCCGCGTCGAGGACCGCCTCCAGCGCCTCAACGGCGTCGTAGCTGCGGGCAGCCTCTCCGACATCAACGTCGGGCGCGACCTCGTCAGCTCGGTCCCGGTCAACGACCCGATCAAGCGCACGCAGTTCCAGCTTCCCGTCAAGGCCGCCTCGCCCGGATTGTGGCGGGCGGTGCGGGCGCGGCTGACAACCGGTCGGTTCTTCGACGACGGACACTCGGCCCGCGCGGACCGCGTCGTCATCCTCGGACCCAATGCCGCCCGTCAGCTGAACATCACACGTGTCGACCAGCAGCCGGCGGTCTTCCTCGGCGATCGCCTCTACCTCGTCATCGGCATCCTTCGCAGCGTCGAGCGCCAGCCGTCGCTGCTCGGCGCGATGATCATGCCCGAGGGCACCGCTGCGACGGTGTACCGGCTGCCGGCGCCGGCGCTTGCCCAGATCGAGACGCGCGTCGGCGCGGTCGAGCTCATCGCGCGCCAGGCCCCGCCCGTGCTCAGCCCGACGCAATCGGCACAGTTGAAGGTCTCGGCGCCGCCGAACCCGCGCGACCTCAAGGGCGCGATCCGCAACGACCTCAACGCGCTGTTCGTCCTGCTCGGCGGGGTTTCGCTACTCGTCGGCGCGATCGGGATCGCGAACGTCACGCTCGTCTCGGTCCTCGAGCGGGTGGGGGAGATCGGCCTGCGTCGCGCGCTTGGAGCGGCGCGGCGCCACATCGCCGCGCAGTTCCTCGTCGAGAGCAGCGCCATGGGGGCACTCGGCGGGATCATCGGCGCGAGCATCGGCGTGCTCGTCGTGGTCGGGATCTCTGCGACGCGCACCTGGACGCCCGTCCTCGACCCCTGGATCCCGCTTGCAGCACCGCTGCTGGGGGCCGTGATCGGCCTCATCTCGGGCACCTATCCCGCGCTGCGCGCGGCCCGCATGGAGCCGGTGGACGCGCTGCGAGCAGGCACATGACGCCGGACAACCCAGAAACGAAAGGGCAGCATCGGATGCAGATCAACGACCACGGAGGGCGCCGGCGCATCGTCGTCGCCGCGATCGCCAGCCTGCCGCTCCTCGCCGGCGGCTGCGGCGGATCGAACGGAGACGCGTCGACGGCGACGACGCAGCGCGCGGCGACCGGTGGGACGATCGAGGATCAGCTCGGCTTCACGCGCAGGGGGGTGGCCGCCGCCTCGGCGAAGGTCGAGAACACGATCGCCTCCTGCATGAAGGCCGAGGGATTCGACTACGTCCCGGTCGACTCGGTCGCCCAGCAGGCCGCCCTGACCGGCAAGGCGAACATGAGCGATGAGGAGTACGAGAAGCAGTTCGGCTACGGGATCACGACGCTCTACGGCCGTGGGACGGCGCAGAGCGACCCGAACGAGACGATCCGCTCGCGGCTCGGCGCGGCCGACCGCGCCGCCTACGACCGCGCGCTCTCGGGCGGCAAGCCGGAGCAGACCTTCGCGCTCGCCGTCGACACCGGCGAGTTCACCGAGCTGGGCGGCTGCACGAAGAAGGCGACCGACCGGGCCTTCGGCGGAACGCAGCTCCTGCAGACCCTGCAGCGCAAGCTCGACGAGCTCGACGACTCGATCGTCGCCGACCAGCGCATGGTCCGCGCGATCGAGGCGTGGCGCGGGTGCGTCAAGGACGCCACGGGCGAGGAGTACGAGGACGCGGAGTCGATCGAGGACGAGATCAAGCAGCGCTTCGAGCGGATCGTCGGAGGGGTCGTGCCGCCGGGTCAGGTCGCGCCCGCCGGCACAGAGGTGGACACGGCTGCGCTGCGCAAGCTCCAGCAGGACGAGCTCGACCTCTTCAACAAGGATCTCGCGTGCGAGAAGAAGCACATCGATCCGGTCGAGACGAAGGTCCGCCAGGAGAAGGAGACGAGGTTCAAGAGCGACAACGCCGAGCTGCTGAGCAAGGTCAAACCCCTCGGGACCTGACTCGCAGCGACGCTGTCGGTGACCCTTCGAGCCCGTTCGCGCCCTGCCCGGCGCGAGCGGGTTCAAGGGCGTATGCATAACCGGCTGGCGGGTGCGGCCGACGATGGCATCGACGGGATTGGTCTCACGCTTGGGGCCCGCGGCGCCGCACGATATCGAGTGTGGTGCGCGGGGTCGCGATTAGGTTCTGCGCGGCAACTCCATGCGTGCTGCGCGGTCCTGTCAGCTGTCGAGGCCGGCCGCTGACGCCGCCACGTGGTCGGCGTAGACAGCGGGCGGGTTGGCCACGTACACCATCTCGGCGTCCTCCTCGGCGTGCGCGGAGTTCGCTGATCCGGCGGGCAGGTAGATGGCCTCGCCGGCTCGTGCGGTCACCGCCTCGTCGTGCTCGGTGCGGACGGTGTAGGAGCCTTTGGTCAGGATGAGCACCTCGTCGTAGGGGAATGAGATGTCGAGCGCCTCACCCTTGGCGACGCGCGCGAATCCGACGGTCATCTTGGCGTCGGGCACGGTCGCCTGGTCGACGATGTCGCTGACGAAGATCTCCTGGTCGCCGAGCTTGGACCAGCTCTCGGCCTGCTCGGTCGTCAGCCGCAGCACCCGCATCGCCCACGCCGTCTGGTAGGAGCCGATCTCCAGCTGGCGCTTCAGCGACAGCGCGGAGATCCCGTCCTTCTGGGATGCGAACAGCCAGCACGCGGTGAACCAGACCGTCAGCGGCGTCCGCGTGCGGTCGAGGATCGTGCCCGCCGTCGGCGAGGTGCGCTCCCCGCAAGCCGCGCACCTCAAGCGGCCATCATCCTCCAGCCACCGGCGTGCTCGCAGTCCGGGCAGACGAACCCACCCGGCCAGCGCAGCCACTCGAAGTAGTCCAGGCAGTCGGCGTCGGTCCCAAACCAGGCCTGGAACTCGCCCAGGGAGCGTGGATAGCGCCTTCCGGCTTGGAGACTGGCGAGCCCGCCATTCTAGGCCGCTTAGATGGATACCCCACACCTCGTGTTTATCCGCCGGAACGTCCTGAGCGGCGACTCTTGGCGGCCGCGGTTCGACGCGATGCACGCTGAGGCCACGGTCGTGTCGAATAAGGTGCGCATGGGAACCCCTTATTCGACA
>JBPCJA010000136.1:0-9966 GCA_051005755.1 Solirubrobacteraceae bacterium
CCCCGGCGCCGGCGCCGGGCGCGATCACCGGCTGGCGCGCCGCGGGCGCGGCCCCGCTGTCCGACGCCCAGGCCGCGGCCCTCGTCAGCCCTGCCCCCGAGACGCGCCCCGGCGGCGCCGACGAGAACGCCTACCGGCCGACCGCGGCAGAGCTGAACACGTTTCGCAACGGCCAGCGTGACAAGTACAACCGCACCGCGCTGATGTACAACCGTCTCACCGCGCGCGTGACAGGCGGCTTCCTCGGCACGACCGACGAGATCCTGCAGTGGGTGGCCCACAAGTGGGGCATCCCCGAGGACGTCGTGCGCTCGGTGGCCGCAAACGAGTCGACATGGGACATGTCCCAGCTCGGCGACCTCAAGAGGGTCATCGACCCGCTGAGCTATCCCGCCTACTCGCGCGTGGGCACGACGAGCAACGTGTACCAGTCGCTGGGCATCATGCAGATCAAGTGGACGCCCCAGGGCCTGCACCCGGGCACCAACCCGCTGCGCTGGAAGTCCACGGCGTTCAATGCCGACTACTGGGGCGCCGTCGTGCGCTACTACTACGACGGCCTGTGCGACTGGTGCGGCGCCGGCTACGCGTCCGGCCAGGGTTGGAATGCCGTCGGCGCCTGGTACAACCCGTCGCCGTGGGGCGCGGGCTCGCAGACCTACCAGGCCAACGTCAAGACGCGTCTGGCCGGCCGGCCGTGGGCCCAAGCCGGGTTCTGAAGACCGCCCACGCGCTCCAGCGCCGGCTGCGCCGCGCCGCGCCGGGGCTTACGGCCGGCCTCACCTGGGCGATCAAGCGCCGCCAGGACGGGCACGCGCTCGCCGCGGTCGACGCGCTCGTCGGCCCCGGCGACGCGGTCGTCGACGCGGGGGCCAACTGGGGCCTGTACGCGGCGCGGCTCGCGCACCTCGTCGGCCGCGCGGGGCAGGTCGACGCGTTCGAGCCGCACCCCGGCCACGCGCGCACGCTGCAGGCCCTCGCGCGACGCCGCCCGCAGCTCGCGGTCCACGCCACGGCGCTGTCGAGCGCCGCGGGCAGCGCGCAGCTGCACGTGCCCGTCGTCGGCGGCCGCCCGGTGACCGCGCTGGCCAGCCTCGGCGCGCCGGCTCCCGGCGTCGAGCACGAGGTGATCGCCGTCCCCGTGACCACGCTGGATGCGGCGCTGGCCGGCCGGCGCCCGCCATCGCTCGTCAAGTGCGACGTCGAGGGCTTCGAGCTCGAGCTGCTGCGCGGCGCCGAGCGGACGCTGCGCGCTGAGCGCCCCACGCTGCTCGTCGAGATCGAGCAGCGCCACCACGCCGCGCCGATCGACGCGACGTTCGCGTACCTGAGCGGGCTTGGCTACGAGGGCTGGTTCTTCGGCCCGCGCGGCCTGGCCCCGCTGGCCGAGTTCGACGTCGAGCGCGACCAGCTCGCCCACCTGGGTCCGGGCGTGGCCGAGTACGGCATGCCCGGCGGCTACGTGGCCGACTTCCTGTTCGCGGGCCCGGACGTCGACGTGTCACGGCTCGCCGGCCGGCGCGGCGCGTGAGCCGGTCAGCGCCAGGGCCAGCAGCGCGAAGCTGAGGTCGGCCGACCCGCGCAGGGTGACGTGCGGGTCCAGCGCCATGAGCACGACCGTCACCACGAGCGCCGTGAAGCTCGCCGTGGCGGCGATCCCCACCGCGTCGGCGCGCCGGCGCGCGATGCGAGCCACGGTCCGCAGCGCCACCGCCGCGTACCAGGCGAAGGCGAGCGCGAACGCCACGCCTCCGGTCCACAGGAGCCACACGTAGCCGCTCTCGATCCAGATGAAGTCGATGCCCGAGAAGCGCGGCCCCGCGATCCGCGCCAGCGGGCGCACGCCGGTCAGCCAGTTGAGGTCGCCCTGGAGCACCGGCCAGAAATGCGTCGTGACGTTGTCCAGGCGCACCTGCCAGCTCGCCGGCAGCGTCTTGCCGCCGTGGAAGCCGCTCAGCCGCGCCTCGATGACCGGGCGCAGCAGCAGCGCGGCGACGCCGGCCACCGGGGTCAGCGTGAGGATCGAGCGGCTCAGGCGGCCGGTGAGCCAGCCGAAGGCGAGCAGGCCGACGACCATGGCGATGATCGCCGAGAACTGTCCGGTGGCCACGGTGCCGAACACGAGCAGCAGGCCAAGCGCGCCGAGCAGCAGCTGCCGGCGGTCGCCGCGCAGCAGCAGTCCGGCCGCGATCGCGAGGCTGAAGACCATGACGTCGCCGACGGCGATCGAGGAGGCCAGCGTCGAGGTCCCGCGCTCGAGCTGGGGCCGGTTGACAGCCTCGGGCTCGTAGTGGCGCGTGATCGACCCGATGCCAGGCGCGCCGACGACCTGCGCGATCGCGACGAGCGCGACGACCGCGGCGGCGAGCAGCGCCAGCCACAGGCAGCGGCGCACCTGGGCCGGGGTGCGAATGCACGAGCGGACGATGACGAAGACCGCGTAGTACTTCCACACCTGCAGCGCGTAGAGAAGGTCGTCCTGCACGATCGCGCGGCCGCGCAGCGCCATGTCGAGGAGCGGCAGGACCGAGCCGGTGAGGGCGAGCACGAGGATCGCGACATCGACGCGGCCGAAGGACAGGCGCAGCAACGCGGGCTCGCGCGCCGCCGCGCGCAGCACGAGGTGGGCGACGAGCCCGGTTGCGACGAGCACCGCCACGGCCTCGTGCGGGCGCAGGAGCGGCAGGACGAGCCCGCGGTCCAGGCCGGCGAGCAGCGGCGTGGTGGCCAGCAGCAGGTAGGCCGCCACCGGCGGGTGCAGCGCGACGGCGAGGACGACGGCGAGCGCGAGCGCGGCGGCCAGCACGAGCTTCGGCGGCGCGACGGCGGCCAGCGTCCCCGCCAGCGCCGCGGCGGCGGCCAGCGCGGGCAGGACGAGCGACGGTCTCGGGCCGGCGGCGCGGGTCAGCGGCGCGGGCAGCATGGTGCGAGCGTAGTGGGGCGAGAAGTCGCACGTACCGCCGGGCACGGAGCCGACGTCGGCGGTATCCGGCGCGGGCGAGCGGGTCGTGGACGCGTTCGACCAGGCGTGGCAGGCGATCGTGGAGATCGCGGCGTCGACCGCGCAGATGATCGGCGCGGCGGCTGAGCGCGGCGCACGGCCCGACGGTGTGGAGGTCGAGTTCGGGTTGATGATCTCCGCCAAAGGCAACGTGATCATCGGTGGCGTGTCGGGCGAGGCGACGCTTCGTGTGAAGCTGTCGTACGAGCGGTCGGCTGCGTGAGCGAGGCGGCGCGCGATCCGCGCATGCCCGGCTACCTGGGACGGGTTCTGGACGTTGGGGGTGAGGGCGCCGGAACGTGCTTCCAGGTCTCGGCGGGAGTCGTCGTCACGGCGTGGCATGTGCTCGACGACATCGGCGCCGGCGAGGTCTGCGCCGTGGTCGGAGTCGATCCGCTGGGTGGCGGAAAGCGGCGTGACGGTAAGGTCATCGCGTTCGACCCGCTCGCGGATCTGGCGGTCGTGCGGCTCGGCGAGCCGCTGGATCGCTGCGTGGTCGGGTTGGCTGCCACCGACGAGGTGACGATAAGCGAGCCGGTCGTCGTGACGGGCGTGTCGCGGCTCGACGATCCCGAGCACGAGCATCGGTACATGGATGCGCCGGGGACGTGGGCGGGCGGGACGACGCGTGACGATCAGCTGGCGCTGGGGCGCGCGCAGTGCCCGGATGTGCTGCGCGGGATGAGCGGTGCCCCTGTGCGCCGGCAGGCAGATGACGTCGTCGTCGGGGTCGTGTCGGGCCGGTACAACAGCACCGATGGCTGGTTGCGCGACTCGGTGTGGGTCGCGCGCTGCGAGCGCGTCGAGGCGTTGTGCACGGATCTCGCGGCGCCCGAGCTCGAGCGTGCCGGGGTGGCCGACGCGCTGGAGGTCGTGCTGCGCGTCGACGAGCGGCGGGTGTGGTTGTCGGGCGCCGGGGGTGGACGTCTCGGGTGAGCATGCCGGCATCAGCCCTGGCCTTGCGGGTGCGATCGACGAGGTGCGCCGCGCGCGAGCGCGGGCGGGCTCGTCACGGGAGCCGGCGAGCGATGTCCGTGACGCGCCGGGCGAGGTCGCGATGGATCGCGCCGGCCGGTTGCTCGGCGAGTCGTTCTTGCCGGCGAAGGTCGCGGGTGCGCTGGGCGAGTGGCTCGATCGTGCCAAGCGCGCGCATCAGTCGGTGCGGCTGGGGATCGCCTGCGCCGGCGAGCTGGCGTGGCTTCCGTGGGAGGCGCTGCCCGATCCGCGCACCGGTGGGGCGCTGGCGCTCGATCCGCTGGTCAACGTCTATCGCCGCGTGGGCGGGGCGGCGCCGGCGCCGGTCGCGGCGCCCCTGCGGATCCTAATGGCGATCGCATCCCCTGAGCTTGGCGGCGGGGCAGTGCTCGATTACGAACGAGAGCTGCGCAACGTGCTGGCGGCCGCACGGTCGGCGCGCCGCGGTGACGCGCACGTGCGGGTTGTGGCCTTCGCAACGACCGCTCAGATCCGCTCCGCGCTCGAGCGCGAGCCGGTGCACGTGCTGCATCTGTCGGGCCACGGCAAGCCCGGCGGCCTCGTGCTCGAGAACGAGGACGGGAGCGCCCGCGAGCTGGACGCCGACACGTTCGTCGACGAGGCGATCCCGCCCGGCAAGATGCCGGCGGTGATCGCGCTCGCCGCGTGTCACACGAACGTCGCGAGCGCCTCGGGCGCGCCGTCGTTCGCGAGCCGGCTGCTGCAGCGCGGGGCGTCGGTCGTGATCGCGACCGAGACGTCGGTCACCGACATCTACGCCACGAGGGTCTTCGCGCGCGTCTACGAGCGCATTGCGGACGCGGCGATTCCGGATCCCGTGACGGCGGTCTGTGATGGGCGACGCGTCGTGCAGCGCGACCTCGACGCGGCCGAGACGGACCGGGAGCGGATCGTCGGCGCGCTGGGCGAGTGGTCGGTGCTCAGCGTGCTCGCGGGCGCCGGTTCGGTCGCGGTGTTCGATCCGGCGATCATCGAACCGCCACCGCCACCACCGCCGAGGTTTGCGATCGGCAAGATCGCGGCGCGCGCGGTCGGCGAGTTCGTGGGGCGCCGCAGCGAGCAGCGCCGCTGGCCCGTCGAGCTGCTCGCGCACTCGAGCAGCGGGCTTGTCTTGCATGGCATCGGCGGGATCGGCAAGACGACGCTTGCCGCCGAGCTTGCCAGCCGCGTGCTCGAGCGCAAGCCGGACATGGTCCGCGTCGTCTTGAAAGGCGAGCTGACGATCGACGGGGTGCTCGGCGCGATCACCGGCGCGCTGCGACGCCACCTCATCGTCAAGAGGCAGCTCGAGGGAGAACGTGCGACGGCGCTTGACGGGGCGGCCCGCAGCGACCTTGCGTGGGCCGATCGCCTGGCGCTCCTGCGCGAGCATGGGCTCGCGACCGTGCCGCTGCTGGTCGTGCTCGACAACTTCGAGGACAACCTCGCCCGCGGCGCGGACGGCGCGAGCGTCCGCGAGCCCACGCTCGCCGCGCTGCTGGCCGCGCTGGTGCACGATCCCGGCGCGTGGCGGCTGCTGGTCACCTCGCGCTACGAGTTCGCGCTGCCTGACGAGGCGCACGAGCAGCTGCTGTTCAAGGCGGTTGGGGCGCTGACGGCAGCCGAGACCCACAAGCTCGTGTGGTCGCTGCCCGCCCTGGACCGAACGCTCGACGACGCTCAGATCGAGCAGGTCTGGCGGATGATCGGCGGGCACCCACGCGCGCTGGAGTACCTCGATGCGCTGCTGTCCCAGGGCAAGGGGCGCTACGCGGACATCACCGCGCGCCTGACCGCCGCGCTGAACAAGCAGCTTCCCGCGGGCGACGTCGACGCGCTGCTCGAGGCGAAGTGGCGCCTTGACGACGCGATCGCGCAGGTCGCGACGCTCGCGGCCGACGACGTTCTGCTCGACGAGCTGTTCAGATCGCTGGCGACCACGCCCGGCGCGCAGGCGCTGTTGATCGGCGCGTCGGTGTACCGCGAGCCCGTCGACGTCAACGCCTTGCTGTTCCAGGTCGGCGAGCACGACGACAGCGCGGCGTTCGTCCCTGATCGCGACGGCGCGACGCAGCGCATCGTCGCGCGGCTGCAGGCGGCCGGCATCCCGACCGACGTGCCGGTTGATCCAGAGGAGCTTCCCGAAGATGTGCACGCAGAGTTGGAGCCCCAGTTCGAGGAGTTGCAACGCATGCCCGCGCCGCCGCGGCGGACGCCCGAGCGGCTGGACGAGATAGTGGCGGCATGCGTCGCGTCAACGCTGCTGTCCACCGGCGAAGTCGATGACGGCCAGCCTGAAGCGCGCGTGTTCGTACAGCGCTGGACAGCAAGCGAGCTTGAGCGTCGCCGTCGTCAGACGGGACACGACCGGGACGTCGTCGCCGCGCACCTGTGCTCGGCCAAGTATTGGCAATGGCGTGTGGCGGTCTGGCCGCAGGACCGCCACGCCGACGTGCACGACTCGCTCGAGGCGCGCCACCACCTGCTCGCCGCACACCAGCCCGAACAGGCCACGACCGTGACGGAGGCTGCGTGCGCACAGCTGCACAACTGGGGGGCGTGGGATCAGGAGGCTGCGCTCATCCACGACACTCTCACGCATCTGGCGCCCGCCAGCGGCCTAGCTGCCGCGTGGATCCACCAGCTTGGGCTCGTCGCGTACGCTCGTGGGGATCTGGTGGAGGCCGAGGCGCTGTGTCGTCGCTCCCTGGAGATCTACGAGCGGCTGGGAAGCCAGGCCGGGATGGCCACCTCGTACCACCACCTCGGGATCCTCGCTCGGGCCCGCGGAGATCTGCGGGAGGCCGAGATGCTGTTTCGTCGCTCCGGGGAGATCAAGGAGTGGCTGGAAGATCAGGCCGGGATGGCCAGCAGCTACTACGTACGGGGGGTGCTCGCGAAGGATCGTGGTGATCTGCG
Source organism: Solirubrobacteraceae bacterium (assembly GCA_051005755.1). GTDB lineage: Bacteria > Actinomycetota > Thermoleophilia > Solirubrobacterales > Solirubrobacteraceae > CADCVQ01. The sequence continues at coordinate 6,896 of JBPCJA010000136.1, forward strand.
GGAGGCCGAGGTGCTGTTTCGTCGCTCCGTGGAGATGAGCGAGCGGTTGGAGAATCAGGCCGGGATGGCCATGAGCTACCACATGCTGGGGGTGCTCGCGCAGACTCGTGGGGATCTGGTGGAGGCCGAGGGGCTGTGTCGCCGCTCCGTGGAGATCAGCGAGCGGCTGGGAAATCAGGCCGGGATGGCCGTCGGCTACTACCAGCTCGGGATATTGGCGCGGGAAGGTGGGGATCTGGGGGGGAGCCGAGGAGCTGTGTCGCCGCTCCCTAGCGATCGACGAGCGGTTGGGAAATCAGGACGGGATGGCCAGCAGCTACCACGTGCTGGGGGTCCTCGCGCGGGCTCGTGGGGATCTGCGGGAGGCCGAGGGGCTGTGTCGCCGCTCTCTGGAGATCTACGAGCGGCTGGGCAACCAGGACGGGATGGCCACCGGTTACCACCACCTCGGGATCCTCGCTGAGGCCCGCGGAGATCCGCGGGAGGCGGAGGCGTTCTGTCACCGTTCCCTGGAGATCGACAAGCGGCTGGGAAACCAGGTCGGCATGGCCATTAGCATGAGCCGGCTGGGCGTCCTCGCGGCCGTCGGCGGGGACATCGAGCGATCGATCGAGCTGCACGGCCAAGCGCTCCTCATCCGAGCCAGCGTCGGCGTCGCAGAGGTTGCCTTCGACGTACAGCGACTGAGTGAGCGTCGCGCGCGGGTCGGTGATGACGTGTTGCTACGGGCTCTGGGCAACGCGATCGGGCCCGAGCACGCGGACGCCGTGCTCGCGCTGCTTGACGAAGCGGCAGGCACCGGAGAGTCCGCCTGACGCGAAGTCATCAGCGGGCGTCACTTGCACTGAGCGCCCGATCTGCCGCCTGCGGGCACATGCCTGGCAATGGCGATGACCGGCGAGGTCGAGTCCACGGCGCGTGTGATCGACCTACGGGACGTCGGGACGTCCGGTACGTTCTCCAGATGCCGAACGAGCGGCTGCGGCGAGCGATCCACGAGGCGGGTTTGCAGCTGGACGATCTCGCGCGCCATGTCGGCGTCGATGCCAAGACGGTCGAGCGCTGGATCACGAAGGACCGGCTGCCGCATCCCGCAAATCGGGCGCACGTGGCACAGATGGTCGGCGTCGATGAGTTCGTGCTGTGGCCGCAGCTCGTCCACGGGCGGCGCGGCCGGGTGGCCACGGAAGCCGAGCTGATCGCGATCTATCCGACGCGGGGCGCGGTCCCAGCCGACACGTGGTACGACCTGTTGGAGTCGGCGCGCACGGAGATCGACGTCCTCGTATACGCGGGTCTGTTCCTTCCGGACGGCCGCGCGGACCTGCCGGCGCTGCTGCGCCGCAAGGGCGAGCAAGGCGTCCAGGTGCGGCTGCTTTACGGCGATCCGGGTTGCGACGAGGTGGCGCTGCGCGGCAGCGATGAGGGTATTGGCGACGGCATGGCGGCACGCATTCGGCTGGCGGTCTGCTCTATGCGACCCGTGTTCGACGTTGCTGGGGTCGAGGCCAGATCGCACGGGACGACGCTGTACAACTCGATCTACCGCTTCGACGATGAGCTGCTGGTCAACGCTCATGCTTACGGTGTTGGGGCTCCGCAGTCGCCAGTGCTGCATCTGCGCCGGATCGCCGGCGGCCAGCTGTTCGACCATTACATGGCGAGCTTCGAGCGCGTCTGGGGGCGGGGCGTGCCAATGACCGCGGAGTACACGGAACGAGCGGCGGCGGTCTGAGGATGGGTCGCCGCATCGACTACCACGACGACCCCGACGCGCCCGCGATTAACAGCCTGGTGCCCTCGGTCAACGTTGCAGTCAGCGACGAGGATGGTCGGCTGCTGCTCATGCGGCGCACGGATAACGACAACTGGGCGCTGCCGGGCGGTGCGATGGACTTCGGAGAGACGATGTCGCAGGCGGCCGTGCGCGAGACGAAGGAGGAAACCGGGATCGACTGCGAGATCACCCGGCTCGTCGGCATCTACACGGATCCGCGGCACGTGATCCTCTACACGAGTAACGGCGAGGTCCGCCAGGAGTGCTCGTTCGTCTTCGCCGCGCGCACTACCGGCGGTCACACAACGCCTAGCAGCGAGTCGTCGGACGTACGCTGGGTCGCGCCCGAGGACATCGACGGCTACGCAATGCATCCGTCGATGCGCCAGCGCGTCGCGCACGTCCTGGAGCACCGCGTGACGCCCTACATCGGCTGAAGCGAGCGGGCATGAGGTGCGCGGGCGTAGGCTCGTCCGATGGATGTCGTGGTCTGGTCGGCCAGCGAAGCGGAACACCGTCTTGGTCCGCTGGGTTCGCGGTGGGCGCACACGCAGGCGGTCGCTCGGCGGGCGAGAGCGATCGCCGTGGTGGTCGCGATCGAGGATCGCCCGACGCTCCTGGCGGCCGCCTATCTGCACGACATCGGCTACGCGCCCGACCTGGCCAGAACGGGCTTTCACCCGCTCGACGGCGCGATCTGGCTGCGTGAGCGACAGCGTGAGCGACTCGCCCGCCTCGTTGCCCATCACTCCGGCGCCCGCTACGAGGCGGCGGTTCGCGGCCTGGTCGATCCCCTCGCCCGGTTTGCCGAGGAAAGTTCACCGGTTGCAGACGCCTTGACCTACTGCGATCTGACGACCGGGCCCGACGGCGCGTCGATCAGTGTTGCCAGCCGCCTGGCCGACATCGAGCGCAGGTACGGACCTTCCAGCCTGGTTGCTCAGGCCATCGACGCCGCGGCCGACACGCTCCGGGCCGCGGTAGCTCGCACCGAGGGGCGGCTCGCCGGCTGTTCTCCTGTCGTGTAGACGCGCACTCGCTCGCGCGGCCAGGGACGTTTCGGGAGCCAAGGACGTCCTGAAGGAATCCGTCGGGGCGGTAGAGGCGTCCCCGAGCGAAGCGGAAAGCTCGCGTGCCACGTCGACCGGACAACAGGGGAGAGCGATGCTAAGTGGTCCCCGCCGCAAGTTCCGTGTTGATCATGCGGCTGCGGCGAGCGGCGCTGCGTCGTCGTCGCGGGCGTTGAGTTCGTCCAGGACGGCGGCGAGGTCGGCGCGGGTGAAGTTCCAGGCGA
>JBPCJA010000137.1:0-41103 GCA_051005755.1 Solirubrobacteraceae bacterium
TGCGAGGGTTTGGGTGCCGGATCGTGGATGCCAGAGGCCGCGCGCGAGCGCAGGCGGGCGCCAGCCCGTCGAGCATCGCGGGTGGCCTCTGGCGCCGCGAGACGGTGGCCAAACACCGCAGTTATTCATTCGTGAGCCCTAAGGACGCCGCAGCGAGATGCTGCGCCTCGTCGGCCGGCTCGGCGCGCCGGCGCGGGTTCTCGATCCCGACGGCCGCGAGCAGCCCGCCGGCGATCATGAGCAGGCCGGAGACGATCATGCCGGTGCGGAAGGCCTTGACGTTGGCCGCCCGCACCGCCGCGCGCACCGGCACCGGCGCGGGGCGCTCGGGCAGCGTCAGCGGTCGCTCACGGGCCTCGCGGACATACGCGTGCGCAGCGGGGTCGCGTGCACGAGCGGCCGCCCGCCGGTCCAGCTCGGCGCCGAACTGCGCCGCGACGACCGCACCGACGGCGGCGATCGCGAGCAGGCCGGCGACGCGCGCGAACGCGTTGTTGACGCCTGAGGCGATGCCCGCGTGGCGCCGGTCGGCGGCCTCGAGCACCGTCGTCGTCAGCGGCGCGACGGTCATCGCCAGTCCGAGGCCGAAGACGAGCACGGCAGGAAGGACGCCCGTGAGGTAGTCGGCGCGCTCGTCGAGGCGCGCGAACGCCAGCAGCCCGAGGCCGCCGACGAGCGGGCCCGCGCTCATGAGCAGCCGCGGGCCGACGCGGGCCGACAGCTCGCCGAAGCGCCGCGACAGCGAGATCAGCAGGAGCGTGAGCGGCAGCAGCGCGAGGCCGGCCTGAAGCGCGCTGTAGCCGGCGATCTGCTGGAGGAACAGCGCGACGAAGAACGTCGCCGCCCCCAGGCCTCCGTAGACGACGAGCGTCACGACGTTGCCGACGGCGAAGTTGCGCGTGCGGAAGATCGACGGCGGCAGCATCGGATCGGTCGCGACCCGCTCGTAGGCGACGAACGCCGCGCAGGCCGCAAACCCGCCGACGAGCGGGCCCCACACCTCGGGATCCGCCCAGCCAAGCACCGGCTGCCGGATCAGCGCGTAGACGGGGCCGGCGAGCCCGAGCACGCACAGCACTGCCCCGGGAACGTCGATCCGGCGCACGCGCGAGCCCGGACACTCGGGTACGGCGCGCACGATGAGCGCGAGGCAGACGAGCACGAGCGGCACGTTCAGCGCGAAGATCGCGCGCCACGAGAGCTCGTCCACGAGCAGGCCGCCGAGCGGCGGGCCGACCGCGACCGCGGCGCTCGTGCCCGCCGTCCAGGAGCCGATCGCGCCCGCGCGCTCCGCACGGCCGAACACAGCCGTGATGATCGCCAGCGAGCTCGGCACGAGCAGCGCGCCGAACGCGCCCTGCAGCGCCCGCGCGGCGATCAGGACCTCGACCGACGGCGCCGCTGCGCAGCCCAGCGAGGCCACGCCGAAGCCGGCGACGCCGATCGCGAAGATCCGCCGGCGACCGTAGAGGTCGCCGAGCGCTCCGCCGACGAGCACGAGCGACGCGAGCAGCAGCAGGTAGGCCTCCACGACCCACTGCTGGTCGGCCAGCGTCGCGTCGAGGTCCTCGCGCAGCGCCGGCAGCGCGACGTTGACGACGGTCTGGTCGACGAAGACGATCGCCGAACCGAGGATGCAGGCGACGAGGGTGAGGCGCTTCGTGCGGGCCTCGTCCATAGCGGCCAGAGAGACTAGATTGCGTCACCGATGCGCCTCGTGAAGACCCGACTCGACGGCACGATCCTGCTCGAGCCCGACGTCCACGGCGATCCGCGCGGGTTCTTCCTCGAGAGCTATCGCGCGAACGTCTGGGCCGAGCACGGCATCGGCGACACGTTCGTGCAGGACAACCACTCGCGCTCACGCCGCGGCGTTCTGCGTGGGATGCACTTCTCGATCGGGGCGGGGCAGGCGAAGCTCGTGCGCTGCGCCCGCGGGCGGATTCTCGACGTCGTCGTGGACCTGCGCCGCGAGTCGCCGACGTACGGCTCCTGGGAGAGCGCCGAGCTCGACGACGACCAGGGCCGTCAGCTCTACATCCCGATCGGCTTCGCGCACGGCTTCTGCGTGCTGTCCGACGTCGCCGACGTGACCTACAAGTGCTCGACCTACTACGACGGGGCCGTCGAGCGCGGCTTCCGCTACGACGATCCAGAGGTGGGCATCGCGTGGCCTGACGACATGGCGCTGCTCGTGTCCGAGCGCGACATGCAGGCGCCTATGTTTCGCGAGATCGCCGCCAACCTGCCATTTTGAGCGACGGCCGGGAACCGTCGCTGCGTCACCTTATGCTGTCCGGCATAGGCGGCAGGACGCGACTTTCTGCTGGTTGCGACGTTGGACCATGAAGATGGCGCAAGAAAGCGACGTGTCGACGAGCGTCCTGGAGCCGGCGCCGTCAGCCCCTGCCGGCGTTGCGGGCGCGTCGCGCCGCACGCTGGCGATCGTGCCCGTCTACAACGAGTCCGCGACGCTCCGCGGCGTCGTTCGTTCGATTCGCACGGAGGCTCCCGGCGTCGACGTGCTCGTCATCGACGACGGCTCGACCGACGACAGCTCGCACGTCGCGCATCAGGAGGACGCCGTCGTCCTGCGCCATCCGTTCAACCTCGGCATCGGCGGCGCCGTCCAGACGGGCTTCATCTACGCGCTGGAGCGCGACTATGACTTCATGGTTCAGGTCGACGGCGACGGGCAGCACGACCCCGGTCAGATCGGCGCGCTGTTCGAGGCGATGGGGGAGTTGCCGGCCGTCGACATGGTCTGCGGCTCACGCTTCCTCGGCCCCGAGCGGCGCTACCCCGCCCCGGTCAGCCGGCGCACCGGCATCCACATCTTCGCCTTCCTGCTGTCGCGCATCGTCGGCCAGCGCATCAGCGACCCCACGTCCGGCTTTCGCCTCTACAACCGCCGGGCGATCGAGCTCTTCGCGCGCGACTACCCGCACGACTACCCCGAGGTCGAGGCTGTCCTGATGCTGCATTTCCACCGCCTGCGCATGCGCGAGACGCCGGTGCGGATGTACGAGCGCGGCGGCGGCGTGTCGTCGATCCGCTCGGGCAAGTCGATCTACTACATGGTCAAGGTCCTGCTTGCGATGTTCGTCGGCCTCGTCCGGCGGCGACCGACCGTGGAGGCCGGCGACGTGGCACCGGTCAGGGCCGGGGGGTTCTAGCTCGTGGACCCCCACCTGCGCGCCGTCGCCCTGCTGGCGTCGATCTGCCTCTTCCTGCTCGTGCTCGAGCTCGTTCGCCAGCGCCGCCTGCTCGAGCGCTACGCGCTGCTGTGGCTCGCATGCGCGTTCGCCCTCGTCGCGCTGAGCGCGTGGGACCAGCTCCTGCAGGTGCTGGCCGACGCGATCGGCGCCTCCTACCCGCCCTCGGCGCTCTTCGCCGCCGCCTTCTTCTTCATCATCATGCTGCTGCTGCACTTCTCCGTCGCGGTCTCGCGCCTGGCCGACCAGACCAAGGTGCTGGCCCAGCGGCTGGCGCTGAGCGAGGAGCGGCTGGCCGGGTTGGAGGCGCGCGAGCGGCAACCCGAAGCGCTCGACCGCGCCGACGATCCCACGCCCATCCACCAGGAGGTCCCGTGATCCGCACCCTGACGATCGACGGTCGCCAGATCTCAGACGAGACACCGACCTACGTCATCGCCGAGATCGGCCACAACCATCAAGGCGATCTCGACCAGGCGATGCACCTCTTCGACGAGGCCCGCCGCGCCGGCGCCCACGCGGTGAAGCTCCAGAAGCGCGACAACCGCACGCTCTACACCCGCGAGGCGTTCGACAAGCCCTACGAGCACGAGAACTCCTTCGGAGCCACCTACGGCGAGCACCGCGAGGCGCTGGAGTTCGGCCGCGCCGAGTACCAGGAGCTGATCGCCTACTCGCAGCGCATCGGGGTCACGTTCTTCGCCACGGCCTTCGACCTGCCGTCGGCGGACTTCCTGGCCGAGCTCGACATGCCGGCGTACAAGATCGCCTCGGCGGATCTGCGCAACATCCCGCTCGTGCGCCACGTCGCGTCGTTCGGCAAGCCGATGGTCATCTCCACCGGGGCGTCGACGCTCGAGGACGTCCAGCGCGCGCACGACGCGGCCGCCGAGATCAACCCCGAGATCGCGCTGCTGCAGTGCACGGCCGGCTACCCCGCCGCCTGGGACGAGCTCGACCTCGCCGTGATCTGCACGTTCCGCGACCTGTTCCCCTCGACGGTCATCGGGCTCTCCAGCCACGACAACGGCATCGCGATGGCCGTCGCCGCCCACGCCCTCGGGGCTCGTGTCATCGAGAAGCACTTCACGCTCGATCGCGTGCTCAAGGGCACCGACCACCGCTTCTCGCTGGAGCCGCAGGGGCTTCGCAAGATGTGCCGCGATCTGACGCGGCTGCACGTCGCGATGGGGGACGGCTCCAAGAAGATCTACGAGAGCGAGGCCGCGCCCGCCATGAAGATGGCCAAGAAGCTCGTCGCCGCGCGTGACCTGCCCGCCGGGCAGGTGCTCGAGCGCGAGGACGTCGCGATGAAGTCGCCCGGCGACGGCCTGGCGCCCTTCGAGCTCCACCGCGTCCTCGGCCGGCGGCTGACCCGGCCCCTGGTGGCGGACGAGGCGCTGCGCTTCGAGGTGCTCGAGGAGGCGCTCGCGGCCGCCTCCGCCGCGGATGCCGCCTGACCGGGCTCGCCGCCCGCTCGAGGGCGAGGTCGCACTCGTCACCGGCGCCCGCGGACGGCTGGGCCCGATCTGGGCCGCCGCGCTTCAGGCAGCCGGTGCGCAGGTGGTGGGGGTCGACGTCGAGGACGCCGACGTCCGCGACCGCGCTTCGCTGCAGGCGCTGCGCGACCGGCTGCCGACCGTGCCGACCGTGCTCGTCAACAACGCCGGCATCGACCAGCCGCCGGACGCGGGCGCGCAGGCCTCACTCGACCACGCGGAGTTCCTGCGCGTGCTCGACGTGAACCTCGCGGGCGCGTTCAACGCGACGCTCGTCTTCGGGGAGCCGATGGTGCGCGCCGGCCGCGGCTCGATCGTCAACATCGGCTCGCTCTACGCCTCGATCGCGCCCGAGCCGAGCTTCTACGACCATCTCGACGGATTTCTCAAGCCGCCCGCCTACGGCGCATCGAAGGCCGGCCTCGTGGCGCTGACGAAGTACTTCGCGCGTCTCTGGGGTCCGCGCGGCGTGCGCGTCAACGCGCTGTCACCCGGCGGAGTGCGCGGCGACCAGGACCCGGAGTTCCTGCGCAAGTACTGTGCCCGGGTGCCCCTCGGACGGATGGCCGAAGCCGAGGACCTCGGCGGCCCGCTCGTGTTCCTCGCCTCCGAGGAGTCTCGCTATCTGACGGGCCACGAGCTTCGCGTCGACGGAGGGTTCACCGCATGACGGCGCGAACCGTCACGCGCACGGCGCGGGACCCGCCGGCGCCCTGCGATCAGGCTCGCGGCGTCACGTGGTAGCGGTGCTTGACCGTCCCGCGCCGAGAGCGGCGGCGGACGCTCTCGACGACCGTCCCGCCGGCGTCGCCGACGGCGGCGATCACAGCGCGCTCGGGAATCGAGATCATCCGCTCGGGCTGCAGGCGCAGGCGGAAGAGCACGCGCGGCGGGACCGCGAGCGCGCGCAGGAGCGCGTACAACCGCCGCTGGGGCTGCACCCGGTGGCGCCACGGCACGTGCTCGGTGACCTCGAAGAACGCCAGCCCACCCGGCGCGAGCACGCGCACGAACTCACCGACATATCCGGCGGCCACGCCGACGCTCGGCATGTGCTGCAGCACCAGGCGGCAGTAGACCAGGTCGAAGCGCGACGGATCGAGGACGGTGAGGTCGCCGCGGGCGTTGTGGACGAAGCGCAGGTTGCCGACGTCGTCGTTGAGGCGCGCCGCGTGCTCGAGCATCGTCGTGCTGATGTCGACCCCGACGACGTCGTCGAAATGCACGGCCAGATGGCGCCCCACGCGCCCGACACCGCAGCCGAAGTCCAGCGCCGAGCCGCGAGCGCGCGGGATGCCGAGCCGCTCCATCTCGGCGAGCGCGCCCGCGACCTCGCGCTCCCCCTTGGCCATGAACACGTCGACATCCCATTCGCCGCGCCGGATCGCGTTGGCGCCGAGCACCGCCCACAGCGGATCGAGGTGCCCGAGATCCTGCCAGTCGCGTTCCTGACGAGCGAGCGTCATCGGCGCGTCGCAGCCTATCCAGCGCCTGAACCGGCGCCGGGCGGCGGCGGCTGACAGACTGCAACGCTGCCTATGGAGGCGGCAGCCCGGAAGAATCCGAACGGAGGATCCTCGCGATGACCGTGCAGACCGCCACCCGCACGATCGAGAACCTCATCGCCGGGCAGGAGCGCCCGGCCCTCTCGGGCGAGACGATCGACAAGTACGCGCCGGCCACCGGCGAGCTGCTCGCGCGCGTCGCGCGCTCGCGGGCCGCGGACGTCGACGCCGCCGTCAGCGCCGCGGCCGCCGCGCAGCCCGGCTGGGCCCGCCAGACCCCCGTCGCGCGCGGCGCGATCCTGCGGCGGATCGCGCAGCTGCTCGAGCGCGACGCCGAGGAGCTCTCGCGGATCGTCGCGCTGGAGACCGGCAAGCCGCTGCGCGACGCGCGCAGCGAGACCGGCGCGGCGATCGAGCAGGGCTACTTCATGGCCGGCGAGGGGCGCCGCTCCTACGGCAGGACGCTGACGTCGGCGGTGCCCAACCGCCAGCCGATCGTCGTGCGCCAGCCGCTGGGCGTGGCCGGGCTCATCATCGCGGCCAACACGCCGCTGCCGAACGTCGCCTGGAAGGTGTTCCCGGCGCTCATCTGCGGCAACGCGGTCGTGCTGAAGGCCAGCGAGGACACGCCTGAGAGCGCGCTGGCGTTCGCGCGCCTGGCGTCCGAGGCGGGGCTGCCCGGCGGCGTGCTGAACGTCGTGCAGGGACTCGGCCCGGAGGCCGGCCAGCCGCTCGTCGAGGACGCGCGGGTCGCACTCGTCTCGTTCACGGGCTCGACGGCCGTCGGACGGATGATCGCCCGCGTCGCGGGTGAGCGGCTCGCCAAGGTCTGCCTCGAGCTGGGCGGCAAGAACCCACTCGTCGTGTGCGACGACGCCGACCTCGCGAAGGCCGCCGAGACGGCCGCGCTGAGCGCGTACTCCAACGCCGGCCAACGCTGCGCGGCCGGCAGCCGGATCATCGTCTTCGACGCCGTCTACGACGAGTTCCGCGAGCTGCTCGTGCAGCGCACGAACACGCAGCGCGTCGGCTCGGGCGACGAGCACGACTTCGGGCCGGTCATCAACGAGCGCCAGCTCGAGCACATGCTCCGGCGCGTGCGCGAGGCCAAGGAGCAGGGCGCCACGATCCTGGCCGGTGGCCACCGCCTGACCGGCGGGCACTACGGCAACGGCTTCTACATGGCGCCGACGCTTATCGAGGGCTCCGACGAGCTGTCGGCCATCGAGCTCTTCGGTCCCATCACGACGCTGCACCGGGCATCCGGCTTCGACGAGGCGGTCGCGCTCGCCAACGCGACGCCATATGGGCTGACGGCGGCGATCTGGACGTCGTCGGTCCATCGCGGGCAGGAGTTCGTCGCGCGGATCCGCAGCGGCGTCGCGTCGGTCAACGGCCCGACCTACGGCTCCGAGCCGCACTGGCCGTTCGGCGGCGTCAGCGACTCGGGCACCGGCTGGCGCGAGCCCGGCACGGAGGCGCTCGACGTCTACTCGGACCTGAAGACCGTGCACGTGACGCACGACCCGGGGCGGGTCTGAGTACGGTGCGCGCGTGACCCGCGGCGTGCGCGACCGCTTGGCCGCCCTCGACCCCGGGCCGCGGCTGGCTTCGCTCGAGCGAGAGGTCCGGGCGCTCAGCCAACGCCTGGGCGGGCTGCGTCGTGTCGAGCGGTACGAGACCGCGCACGTGCGCGCCGGCCGCCTCGATTACGAGCACGCCGAGATCTTCATGCGGCTGGGGTCCTTTCCCGAGTTCCAGCGCCTGCGCTCATGTCACTCCGAGCCATGGACCGTGCAGTGGATCGAGGAGTGGGTGCAGCCGGGCGAGGTCTTCTACGACATCGGCGCCAACGTCGGCGCCTACACGCTCGTGGCAGCTCTCAGCCCGCGTTCCCAGGCGCGGGTCGTCGCCTTCGAGCCCGTGGCCGTCAACTACGCGGCGCTGACGGAGAACGTCGTGCTCAACGGCGCGGCCGACCGCATCACCCCGCTGCCCGTCGCCCTCGACGACAGCACGCGGCTGGAGACGCTGCACCTGCGGATCCTCGACGCCGGCGGGGCGCGCCACACCCTCGGCAGCCCCGCCGACGCCGACCGGGCCATGCACCCGCAGCCTGTGCTCACCTTCCGCCTCGATGAGCTGATCGAGCACATGCAGTTGCCGCGTCCTGCGCACATCAAGCTCGACGTGGACGGCAGCGAGGCCGCCGTGCTGCGCGGCGCGGAGCGGAGCCTCGCCGATCCCGGCCTGCGCTCCGTGCTCTGCGAGCTCGACCACGACGCCGCCGACTCGATCGTCGAGCTGCTGTCGACCTCCGGCTTCGCGCTGCGCGAGCGCTTCCAACGCCAGAAGCCGGGGCCCGAGCAACCGCCCGCCTACGGCCTCTTCGCGCGCGACTGAGCCGGGGCGTCAGGCCGTGGGCTCCAAGTGCTCCTCGGCCAGCCACTCGTCCGCGGCCACGGCGATGCGCAGGCGCCGGCCGACGAGGTCGCCGAGACGCTGCGGGGGCAGCCCACCACCCGGCTTCTTGGCCGCCAGGTCGTCACCGGCGAGCACGGTGCCCGGCGAGAGGTCGCGGCGCGCCACGACGCTGCGCGTGAAGAGCGCGCGCGTCCCCTGTAGGCGCTCGGCCATCGCGTCCTTGTCGACAGGAGAGGCCAGCGCGCGGTCGAGCAGCCGTACGCCGCGCACGAGATCGCGCAGCTCCTTCACCGTCACGGAAGCGGGGGTGTCAGGACCGAACATGTGGCGGCTGAGCGCCACGTGGACCTCTATGACCCGGGCGCCCAGCGCGGTCGCTGCCAGCGACGGGAAGATCGTCCCGGAGTGGTCGGAGAGGCCGGCCGCGCAGCCGTAGCGTTCGCGCAGCTCGCCGACGAGGTTCAGCCCGAGCTCCTCCGGCGCGGTCGGGTACGCCGAGGTGCATTGCAGCACCGCCAGCGGCGCGCCGGTGCGCTCCCGCACGCGGGTCACCGCGGCGTCGATCTCGGACCACGGACTCATGCCGGTCGACAATAGGATCGGCAACCTGCTGACCGCGATCCGGTCGAGCAGCAGCGGGTTGGCGGTCTCCCCCGACGCGACCTTCCACGCCGCTACGCCGACGCGCTCGAGCAGCTCGACGGCCTCCGGCGAGAACGGCGAGCTGAGGAAGGCCAGGGTGCGCTGCTCCGCGTGCTCTCGCAACCCCGCCCACTGCTCTTCGGTGAACTCCATCCGCCGCCAGTAGTCCAAGCGGGTCGCATCCTCGTGGCTGAAGCGCACCCGCCAGGGCTCGTCCGGCGTGCTCTCCGCGGAGGCGATGTGGGTCTGGAACTTCACCGCGTCGGCCCCCGCGTCCGCGATCGCGTCGATGTGCGCGTGGGCGATCCCGAGACTGCCGTCGTGCGCCTGGGCGACCTCGCCGATGACGATGACGCGCTCGGTCCAGTCCAGCATGCGGCGAGTGTAGTTAGGGTGGCGGGGTGCCGGCCTCCGTCGTCGCCCTGATCCCGGCCCGGGCGGGATCCGTCCGGGTTCCCGGCAAGAACGTCCGCGAGCTCGCCGGCCATCCGCTGCTGGCGTACTCGATCGCCGCCGCCCGCGAGAGCGGCCTCTTCGACGCCGTCGTCGTGTCCACCGACAGCGAGCAGATCGCCGCCGTCGCGCGCCGCTACGGGGCCGAGGTGCCGGGGCTGCGCCCGGCCGAGATGGCCACGGCGACGGCGTCGGACATCGACTGGGTCGAGCACGTGCTGGCGCGACTCGGGGACTTCGACGCGTTCTCGATCCTGCGCCCGACGAGCCCGTTCCGGCGCGGGACCACGATCCGGCGGGCGTGGGAGCGCTTCGTCGCCGTGCCCGGCGCCGACTCGCTGCGCGCCGTGCGCCCGGTCCGCGAGCACCCGGGCAAGATGTGGCGGATCGAGGGTGAGCTCATGATGCCGCTGCTCGAGCAGGCCGCCGGCGAGGTGCCGACGCACTCGCGCCAGACGGCCGCGCTGCCGTCCGTCCACGTCCAGGACTCGTCGCTGGAGATCGCCTGGACGCGGATCGTCGCCGAGCGCGAGATCGCCGGCCGGCGCGTCGTGCCGTTCCTCAGCGAGGGCGCGGAGGGCTTCTCGATCGACTACCCCGACGACTGGGCGGCGGCGGAGCGGATGGCCGCCGAGGACCCGTCGCTGCTGGCGCCGCCGTGCGACGTGGCCCGCGGCGTGATGTAGAACGGTGCTTCTCGATCAGCGGGCTGGGGCGCCCGGGGTGAAGTGCGCGGCGAGAGCGGCTTCGATGTCGATGTCGACGGCGATGGCGTCGGTACTGGCGTCGAGTTGGACGCCGCGGTGGTCGCGCAGCCCGTCGCCGACGGTCCTGAAGTCCCGGCGCGCGATCTCACACAGGCGTTCCTCGACGGCGCCGCGCGCGGTCTCACGATCGATCCAGACGGTCTCGTGGCAGCAGGGCACCGTCTGGGGATGCTCGCCGGCGCCCTCGATGACAGCGACCGCGGTCAGCTGCGCGATCACGACGTCACCGTGTTCGTAGCGTCCGAGGCGCTGCTGCCAGACGCGATCGCCGCGGATGGCCTGACGGCGCGCTCTTCTGATCTCGGACGCGGGCTTGGCGATCACGGCACGTGCCTTGAGCCCACGGACAACGTGCCCGCTCATGGTTGCCTCGCGGCGCGGCGCAGGCACCGATGCGATCGATCAGCCAACTCGATCATCTCCATCTCCTCCGGGTATCACAGGCTGCGGTCGGTCGCCGTGAGTGGCGAGCCGGTCGCGACGCCCACTGGCCCACAGCCACAGCGCGTCCTTCTCCTCACGGCCCAGCGCGTAGGTGTCGATCGTGCGCTCGACGACACCCATGTCGGCATGCGTCTCGACCAGCTCGTCGACTCGCGCGCGACAGCCGTCGAAGTGGACCGGCGCCTCGGTCCTGCTCATAGCCGTTCGGCTCTCAGATGGACTGCGTGCATGAGGGGAACCCCCTTTGGTTCGAACAACCGTCCGGATCCCACGGACCCTGGATGTGACGGCAGCGTGTGACGTGAATCCCATTTCCGCTGCTGTGGCATGCAACCCTGGACTCGACCAAAAGTCGCGCATAGCGGCCGCTGTGCGCCTGACGATAGCGCGCTCGTGCGCCGCCGCATAAGACGGGTTTCAGGTCCGTGCCCACCCGTCGGGCGGCGGCTGCCAGACTCCAGCGCTGCCATGGAGGCCGCCACCTTCGCCGTCGACGCGCGGCTCGTCCTGCGCTACGTCCCGCCCAGCGAGCTCGAGCGCATCCGCGCGATGGACGACTGCGTCGCTCGTGCCGCCGCGTTCGCCGACGCCTGCCGGGTCAACGCGCTCTCCTCGATCATGGAGGCCGGCTCGGGCCACATCGGGACGTCGTTCAGCGTCATGGAGATCCTCAGCTGGCTGCACCTCGAGGTGCTCGCCGGCGACGACGTCGCCTTCTCCTCCAAGGGCCACGACGCGCCCGCCGTCTACGCCGTGCTGGCGGGCACCGGCAAGCTCGACTTCGAGCTGCTGCACCGCCTGCGCCGCCTCGGCGGGCTGCCGGGCCATCCCGACATCGCGACCGTGCCGGCGGTGACGACGAACACCGGCTCGCTCGGCATGGGCGTCTCGAAGGCGAAGGGGCTCGCGCGCGCCGCGCGGCTGCGCGGCTCCCGGCGGCGGGTCTTCGTCGTGACAGGCGACGGCGAGCTGCAGGAGGGGCAGTTCTGGGAGTCGCTCGGGCAGGCCGCGAACGAGCGCTTCGGCGAGATCACGGTCATCGTCGACCACAACAAGATCCAGTCCGACACGTGGGTCGACCGCGTCTCGGACCTCGGCGACCTCGAGGCGAAGGTCGCGGCGTTCGGCTGGGCGACGGCGCGCTGCGACGGCAACGACGTCGCCGCCCTGGCAGCGGCGCTCGGCGGGCTGCTCGAGCGCGAGCCGCAGCGGCCGAAGCTGCTCGTCGCCGATACCGTCAAGGGCGCGGGCGTCGCGCTGTTCGAGCCTCGGACGCTGGAGCGCAGCGGCACGGCGCTGTACGCCTACCATTCCGGCGCACCGGCGCCCGACGCCTACGAGGCGGCACTCGGCGAGCTGCTGGACCGATTGCGCGACCGCCTCGGCCGCGAGCCCGAGGTGACCGAGGCCGACATCCCCGAGCGCCCGCGGGCGGCCAGCCCGCAGAAGCTCGTCGCGGCCTACGGAGACGCGCTCGCCGAGGCTGCCGAGCGCCAGCCGCGGCTCGTCGCGCTGGACGCCGACCTCTACCTCGACACCGGGCTCATCCCGTTTCGCGAGCGTCACCCCGAACGATTCGTCGAGTGCGGCATCGCCGAACAGGACATGGTCTCGCAGGCCGGCGGGCTGGCCCTCGGCGGCGCGCTGCCCGCGGTGCACTCGTTCGCCTGCTTTTTGACGCCGCGCGCCAACGAGCAGGTCTTCAACAACGCCACCGAGGGCACGAAGGTCATCTACTCGGGCTTCCTGGCGGGAATCGTGCCCGGCGGGCCCGGGCACTCTCACCAGTCGATCCGCGACATCGCGCTCATGGGCTGCGTGCCCGGCATGGCGTGCCTGGAGCCGGCGACCGAGCACGAGGCGGGGCTGTGCGTGGAGTGGGCGGTGCACGAAGCGCCAGGACCGGTCTACCTCCGCCTGGTCTCGGTGCCGTGGGAGCTCGGCTTCGAGCCGCCGCGGGCCGCGCGCCTCCAGCCCGGCCGGGGATCCGTGCTTCGCGGGGGCTCACGCGCCCTGGTCGTCTGCACTGGCCCCGTCCTGCTCAGCCAGGCCCACGCGGCAGCGCAGCAACTCGGCGACGTGGGGCTGGTCTCCCTCCCGTGGTTGCGCGACGTGGACGGCGCGTGGCTCGCGGAAGTGGCCGGCGAGTCGCCGATCGTCGTGCTCGACAACCACTGGCACGTGGGCGGCCAAGGCGACGCCGTGCGCGCCGCGCTGCGCGGGCGCCACGTCGAGGTGTGGGGCATCGACCGGGTGCCGGCCTGCGGGACGAACGACGAGGTGCTGCGCGAGCACGGTCTGGACGCGGGCTCCCTCGTGCGCCGACTGCGCGAGCTGTGAGGCGGACCTACCTCTTCTGGGACATCGACGGCACGCTGCTGTCGACGGCGCGGGCCGGCGTCTTCGCGTGGGAGGAGGCGATCCGCGTGGTGCTCGGCGTCGAGCCTGACATGGCCGCGATGCGCACCGCCGGCCTGACGGACGCAGAGATCGCGGTGACGATCGCCGCCGCGTACGGCGACCGCTCCACCGAGGCGGCCGTCCAGCTGCTGAGCCGGTACGCCGAATACCTGCCCGAGCGCCTGGGGTGGCGGCGCGGCCAAGTGCTCCCCAACGTCCGCGAGAACCTCGAGGCGCTCGCCGCGCGCGACGACGTGGTCAACATGCTGCTGACGGGCAACGTCGCCGCAGGGGCCGAGGCCAAGCTGCGCCACTACGAGCTGTGGGAGTTCTTCGGCGCCGGCGGCGCCTTCAGCGTCGAGGGATCGGACCGGCCGTCGATCGCCCGCGAAGCGCGCGAGCTCGCCGCGCGCCACGGCGGCGAGGACCCGCCCGGCACGCGCATGGTGGTGATCGGAGACACGCCCCACGACATCGCGTGCGGGAAGGCGATCGGCGCGCGCACGCTGGCGGTGGCGACCGGCCCTGGCTACTCGCTCGACGAGCTGCGCTCCTGCGAGCCGTGGTCGGCCGTGCCGGAGCTGCCGGCGCCGGAGGCGTTCGCCGGTCTCGTGCTGGACCCCGTGGAACCTCGCTGACCGACGATACGGCCCAGCGCCCTCCGGACGAGACCCCGCGCACCGGGGTCGCGAACGGAAGGCTCGGCCCTGGGCCGCTCGCGCAGCTCGGCGAAGTGGCGTAGGGCGTTCGTCGCCGCGCTCAGCGGCTCGCTCTGCGCCGGGACGGCGGCCTCGTCCTTCAGAGCCAGCACCTGCAGCGGCGCGAGGGGGGCTTCGCCGACGACGTGCTCGTCGACGGCGAGGCCGGCGAGCGCGAGCATCGAGCTCAGGCCGGAGAAGGTGAGGTGCACGAGCTGGGCGTCGCTCTCGGCGAACGAGAGCCGCCCCTGCTCGGCGATGCGGCCCAGGTCGGGAGCGCACACGAGCAGGCGCCCGTCCGGGACGAGCACGGCCGACACGCTCCGTAGCAAGCCCACCGGATCACGCTCACGTCCGAGCACGTTGTCGAGTATCGCCAGCTCAACGGGTGCGTCCCCGTGCTCGTAGCCATTCGTGATCTCCCACCCGTCCGCGGCCAGCACGTGCGTCCAACCGCCGCCGCCGAGGAGCAGCGCGCGCGGCGGGACCGCGCCGGCGGGCGTCGGCAGACGGAGGTACGAACGCAGGAGCGCCGCGTCCGACGCAGACCGCTCCTCCTCGCCGCCACGGAGATCGGCGACCGTCGGTGGGGGCGGAGGGTGGGAGTGGACGACCCCGCAGGCGCAACAGCCGAGCAGCGCGAGCCAAGAGCGGCCGAGTGGCCGGCTTCCGGGCTTGTAGGCATGCAGCGGCTCGAGCGTATCGGCGCCGCACACCGGGCACGACCCCCACGGCTCCAACAGCGGAAAGGAGACCGGCACATCGGTGATCTGCTGCTCTCGCCGCGCGTGCGTACGCAGCGCCGACACCGCGGCATCGAGCGGCCGTCCCGACGGCTCCACCGGTCCCTGGTCGAGCTCGGCGAGCACCTTGAGCCGCGCAGGCTCGCTCGGTGCCAGCTCGTCCCACTCGGAGCCGTCGAGATGCGCCAAGACGCGAAAGCCGGCGAGACCGAGGAGGGAGCACATGCCGTCGAACGTGAAGGAACAGATGTGCACGTCGCTCGCCACGTACTTCAGGCGGCCGTGCTCGCCCAGACGGCCCAGGTCGGGCACGGAGACGAACAGCCGGCCGCCAGCGGCCAGGGCCGTGGCGAGCGAGCGCAGCACCGCCAGGGGATCGCGGAGGTGCTCGAAGACGTGGTTGACCACGACGAGGTCGAACCGCGGGTCCTGCGGCAACTCTTCGACCATGCGGTGGCGCCGTGCTGCGAGCGCCCGCTGGGCGGGTCCCGGTTCGATTCCCCAGGTCTCCCATCCCTCGTCGGCCAGGACGTCGAGCCACGCCCCCTGCCCCGCTCCGAAGTCCAGCGTGCGCCGCGGAGCGCCCGGTGCCGCAAGCCACGGGGCAAGGAGATCGCGCTCCCGGGCGTACTTGCGGCGTTTGACCGCGAGCTTGTCCTCCAGTTGCGGTCCCGCTGCGAAGTCGTCGCCTCCTTCGCGGGCCTCCCATCCGTGCGTCTCGCCGTAGTAGGCCTGCAACTGCGCGTCTGTCGGCCGCGGATGACTGTAGGCCAGCCCGCACCGCTCACAGCCCAGCAACGCCAGCTCATCGTGGTCGGTCGTGCGCTTCGCCTTGTTGCGGTACACGTGCAGCGGGCGCTGTCCATCGCGGGTCCCGCAGGCCGGACACGGCGACTTCGGCTGCAGCAGGGGGAACACGTGTCCGACTGTAGAGGGCGCACACGCGACTAGACTCTGGCCGCCGTGGGCTCGGCGGCGCCAACAGTAGCTGGGAGCCGGGGCGACGTCGCCCTCCGGGCGGCGATCGTAGCGGCGGGGCTGATCAGCCTCTCGCTGATAGCCACCGAAGGCGACCCGCAGCTGTCCAACGCCCGTTTCGCCATCCCGTTCGCGATCGGTGTCGCCGCCCTCGTTCTCGCGGTCCGCCGAGCGCCTCCGTGGCTCCTGCGCGGCGTGCCGGACCTTTCGCCGGGCGGACTGGGCCTGTTCCGCGTGGCGCTTGGCATCGGGCTGCTGCTGACCGCCGACTACGTTCGCGATCGTCTGCCACGCGACCCGTTGGTCATCGGCCAGGGGCGCAGCGACCCGGCCTTCCTCCGATTCGGCCTGGCCCAGGAACTCGCACAGCATCCGGACCTGCTTCAAGCGCTTTCCACGATGACCATCGTGGCGATCGTCGCGTTCCTCCTGGGCGCCTTGCCGCGGCTGTCCTTCGCGTTGATCGTGGCCGGCTTCACGCTCCAGCTGCTTGGGCGCGTGCAGGTCGACGGCAACCACGACCTCGACCTTCCGCTGATGGCGATCTGGACGATGCTCTTCGTCCCCTGGCACGCGGCCCCGGGGCTGAGCACCGTGGTGCGACGCCTTCGCGGTCGCTCGGACCCGGTCCGGGCCAGCGCGCGGCTGGGCTTCGCGGTGTGGCTACCCGGTCTCACGCTGGGTATCGGCCTGGCCGCCGGGGCCTACGCGAAGCTCGTCCACAGCGGATTGGCGTGGGTCGGCGACGGCGCCGTCCGCTTCCACTTCGTGCAGGACGCTGCAAGCGCCCCCGTCGACTGGGGCCTGTGGGTCGCCGGACAGCAGCAGCTCGCTGTGCTGCTGTCGGCTGCGGCGATCGCCATCGAGGGCGTGTTCATCGTGCACGCCTTCCTGCGCGGGTGGCGCGTGCGCCTGGCCTTTGGGCTGCTCGGCGCATCGCTGTTCTTGTCCTTCTTCGTCTTCATGGGGATCCGCTGGCTGCCGTGGTGGATGCTCCTCCTCGCCTTCCTTCCGTGGGAGCAGCTTGCAGGCGCGCTCCGCGCACTGCCCCAGCGAACCGTCCTCATCGACGGCGGCTGTCCCATGTGCCGGGGCACAGCCCGCGTCCTACACAGCCTCGACCTCGCGGATCGGGTCACGTTCTCCGACGCGCGCGACGAGGCAGAGCGCGAGCGCATGGCTCCGGGGATCACACGGAAGGAGGCGTTGCGCGAGATGGTGGTCGTCACGCCCTCCAACGGTCGCCAGGACGTCGGCTTTGCCGGCTACCGCGCGCTCTCGACTTCGATCCCGCCCCTGTGGCCGCTGGCGGTCGCGTCGCGGGTGCCGGGCGTCCCACGCGTTGGCGACGCCGTGTACCGGAAGGTGGCGAAGCGTCGCAGCCGGGACGGCTGCGACGACGAGAGGTGTGCCGTCGACGACACACGCCAGGAGGGTGGATTGCCCGCGCCTGCGCCGCTGGCGCGCTCCCGCGCGTGGGTGACGGCGCCGCTGGCGGCCACGGTCGCGCTGCTCTTCGCCCAGCAGATCGCCGTCTCCGTCAAGGGCATCGAGCGCGAGCCGCTGCTGTCGAACTACCCGATGTATTCGGGCACGTTCGCCTCCACCCACGAGTTCGACGAGGCGACCGCCTCCTCGTTCAGCACATACACCTTCGCCACGGGAGAGGCCGGCGACGACGTGACATCCGCGGTGCAGAGCGTTCCCCGAGCCGATTCCTCACTGGTCGATGCTGTGCGCAACGCCGCCCATGAGGGAACCGTTCCGACCGCTGAGTGCGAGCGTGCCCACGGGGCGGCGAGCGGCGTCGCTCGACGGCTCGGGCGACCCCTCGCGCGGGTGGCCGTGCTGGTGGACCAGCGGGCGTTCGACTGGGGCGAGGGGCGCTTCTACTCAAAGCTCTCCCACAAGACGCTTGGCGTGCTGGATCTCGCCAGGTGCGAGGTACAGCGCCCTGGCGCCGTTGACGGCGCCCCCGCCGCTTAACCGCGCTCGACCGGAAGCAGCGCCGAGCCTTGCACCGCCGCGAGCGTGCGCTGCCCCGCGTAACCCGCGCTCGCGTTAAGCAGGACGGGCTCGGGCGCATCCATGGCCGCCGCCGCCGCGCAGGCGGCTTCCAGGTGCCGGCGGTTGTGGTTCGGGAGCGACGCCAGACTCACCGACGGAATTCCCAGGCACGGAGCGAGGTATGAGGGGCCACCGTACGTGCCCACCAGGGCGCGTGCGCGGGCCAGCACGCGGGTCTGCACGGCGAGGTTGTCGCGGGGCTCGAGCGGGCCGAGGCCGTGCATGCGCAGGTGGTCGAGCGCGCCGGGCTCGGCATGGTCGTCGAGCTCCAAGCCGGTGGATAGCAGCACGATGTCCTCGTGCTTGGCCAGGATGAGCAGCACATCGCGCACGACGGCACGATTGGCCGGAGTATCCGGGAAGCAGTCGCTGAAGTAGAGCTTGGCCGCGACGAAACGGTCCGGCAGCTCGAGGGCAGGCGGCGGAGGCACTGGAAAGCGTCGCCAGGCGCACCGCGTCGCCACTGCGTCCAGCTCCTCCTCGCCGGCCCAGAAATAGCGCAGGCGGCTGTACATGACGAGCGGGTGCACGACCAGCGCCCCGCCGACGCGGGCCCGCCGCCAGAGGTCCCGGTCCAGGCCGGTAACTCGCAGCTGCTTCTGGTCACCCGCCTCGGCGACCCTGCGTTTCTGGGCGGCGCGGAACTCGTCGAGCTCCATCAGGTCGTGCACGTCGACGTAGCCATCGGCGACGCCGGCGTACCAGTCCTGCGCCCCGCCGCGAGAGATCGCGGTCACCCGCTCGGCCGCGATCCCGTGGCGCTCGAACAGGCGGCGCAGGACCGGGATCCAGTAGAGGACCTCGAAGCCGATCTCCGACAGCCACGGCCCGACCACCACGGCCCTGCCGGAGCGCCCCGCCCGCGCCAAGGCGAGCTCCATCTGAGCACGCTGCGCGCGGATCGGCGCCTCGCTGCGGACGGCCGCCGCGAACGCCGCGGGCGAGGAGAGGTGGCGCGGCCGAGGCACGCCGCGAGGATGGCATAGCCTCCGATCGCATGATCGTGGCGACCGAGCAGCTGGCCGAGCACCGCCGGCGCGTGGCGATGGTCGACGGCGGCTTCGACCCCCTGCACCCCGGACACGTCAGGTACTTCGCGGCCGCCGCCGAGCTCGGGCTCCCCGTGCTCGTCAACGTCTCCCCCGACGAATACGTGGCCCGCAAGCACCCGCCGCTGCTGGCCCAGGCCGAGCGCGCCGCGATCATCGACGCGATCCGCCACGTCGACTACGTGTACCTGTCCCAGGGCTTGACCGTGGACGTTCTCCGAACGCTGCAGCCGCGCTTCTACGTCAAGGGCGAGGACTGGCGCGACCGCCTGCCCGCCGACGAGATCGCCACCTGCGAGGAGCACGGCATCGAGGTCGTGTACCTCGACACCGTCACCGACTCCTCCACCGCGATCCTGGACCGCTTCACCTCCGCGTGATCGACGCCGTCCTCTCCCACCACATGAACCCGTTCCGCTCGGGCGTGGCACGCTTCAACGAGCTGCTGGCCGAGCACCTCGGCGTGCCCTTCGCCTCGCTGGAGAACGCTGCGCGGTTCCCCTCACCGCTGCTGTCGTTCAAGTGCGGCGAGCTCGCCGCGGCCGACCGCGCGGCCGTCGAGGCCGCGCTGCCCGCGTTCGACGGTCACGAGGTGTTCCTGCACGAATGGTCGGGCGGCGAGCTCGAGCAGCGCATGGTCGCCGGGGCGCGCCGCGTCCTGTGCGGCAATCGCGCGATTGCGGCGCAGGCCGCGGGCCTCAACGGCCGGGTGGAAACGCTGTGGACGCCGGGCCTCATTGTCGAGGAGCGCAGCATCGCCCCCACCGAGGTGTCCGTCTTCACGTTCGGCATGGCTCACAAGCTGCGCACCGACCAGTTCCGGCACCTGCGCGACCTGCTCGATGCGTCGGGGCGCTCCTACGCGGTCCACGTGTCGGCCGCCAACCACGAGACCGCCACGATGCGCGACGCCGAGCTGATCTTCGACGAGATGGCCGCCATCTTCCCGGACCGGATGTACTTCCTGGGCAACCTGTCGGACCTCGCCGTCGTGCACGAGCTGCGACGGTGCACGTTCTTCGTCGCGTTCTTCGAGGGCGGGGTGCGCGCCAACAACACATCGGTCGCGTCCGCCATGGAGCGCGGCGCCGTGGTGATCACGAACCTCGACGAGCACTCGCCGGCCGAGTTGCGCCACATGGACAACGTCATCGACCTCCAGCAGACCGACGCGCTGCCGTTCGACCCGCTTGTGCTTGGCCGTATCAGCGTGCGGGCGATGGAGACACGGCGCGAGCTGGGCTGGGACGCGCTGGTGAAGCGGCTGCGCCGATGAGCCGGGCCGAGCGCATCGAGGCCGTCGGTTACGACCCCGCCGCCGTGGCCCTGGAGCCTGTCGAGACCTGCAACCTGTGCGGCAGCCGCCACCTGATCGAGGTGGCCCGCCGCGATCGCTACGGCTACCCCAGCGCGCTGGCGGTGTGCGCACGCTGCGGGCTGGGCTTGCTCTCGCCGCGCCCCACCGCTGGCGCCTACGCCGCCTTCTACCGTGACGTGTACCGCCCGCTGGTCTCCGCCTACCACGGCCGGCATATCGACGCCGACACCGTGCAGGAGGAGCAGCGCGGGTACGCCGCGCAGCTGCACGACTTCCTGGACAACGTCCTATCGGCCGAGCCCGCGTCGGTGCTGGACGTCGGCGGCTCGACAGGCGTCGTCGCAGCGGCGTTTGCTCGCGACGGCGTGCGCCCAACCGTCCTCGACCCCGCGCCAGACGAGCTGGCCGTCGCTCAGGCCGCGGGCATGGAGGTCGTGGAGGGCTTCGCCGAGGACTTCGAGCCGGGCGAGCGGCGTTGGGAGCTCATCCTGCTGTGCCAGACGATCGACCACCTGCTCGACGTGAACGCGACGCTGCACGCCATCCGCGGGCTGCTCGCCCCCGGCGGATACGCGTTCGTCGACGTCCTCGACGTCTCGTGGGTGCTCGCGCGTCAGGGCGCGATCGAGGGTGCCTACAAGGTCGACCACCCCTACTACCTCACGCGGACGACCGCGCTCGGCTTCTTCGCTCGCGCCGGCCTGGAGGTGGTAGGCGAGCGCATGGCCGACGACGGCCACTGGGGCTTCGTCCTGGCTGCCGCGCAGGAGCGCGAGCCCGACTGGGAGGCGCTGGAGCGCGGCGCGCACGCCTTCCTGGCCGACGTCTGGCGGCGGCGCGCAGAGGCGCGGTGAGGATCCTCGGGCTCGTCCCAGCCCGCGGCGGCTCGCAGCGCGTCGCGCGCAAGAACCTCGCGGTGCTGGGGGGCCGCACGCTCGTGCGCCGCGCGCTCGAGACCTCGCTCGAGGCCGGGTGCTTCGCAATGGTGGCGCTGTCGACCGACGACCCCGCGATCCTCGCCGAGGCCGAGGGCCTCGACGTCGTGCCGGTACAACGCCCGCCGGAGCTGGCGTCGGACACCGCACGGACGCTCGACGCCGTGCTGCACGCGCTCGATGCGGTCGGCGGCGAGTTCGACGCCGTGGGCATCGTGCAGTGCACCTCGCCCTTCACGGCGCCCGAGGACCTGGCGGGTGCGGTGGCGATGCTCGAGCGCACCGGCGCGGGGTCGGTCGTGTCGGTCAGCCGCATCGAAGCGGCCATCCATCCGTTGAAGCTCAAGGTGATGGACGGAGACCGCCTCGGGCCGTGGCTGGCCGACGACCACATGGCTCCCTCCCATGAGCTGCCCGACCTGTGGCTGCGCAACGGCTCCATCTACCTCACGCGGGTCGGGGCGCTGCGCCGGGGCGAGATCCTCGACGAGGCCGACCAGCGCGGCTACGTCATGCCGCCCGAGCGGTCGCACGACATTGACACGCCCGAGGACCTGGCGTTCGCCGAGTATCTGCTCCAGAGGGCCCCGTAGAATGGGCCGCCACATGGCCGACGGCAAGCGCAAGGTCTGTGTCGTGGTCGCGAGCCGCGCGAACTACGCACGGATCAAGTCCGTGCTGGCCGCGATCAAGGCCCACCCCGACCTCGAGCTGCAGATCGTCGCCGGCGCCTCGACGCTGCTCGAGCGCACGGGCAACTCGGTCGACGTCATGGCGCTCGACGGCTTCCCGCCCGACGCCAGCGTGCGTTTCATCATCGAGGGCGAGACGCCGACCACCATGGCCAAGTCCACCGGTCTGGGTCTACTCGAGCTCCCCACGATTTTCGAGCTGCTTTCCCCCGACATCGTCGTCACCGTGGCCGACCGTTTCGAGACGATCGCCACCGCCATCGCGGCGTCGTACATGAACATCCCGGTCGCCCACACGCAGGGTGGCGAGGTGTCGGGCTCCATCGACGAGTCCGTGCGCCACGCGGTGACCAAGCTCGCCCACATCCACTTCCCCGCCACCGAGCTCAGCGCCCGGCGCGTGCTGGCGATGGGCGAGAACCCGGACACCGTGTTCAACTTCGGCTGCCCGTCGATCGACTTGGTGGCGCAGACCGAGCTAGGCCTACCCCGCGAAGCACTGAACCATTTCGGCGGCGCCGG
Source organism: Solirubrobacteraceae bacterium (assembly GCA_051005755.1). Taxonomy (GTDB): domain Bacteria; phylum Actinomycetota; class Thermoleophilia; order Solirubrobacterales; family Solirubrobacteraceae; genus CADCVQ01. Next base: position 22,352 of record JBPCJA010000137.1, read on the forward strand.
CGCGAAGATCGATCCCGACCAGCCCTACGTGCTGATGATGCAGCACCCCGTGACGACGGAGTACGGGGAAGGGCTCGAGCAGATCGAGGCCACCCTGCACGCGGTCAAGACCCAGCGCATGCAGGCGCTGGTCTTCTGGCCGAACATCGACGCGGGCTCCGGGCACGTCTCCAAGGGACTGCGCCTGTTCCGCGAGCACGGCGAGGACCACGGGTTCCACTTCTTCCGCAACCTGCCGCCGGAGACGTTCGTGAAGGTCATGGCCCACTGCGCGTGCATGGTGGGCAACTCGTCTGCGGCGCTGCGCGAGGGGGCGTACCTCGGCGTGCCCGCGGTGACGGTCGGCACACGCCAGCAGCTACGCGAGACCGGGGCGAACGTGCTGCGCGCGCGCCACGAGGCCGATGAGATCGCGGATGCGATCCGCCAACAGGTCGAGCATGGCCGCTACCCGTCTGACCACCTGTTCGGCGACGGGACGGCGGGCGTCAAGATCGCCGGCGTCCTGGCCACCTGTGAGCCGGCAATCCAGAAGAAGCTGTACTACGATGTCGAAGCCCTCACGGGCTGACGTGCCAGCGCACGTCCGCTGCGGCGTCCGAGTCCTCCCCGGCGTCCAGCTCCTCGCCGGTATCCAGCGTCTCGAAGGCGAACGCGTCGCGCAGCTTGACCTGCGACGTGTGTCCGTCGCGCTCCACGTCGACGACGACGCGCGCGCGGTACTCCGCCGGATCCAGAAGCGCTGCGGAGAAACGCGCGACGACGTGGTAACGGCCGGCCGCGGCGATCGTGAATTCCTGCGGCTGACCGACATGCACCGGGTCCAGGCCGCGCGCCTCGAGCACCAGCTCCACCCGCACGCCCTGATGGCCGCCGGTCGCGTCAACGACCGTCTCGACCATGACGTCCTCCGAGCGGCGCACAGACTGGACAGGCAGCCCGTCTGCGGAGCGCAGCGTGGCCCCGGCAATCGAGACCCCCTCCCCGAACGGCGTGCGGTCGGGATCGGGGAGCCCCTGCGCGCTGCGGGTGGCCAGCAAGCGCTGCGTCACCGCCTTGGCCTCGTGGTGGTCGAAGCCCGCGGCCTCGGACACGTCCGCCCAGCTGACGCGGGAAGCAGCCTTCCAGATCGCCTTGTCGGTCGCGGCGGCGAAGGCGTCCCGAGCCCGGTCGGACCCGAGCGCGATCGCCAGGTAGTCGACCAGCACCGCGGCGGCAGGCTCCGGTGGCGGAACGAAGCCCTCGTACCCCGCGGGCCCCGGCACGAGCGGAAAGGCGGGCAGCCCCGCCGGCGCTAGGTGCTTGAGGTAATAGCCGATTACCACGGGCCAGTGGCGCGCCTGGGGCGTCGCCGCCAGGCGCTCGAGTTCGGCGGGATCGGGCTGGGACTGCCCGAGCATGTAGTCGCCGATCGCCTCGCGCAGCTCGGGTTCGAGACGCCCGCCGTCGGGCGCCACGGTCGCAAGCATCCGCTGCGCGTCGGCGCGCACCCGGCCCACAGTGGTGCCCCGCTCTGCGGCGAGCTGCTCATAGGTGCGGCCCCTGGCGACGAGCTCGTGCACCAGCTCGCGCTGCGATGGGTCGAGTCCGTCGAGGCCACTGGGGCCGGGCACGCTGCCACGCTGCGGCTGCGGCTGCGGCTGCGGCTGGGGTAGCGGCTGAGGTCGCGGACGCGGCGCGCCCGCCGGCGTAGCCTGCTCGAGCCGCCGGCGCTCCACGATGCGCCCATCGGCGAGCCAGATCGCCTCGTCGCAGATGCCGCTCACCGCCTCCACCTCGGTGGCGGCGAAGAGGATCGTGAGCTGCCCCGTCGCGCTGGCCTGCATGAGCCGCTCCTGGACGCGCGCGGCGAATTCCTCGTCGGTGCTCGCCAGCCGGTCGTCGATCAGCAGGACATCGGGTTGCAGGTGCAGCGCCACGGAGATCGCAAGCCGGCGGTACTGGCGATTGGAGTACGTGGCCACGCGGTGGTCGAGCTTCTCGGTGATGCCGGCGAGCGCGAATATATCGTCGAGCTGTGGCTCTACGAGGCGCTTGGGCAGGCCGAACAGGCGGGCCACGATGATGGCATTCTGGCGGCCGGTGGCGTTCGGGTTGAGAAACGAGGCAGCGAGCTCCAGCGGCGGCGAAACACGGCCCCGGACGACCACGCGCCCCTCGGTGGGCGGCGTGATGCGCGCGACCACCTTGAGCAGCGTCGACTTGCCTGAGCCCGCGGGGCCGAGCACCGCGAGCCGGGCCCCGCGCCGCACCTCCAGAGACACGTCGCGCAGCGCGTGCACGATCCGGCCCGAGGTCGCAGCCGTCTCCTCGTCCTCGCGTTCCGCCGGCTGCTCGAGATCGTGGGGACGCTCCTCGAGCTCGTCCTCCTCATCGTCGTCGACGTCGCGACGTTCGCGCTCGCGCCTGCGGCCACGCAAGCCAGAGCCCGGGAAGCCTCGCGGAATCGGAACGTCGGTGACGCTGCGTCCCGCCCGGTAGGACTTCGACAGGTTCTCGGCGAGGATGGCAGGCTCGTCGCTCATCGCCGCCTCCAGCGTGCGTGTCCGCGAACCGCCAGCAGGGCGGCAGCCGCGGGCGCCCGACCCGCACGGGGTGCGGGTGATGCGGATGCCGCCGAGGCCCGCGCCGCGCGCTCGAGCTCGGCCGCCACCAGCTCCCCCGCGGGGCGGTCGATGCCGCACGGGCGGACGAACGCCGCCACGAAGTCGCGCTCGGCCGCCTCGGGCCCGGCGCTGAGGGCCGCGGCGAGCTGCCGGCGGTGCTCGTCGAAGGTGGACGCGGCGCGCAGCGCGCCGCCGGTCGCGGGAAGCAGGTGGCGGAAGTGCAAGGTGCCCTCCTGCGTCGCACGGTAGCGGTCGTCTAGGACCGTGTGGATCGGTCGGCCCACGATCGCCGCCTCGAGGAAGGCGCTGGTGTTCACGCCGACGACGGCGGCACTGTGGAAGATCGAGTCGAAGTACGCCTGGCGCGCGATGGCGCTGGTCGGGTTCGCGCCCCGGGGAGGGTGGACGACAACGCCGCCGAGCGCCTCGAGCGCCGCGCGCCCCTGCGCCGAGGGCGCGTTGAGCGGATGCGGGCGCACGAGCAGCTGCACGCCCTCCAGCGCCGCGTCGGCTCGCACCTCCCGAGCCCAATCGAGGACGAAGGCGTCCTCACCGGGCGCGATGAAGCCCGACGAGCCGACGTAGAGCACGATCGCCTGCGCCGGGTCAAGCCCCAGCGACACGCAGAACGGCTCGCGGTCGTTTCCCGGCCGCCAGCCGAACCAGTGGTCGTACGCACCGGCACCGACGACCACCACGCGCTCGGCCGGCACGCCGTGCAGGTCCACCGCTTCGGCGCGCTGGGCCTCGTTCCACACCGCGACCAGGTCGGGAGCGTCGTGGATGCCGCCGCGCATGGTCAGGTTGTCCCAGCTCGCGACGCACAGCGCAGACGGGATGCGGAGCTCCCGTGCGGCGCGCACCACGTCTGTCTGCGGCGAGCCGAGGTCGATCAGGGGCGTGAGGCACACGAGGTCTGGGGCGCGCGCGCTGATGAACGCTCGCGTGGCAGCCTCCACCGGCACCGCCCGTTCCGCCGCAGAGAGCAGCCATCTCAGTGCCGGCCGCGCCCCAGGACGCGCGGCCGCATGGACGAGCGCGCGAGGGACGTGCGCGGCTGCGCGCTCACGGGGCTTGACCGCCGTGGCGTAGGCGGGATCCAAGAATCGCAGGTAGTCAAGTCCCGCCCGCAGGTGACGTCCCGTGGCGGTCGGGCCGACCGGCGGCCGGGCCGGCGCGAGGCCCAAGCGCAGGCCGGGAAGCTCGCGTTCGAGCCGGCGCAGGTGTGCGTCGTCGTCGCCCGCGCCTCGCGGCCAGTCGCGCTCGAGCGCGACCTCGACCTCGTGGTCGCGCGCGTCGAGCTCGCGCAGGAGCGACTCGAAATTGCGTGAGAAGCCCGCATGGGACATCCAGAAGAGGACCTTCACGGCGGGGGGTCCGTCTAGACCGCGTCGAGCGCGGCGACCTCGGAGCGGTTGAAGAACCACAGGCCGAGGGTGCCGATCATGGCGATCGTCACGAAGCAGGAGACGAGCGCCGTGGTGGGGATCACGCCCTCGCCGAACAGCCCGATGCGGAAGAGCTCGATCGGAGCGGTCGCTGGGTTGAGGCTCGTAAGCGTCCGGTAGGACTCCGGCACCTCGCTCATCGGGTAGATGACGGGCGACAGGAACATCCAGAAGCCGAGAACGTAGCCCAGCGTGAAGCGCACGTCGCGGGCCTGCGCACCATAGACCGAGGTGAAGCAGGCGATCGAGAGGGCCAGCGCGATGAGCAGCGCCATTCCGGCGAAGGTGGCCAGCGTGTGCACTCCGAGGTCCAGGTACATGCGCCCGTCGGCTAGGCCATAGACCGTAAAGGCGATCGCTGCCATCACGACGTAGACGAGGAAGATGACGCCGGAGGGAACTAGCGAGCCGAACAGGCACGTCAGCCGCGGGACGTACATCTTGCGCAGCACGCGGCGGCCGAGCTCGATGCTGCGCGTTCCCCAGAACGCCGTAAGGCTGAAGAGCTCCCACGCGGCCTGGCTGACGAGGAAGAACAGGGGATATGGCACGTCGCCCGAGGACACTCCGAGCAGGCCGCCGAACACGAACGCGGCCGGACCGACCGCGAGCAGCGGACGCAGCGGGATCCACAGCCAGCCCAGCCACGTGCGCCGGTAGAGCTTCTCCAGCATCGTGCGGCCGAAGTACACCGTCATCGTGCGATAGCGCCAGAACTCCGCGATGCGCTCGAACACACCGGGATGGCGCGGCTCGATGATCCGCACGGAAGGCTCGCCCGGTATCGCCGGCGCGGTACTCACGCCACCTCCACCAGCTCGAGCCCCTCGCGCTCGAATGCGGCGTACACGTCGCCGAGCCGGTCGAGGTACCGCGCGTCCTTCTCGTAGAGCCGGTAGGCGAGCGGGACTGGCGCGGCCGGGACCCGACGACCCACGCCCCTGCGCACGAAGAACGCGTTGACGTTCTCGACGGCCACCAGCCGGTAGCCCTTGCGGCGACCGATCCGTTCCAGCGCGGCCAGCGAGGCGCCGAAGTAGCGGCCGAAGAGCAGACGCGGATCGCGCTCGAACGCCGGCGAGTACGGCACCGCGACGCTGCGCTCCGGCCCGAGAATCGTGTTGTACTCGACGCAGACCACCCTCGGGAGGCACTCCGAGATCGCATCCCATACCCAGATGTCGTTGCCGTCGATGTCGATGCTCAGAAGGTCGACCTTACCCCCACCGCCGAACTTGGTCAGCAGGTCGTCGATGTCCTCCCGCGTGATCCATGCCTGCTTGACAGCGACGTTGCGCGAGTTGAACTCCCGTCGCAGGCGCCCAATGGCGTCCTTCGACCCGTCGACCATGAGCCCGGTCCAGCCGAGGTCGGCCGCCAGGTAGCCGGAGTTGCCCCCGTTGTCGCCGCACCCGAGGTCCACGAACCGGCGGTGCTTGACGCCGATCTCCTCAAAGATGGCGGCGAGCACACCGTCCTCGCCCCGCTGCGAGCGGATGCGGAAGCGATTCGCCGTGAGCCGGTAGGGATAGGGCAGGTCCCTGCGGTCGAGGACGTGCATGCGTACGAGGCTCTCCACCCGCGCGTCGACCTCCCGCAGGAGGCGCTGACCGTCCCGCAGCGCCCGGATCTCCTGGGTCAGTTCCGTGAGCGCCGCGTCCAGGCGGTCGAGGCGCTCTTCGAGCAGCTCCTGGCTCTCGTACGCGCCGCTCTCAGCCGGGTTTTTCATCCGCTCCATAATGTAGTACGCAGCAGCATCAGGCGTGGGCCGCGACGCCAGCGGCATGTCGCCAACGCCACCGCCCGCGCGCCGAGCCTGGAGAGCGCGACTATCGTCTGCGGTCGCCGTGCGCGTCCTGTTCATGATGAAGCACCCCGGAACCACCCGGAACTTCGAGTCCACGTTGCGTGAGCTCGCCCGCCGGGGGCACGCGCTCGAGCTCGCCTTTGAGACGTCGCGAGGCGACGGTGCCGAGGTGATCGTGGAGCGACTGCGGCGCGATCACCCCGACCTGTCCGTCGTGCGCGCTCCCAAAGGGGCCAAGGGACGCGTGCCGCAGCTCGCGCGCTCGCTGCGCCTGGCGACCGACTACCTCCGCTACCGCGAGCCACGCTACGCCGCCGCGGAGAAGCTGCGGGCGCGAGCGCGGTCCCAGGCGCCCGTCACGATCGTGCGGCTCACCTCGATCCCCGGTCTGGGCGGACCACGGGGCGCGCAGACTCTGCGGCGCGTGCTGGCCTCCGTCGAGCGGACGCTGCCTGCCCCGCAGCCGCTCGTGCGCTGGCTGCGCAAGCGCCACCCGGACGTCCTGCTCGTGTCGCCCCTCGTGGGTCTTGGATCGCGTCAGGCCGACTACGTGCGCGCGGCGCGCGAGCTTGCGATCCCGACCGGCCTGCTCGTGCACAGCTGGGACAACCTCACGAACAAGGGTCTGCTGCGCGACGTGCCGGATGTCGTGGCCGTCTGGAACGAGGCGCAGTCAGCCGAGGCGCGCGAACTGCACGCGGTGCCGCCGGAGCGGATCGCCGTCACCGGAGCCCCCGGCTTCGACCACTGGTTCGCGCAGGCGCCGAGCCGCGACGCCGAGCGGTTCGCGCGGGAGGCCGGGCTTCCGCGGGACGGGCTGCTGCTGCTCTACCTGTGCTCGTCGCCGTTCATCGCCCCGGACGAGGTGCCCTTCGTGCGGCGCTGGATCGCAGCGGTGCGCGCCGACCCGGCGCATGCCGGCACCCGAGTGCTCGTGCGGCCCCATCCCCAGAACGCCGAGCAATGGGCGGGCGTGGAGCTCGGCGATCTGCGGGCGACCGTGTGGCCGCGCGCCGGCGCCAACCCGGTCGACGACGCGGCCCGCGCCGACTTCTACGACTCGCTGCACCATGCCACCGCGGTGGTCGGGATCAACACCAGCGCACTCATCGAGGCGGCCATCGTCGGCCGTCCGGTCCTCACGGTGCTCGACCCGGCGTTCGCGGGCACGCAGGCGGGGACGCTGCACTTCCGCCACCTCGCGGGCGAGGGACGCCTCCTCCACGTGGCCGGGTCGCTCGAGGAGCACCTCGCCCAGCTGACGGTGGCGCTGCGCTCCGACGGCCCGTGGCGGGAGTGCAACCGGCGCTTTCTGGAGTCGTTCGTGCGACCGCAGGGCCTTGGGCAACCGGCGACCCCGCTGGTGGCCGACGCTGTCGAGCGGGTGGCTTCCACGAGCGCGGCCCCTTACCCTCGACGCCACCGGGTCGCCCACCGCGCGATCCGGCGCGCCGTCCGCAGCCCGCCGAAGACACCCGTCGCGCCCAAGGCCGACGCCGTGGACGAGGCACGCGCCGCCGTCCGGCGACTCGCCGAGGGGGACGGGCCAATCCTCGCCGGGCCTTGGGTCAGCGAGGTGGGCTACGAGCTCCTGTACTGGGTGCCGTTCCTGCGATGGGCGATCGAGGAGCAACCGGGACTCGCAGAGCGGATGGTGGTCGTCTCCCGGGGCGGCTGCGAGCACTGGTACGAGCAGCTGGGCGTCCGCTACTCCGACCTGTTCGACCTCCACGAGCCCGACGAGCTGCGGTGCCGGCGGGAAGAAGCAGCGCTGGAGGCGATCGGCGGGCTGAACAAGCAGATGACCGAAACCGCGTTCGACGTCGAGTTGCTCGCACGGATCGGCGAGCGGCTGGGCCTGGAGCACCACGCCGTCCTGCACCCGTCGCTGATGTACAAGGCGTACTGGCGCCTGGTCAAGCGCCGCGAGCTCGTGTCTGCTGACGGCGGCGAGCTGTTTCGCTACCGGCCGATGAGCGCCCCCGAGCCGGGCGTGCTGGCCGGCCAGCTGCCCGAGGAGTTCGTTGCCGTGCGGTTCTACTTCCGCGCCTCGTTCCCCGACACCGAGGAGAACGTCGACTTCGCCCGGCGGACCGTCGAGGCGCTCGCCGAGCACACCGACGTCGTCCTGCTGAACCCGTCGATCAGCGTTGACGACCACTGGGACTTCGAGCCGGCCGGGGGGGGGCGCGTGATCCGCATCGACCACCTCATGACGCCGCGCACGAACCTCGCTGTGCAGACCGCGGCGGTGGCGCGCGCTCAGGCGTTCGTCGGCACCTACGGCGGTCTCGCCTACCTGCCGCCGATGCTCGGCGTACGGTCGGACTCGGTGTTCTCGGACCCGTCGCGCTTCAAGCACCACCACCAGGAGCTCGCCGAGGCGGTCTTCGGCGGATCGGGCTTCGGCTCGTTCGCCGTGCACGACGTCCGTGGCCTCGACGCCGGCTCACTGCTGTCCGCCACCGTGCTTCGCTGACGTGCGCGTCCTCTTTTTCATGCGCAACTTCAGTGGGTACTTCCGCCAGTTCGAGCCCGCAGTGCGCGAGCTGCTCGAGCGCGGTCACGAGGTACACGTCGTGCGCGACCGCAAGGACGAGATGCGCGGCGAGCAGTGGGCGGAGTCGCTGCAGACCGACCATTCGACCTTCACGTGGAGCAAGGCGCCGCATCCCCGGACCGACAGCTGGTCGGACCTGAAGCGCCAGGTGCGGCTGACCTCTGACTACCTCTACTTCCTGCGACCCGAGTACGAGCAGTCCAGCGAGCTCGTACGCCGTGCCCGGCGGCGGGCGCCGGATCGCATCGTGCGGCTCATGGACGATCCGGGCTCGCGCTGGCGCCGGCCTACGACGATGCGCCGAATCGAGCGCACGCTGCGGTGCATCGACGACGCGACGCCGAGCTCACGCGCGCTGCGCGCGTTCATCCGCGAACGCGAGCCCGACATCGTGCTGCTCACGCCTCACCTCATGCCCGGCTCTCCCCAGCAGGAGGTGCTGCGCGCGGCCATGGACGCCGGCCTGCGCACGGGGCTGTGCGTGGCTTCCTGGGACAACCTCTCCAGCAAGCAGCTCATCCGCGTGGTCCCGGATGTCGTCACGGTGTGGAACGACGTCCAGAAGCGTGAGGCGCTCGAGATCCATGGTCTGCCGGAAGACCGCATCGCCACGACCGGGGCCCAGGTCTACGACCCCTGGTTCACCTGGCGCCCGCGGGGGCGGGAGACGTTCTGCGCGCGGGTGGGCCTGCCCGCCGACCGGCCGTTCGTGCTCTACGCCGCGGGCGCGCTCTTCCCTGCCGAGATCACCGAGGCGCAGTTCGTGGTCGAGCGCTGGCTGCCGGCGCTCCGCGCCAGCAAGCGACCGGAGCTGCGCGACCTCGCCGTACTCGTCCGGCCCCACCCCAAGCGCTTCGACGAGTGGTCGGCAGCCCGGTTCGCCGGGCTCGGGCGGGTGGCGCTCTGGCCGCAGGAGGGACGGATGCCCGTCGACGAGGAGGCCCGCGCCGACTTCTTCGACTCGATCCACCATTGCGCGGGCGCGATCGGCGTCAACACGAGCGCGATGATCGAGGCAGGCATCGTGGGCAAGCGGGTGCATACGCTGCTCGTGCCCGAGTTCGAGGGCTCCCAGCACGGAACGCTGCACTTCCGGTACCTCACGAACGGCGGCCTGCTGCTCGAGGCACGCGACATGGACGAGCACCTCGCCCAACTGGCGGAGTCGGTGCGCGCCGGGGGTTGCGCACAGAACGGAAATCGCCCGTTCATCGAGGCGTTCGTACGCCCGCAGGGGATCGGTCACCCGGCGTCGGCGGTCTTCGCGGACACGATCGAAGGGATAGCCGCGCTCGGGCCGGTACGCCACGCGCGCGCGCCGCTGGGTCGCAGCGCGCTGCGGGTCGGACTCGAGCCGGTGCGACTCGGCTTCCAGCACTGGGGCGCGACGCGCCAGCGGCGCAACCGCCGGCGGCGTAAGGCCGAGCGGGCGGCGACCAAGGCCACCGCCGCAAGCTGATTGTTACTCTGCCCCGATGCCCAAGGCTCACCATAAGTCGCCGCTCGAGCGCGCAAAGCTGCGGTTGCGCGGCGGCTCCGACCGCGAGCGCGCCCTATACGTGGGCATGCGTAAGGCGCTTGCGCCGCGCACGACCCGCGTGCGTGTCCGCGCCGCTCGTGCCGAGCACACGGACGGGATCCAGATTCCGGAGGACCGCGGGTATGCGATTCTCCGCCCCGGCGTGGTGGCAGACGCGGACGAGGTCGTCTCCTACGCGCAGGAGCGCCTCGCGACCACCGACATCGGGGTGCTGAGCCGGAAGGGCAAGCAGTTCATGCTGCCGCTGGTGGAGCAGAGCGCGCTCGACCGCGAGTCGCCGCTCCTGCGCCTCGCGCTGCGGCGCGACGTGCTCGCCGGCGTTGCCTCGTACCTCGGTACCGTGCCGCTGCTGACCAACATTAACCTGTACCTCTCGCGGTCGACGAACCGCGAGCTGATCAGTAGCCAGCTCTTTCATTGCGACGCCGACGACACCCGGCAGGTCAAGGTGTTCGTCCTCTGCAGCGAGGTGACACCCGAGAACGGTCCGCTCATGATCATGGACGCAGCCGACTCCGAGGATCTGCGCGAGCGAGTGGGGTACCGCTACAAGGACCGCGTCACCGACGAACAGGCCGACGCGGCCTGTGGTGCGCTCGAGCTCGTGCCCGTCCAGGGGGCGACCGGCACCGTCTGCCTGGTCGACACGAGCCGCTGCTTCCACTACGGCAGCCGCGTGGACAACGAGGCATCCCCCCGCCTGGCGGCCATGCTCCAGTACCTGACCCCACACTCGTTCATGCTCCCGCGGGACCCCAGCAGGAACGCTCCCTTCAAGGGGCTGGCGCGCCCTGACGACCCCGAGCTCGTCCGGTTGGTTCTGGGCGCATGAGGCTCGCCGGAACGCCGCTGCGGCGCACATCCGGCCACTGACGCGACGGCGGCGATGCGCGTCCTGTTCTCCCTGCTGAGCGCGGGCTTCCTGAAGAACTTCGAGTCGGTCATCGTGGAGATGGCCGACCGCGGGCACGAGGTCGCCCTGCTGATCCACGCGCCGACCGGGCTCGTGGGCGCCGAGGATCTCGGTGGCCGACTGGCGCACGAGTGGCCGACGGTGAGCGTGAGCTACCAGCCCGTTCCGCGCGACGGCTGGCAAGAGCTGTCCATCGCGCTGCGCGCGTGCCTGGACTACCTGCAGTTCTCCGATCCCATGTACCACGAGGCGTACCGGTTGCGGGCGCGGGCGCGGGCGCCGCGTGCGTTCCGGCGGCTCAGCAAGCTGCCAGTCGCGCGCACGCGCGTGAGCCGGCGCGTGCTGAAGCGCGTGCTCACGACCGGCGAGGCGGCTGTCCCTCTCAGCCCCGGCGTGCAGCGGTGGATCGCGGAGCGCCGTCCCGACGTGGCGATCTTCTCGCCCTACATCGGGCTGAGCACCGTGCAGCCCAGCCACCTGCACGCGGCGCGCGACCTCGGCATCCCGACCGCGGTCTGCGTGGGCAGCTGGGACCACCTCACGAGCAAGTCGCTCATGCGCCCGCTGCCCGACCTCGTGACGGTGTGGAACGAGACCCAGCGCCGCGAGGCCATGGAACTGCACGACATCCCGCAGAAGCTCATCGTGACCACGGGCGCCCAGCTCTTCGACCAGTGGTTCGACTGGGCTGCGCGCCCTCGTGAGGCATTCTGCGCCGAGGTGGGCCTCGACCCCGCGCGGCCCTTCCTGCTGTACACGTGCTTCAGCCCGTTCAAGGACGCGCGCCCGGAGACCGAGTTCGTCCGCGGATGGATCGAGCGGCTGCGCGCGTCCGGTGACCCACGGCTGGCCGAGGTCGGCCTGCTCATTCGCCCGCATCCAAAGCGCACGGCGCAGTGGCGCGACATCGACCTCTCGGAGTACGACAACGTGACCGTATGGCCGCGCGACGGCCGCTTCGTGGTCGACGCCGAGTCGAAAGCCGGCTTCTACGATTCGCTCTTTCACAGCCACGCGGTCGTCGGCCTGAACACGAGCGCGATGATCGAGGCGGCCATCGTCGGGCGCCGCGTGCACGCCGTGATCGTCCCCGAGTACTGGGAATCCCAGGAGGGGACGCTGCACTTCCGCTACCTCTTGGAGGTGGGCGGCGGTCTGCTGCGCGTCGCGCGCTCGGACCATGAGCACCTCGCGCAGCTCGCGGACTCGCTCGCGCGCGACCGCGACGCAAGCGACGAGAACCGCGCGTTCGTGGAGTGCTTCGTCCGGCCGCACGGCCTCGACGTGCCGGCGACGCCGAGGTTCGTGGACGCGATCGAGGCGCTCGCCGGCAGCGTCCGGCCACGCCGCCCGCACCACCGCCGCCTCGATCCCGCGCTACGCGCGCTGCTTGCGCCCGCGGCCGCCGAGGTGCGGCGCAGGCGCCGCGCGATCGAGGTACGCGTTCGCCAGGAAGCGACACGACGGCCCGCGGTGCGCGATCGAGCAGCCAGCCGGTCGATGCGGATCCTCTTCCAGATGCCGTACTCGGGCTACCTGCGCATCTATGGCTCGACGGTGCGCGAGCTCGCCGCGCGAGGGCACACGGTGCTGCTCAGCTACGACAGCGCAAAGCGGCGCGATCCGACCGCCGCGCAGATCGAGGCGACCGACGGGATCGAGCTGGTCGCGCCGCTCCCGACGCGCGCCGGGCGCCTGCTGCCGATCGCGCGCTGCGTCCGGCTGGGCGCCGACTACGCGCGCTACCTCGATCCGCGGTACCGCGACGCGGACGTTCTGCGCCGGCGCATGGACCGGTACCTGCCCGCGCAACTGGCGTGGATGACCCGCCTTCCCGTGCTCCCTGGGCCGATCGCCCGCGCCGTCGTGGCCGTGCTGCGCGCCAGCGAGCACGCGCTGCCCACCGTCCCGAGGCTCAACTCGCGGCTCTCGCGCATGGCGCCCGACTGCGTCGTGGTGACCCCATTGCTGGCCAGAGGCGACAGCGGCATGCGTCAGACAGACACGGTGCGCAGCGCGCGCGCAGCCAGGATCCCAGTGGCGCTGGCGGTGACGAGCTGGGATCACCTCACCAGCAAGGGCCTCATCAAGGGCGACCCGGACCGCGTCCTGCTGTGGAATGAGGCTCAGCGCCGGGAGGCGATCGAGCTGCACGGCGTGGCGCCAGAGCGCATCGTGGTGACCGGCGCCCAGCTCTTCGACCAATGGTTCGATCGCGAGCCGACGAGTCCCAGGGAGACCTTCATGAGCGACCTGGGACTCGACCCGGCTCAGCCACTCGTCCTGTACACCGGCTCGTCGCCGAACATCACGCCCGCCGAGCGCGAGATCGCGTTCGTGCGCGACTGGCTGGGCGCGCTGCGGGCGGACCCGGCCCTGCGCCACGTCGGCGTGCTCGTGCGCCCCCACCCCGGCAACGTCGATGCGTGGGCACACGTCGATCTGGCGCAGCTCGGCGCGGCGGTTTCACCCCGCACGCGGACGAGCATCCCGATGGACGCCGACGACGAGCAGCACTACTTCCACTCGCTCGCCCATAGCGCCGCGATCGTAGGCGCCAACACGAGCGCGATGATCGAGGCCGCCATCGTCGGACGCCCGGTGCTCACGGTCCGCTTCCCGGGGTTCGCCCAGGATGCGACGCTGCATTTCCGCTTGCTCCTGTCCGACGGCGGCGGGCCCGTCGAGGTGGCCGACGACCTTGCCGTGCATTGCCGGCAGCTCGCCGCCGTGCTCGCCGACCCGCGGCCCGCGCAGGCACGCGTCGAACGCTTCGTCGCCGAGTTCGTGCGCCCGCGGGGCCGTGAGCAGGCGGCGACGCGGCTCGTCGCCGATGCCATCCAGGACCTCGACGGGCGCGGTCGCCACGTCCGCCCGCTGCCGCGCCGCCAGCTCTGGGGCCTCGTGCTCAAGCACTATCGCAGCGTCGCCCGGTCGGTCGCCCGCGCCGGCGCGCGGCCCGCCCCCCGCGACGAGGAGAGGGTCTCGGGGACCTACGAGAGCCACTACGCATCCGACAACGCCGCCTACGCGCGCTCGCGCGACATGCAGCGCGACGTCTTCTTCGAGGGCCGCACGCCGGTCTACGCGAACGGCTGGTACACGATCCGCTTCCGCTCCGATCTGCTCGTGGAACGCCTGGAGGGGCTGAGCGGCGCGTCGGTCCTGGAAGTCGGCTCGGGCCGGGGCACGAACCTCGCGCTGCTGGCGATGCGCCGGTCCGACCTCTCGCTCACGGGCCTCGAGCTGACGACCGAAGGGGTCGCCCGCGCTCGCGAGCTCGTCGCCGATCCGCCCGTCCGGCATGTTCGCGCGGCCGGCTTCGGGCGACTGGACGACGACCAGCGCACGGCGCTGAGCCGCGTCTCCTTCCACCAGGCCAGCGCCCTCGACATGCCCTTCCCCGACGACAGCTTCGACGTGTCGTTCACGTGCCTGGTCCTCGAGCAGCTGTGGAACGGTCACGAGCGCGTGCTGCGGGAGATGCGTCGCGTGACCCGATCGCACTGCGTGTTCCTGGAGCCGTTCGCGGACGCCAACGGCCCGCTGGGTAAGGCGTACCTACGAAGCCTCGACTACTTCCGTGCCCGCTCCCGGGATTTCGCCCGCTACGGCCTGGAGCCGGTGTCGTTCACGACCAAGATCCCCCAGAAGGTGCACTTCCGCACCGGCCTGCTGGTGTGTCGAGTGCTGCCGGCGGCGGAGTCTCAGGCCGCGCGCTCGTAGACGAGCACGCGGTTCTTGTCCCCCCAGTCCATCCGCTCCTCGAGGTCTGCCCGGCGGCGGAAACCCTCGAGGACGAAGAGCACCCGCAGGAAGTCCTTCGTGAGCAGCGTGATGTGCGACGGGTCGACGTCGAACTGGGTCGTGACGTCGAGCAGGCCGTCGGGGTCCGGGTGGTAGCGCGTGGTGACATACGTGTACCGCGCGCTGGCCCGGCAGATCTCGTGCACCGCCTGGCGCACCTCCAGCACGGTCATGTGCTCGAGGACCTCGCGGCAGATCACGAGGTCGTAGCTACGCGGCTCGACCTGCGGGTCCGTCACCGAGGCGATCTTGATGCGGCCACGTACGTCGGGGGGCGCCAGGTCGCGACTGGCCTGCGCGTAGTCGACGCCGTGCACCTCGACCCCGAGCTCATGCAAGAACTGCATGAGGAAGCCGGGGCCGCAGCCGAGGTCGAGCACGCACTGCGGCGCGAAGACCTCCTTGATGAGCTCCGGGTTGCGCGCCTCGATGCGGCGGCGCGTGTCGAGGTCATAGCGATTGTCGTCCTCGCGCCAGTCGGAGGCGAAGTACTCCTCGTCGTAGTGCTCGGGCGCGACGGGTTGCTGTGCGTGCACCGCAGCCTCGAATGCGTCCACCATGGTGGCGAACTCTGGCTGGTCGGGGTGCCGCATCGGGGTCGAACCCTAGCTGTCGCGCGCTACCCCGCGCCGCGACTCTCCGTGGTCCCGATGACCCGGGCGGGCACCCCCGCAACCACAGCGCCGTCCGGCACGTCGCGCGTCACCACGGCTCCGGCCGCCACGATGGCGTGCTCGCCGATCGTGACCCCCCCGAGCACGATCGCGCCGGATGCGATCCAGCTCCCGCGGCCGACGGTGATGTCGTAGCCGTGTTCGGGCACCTGCTCGGCCTCGGGTGCAAGCCGGCCGCTCGCGAACTCGTGGCGGCCCGTGATGAGCATCGTGTTGTGGCCGAGGACGACCTCTTCGGCGAGATGGATCTCGCCCGACCGCGTGTTGAGGATCGCGCCGTGCCGCCGGCCGCGGCCGCGCTCGTCGTGCACGCGCTCGGGCGGCCCGTGGACGAACGTGCGGTAGTGGTTGTGGAAGCCGAGCTCGACGAGGTACGCCATGAGCCGCGCCTCCGCGCGCGTGCGCCACGCCCGCGGTCGGCGGCGGTGACGGGGATGCCCGAGCGCCATGCCTCGCACCGTAGCCGCACCCGTCGCCACTAGCCTTCGCCTGCGGTGCGGTTCCTCTTCACCACCCTCCAGTTTCAGGAGAGCGAGTTCTACGCGCGGGTCGGGGCCCAGCTGGAGGCGCTCGGGCACGACGTCGAGCACGTCATGTTCTCGCGCCGCTCCGCGCGCGCACTCGGCGCGCGCTGCCTGGCCGGCGAGCTCGCGGCCGTCGACGGCGCCACCGACTGGGAGGCCGAGGGCCGGCGGATCGCCGCCACCTACGAGATTCCGACGCTGCGCGACGTCTACAAGACCGACTGGCCCGTCGACGCGACCGACGAGCCGGCGGCGGTGCAGCGCACCGTGCGCCACTTTCTCGCGCTCGAGCGCATCTTCGACGAGCTGCGTCCCGACGTGGTCGTCCCCGAGGTCGGCAGCGAGACGATGCGGACGGCCACGCATCTCATCGCGATGAGGCGTGGGATCGGCGTGCTGTTTCTCTTCTACACGCTCTTTCCGCGACCGCTGCGGCTGTACCGCGACACGATGCACGCGCCGATCGTCTCCCCCGAGGACCTGCGCGATCTCACCCCGGACGAGCGCGACCACGTCGAGAGCTTCATCGCCGACTTCACCGCCCGCGACCGGCCGATCCGCGACTATCGCGAGGCACGGGTCAACGCGACGACGCTGCGCGACTTCGCGCGTCACCTCGTCGTGAGCGCGCGCGACGATCGCGACAACGAGTACCTGCGCCCGCAGCGCTTCGTCTCCAACTACGTCCGGGAGCGCCTGCGCGGCGCGGCCGCGCGGCGGCTGTACCGCCCGCGGCGCACGGGGCGGCCGTTCGTCTACTTCCCGCTGCACGTCGTCAACGACTACAAGATCCTGCGGATCATCCCGCACACCTACGACCAGGCGTCGCTCATCGAGCAGGTCGCCGGCGCGCTGCCGCACGGCTACGACATCGTGCTGAAGGAGCACCCGATGTCGATCGGGCGCAACCGGCTGGCGCTGCTGCACCGGCTGGCGCGGATCCCCAACGCGCGGCTCGTCGAGCCGCGGACCTCGTCGCACGAGCTCGTGCGCGAGGCCGACGCAGTCGTGGTGATCTCCTCGACCGTCGGGCTGGAGGCGCTGCTGCACGGACGGCCGGTGCTGACCCTCGGCCAGCCGTTCTACTCCGGCTACGGCGTGACGCTGGACGTCGACTCGTTCCGCGAGATCCGCGAAGCCGTCCCCGCCGTGCTCGCCTTTGCACCCGATCGCGAACGGACGCTGCGCTTCCTCGCCGCCGCGATGCGCGCCTGCTGGCCGGGCAAGCCGGTGCTCGTCGATCGCTCGGAGGCCAACGCGCGCGAGCTGGCGGCGTCGCTGGACGCAGCAGCGCGCGGTGACTCCCCGCCGCCGCTCGTCCCAGCCCGCGCGGCGACGATCTCCGGGTGAGCCGTCTGCGGGTCGGCCTCGAGCTCACCGTCCTCGAGCTCGATCGCGGCGGCATCGCGCGCAGCGCGCGACGGCTGGCGGACGAGCTGGCCGCCCGCGAGGACGTCGAGCTCGTGACCTTCGCGCAGCGCGGCCGGCTCCGCGGCCGCATCGCGCGCGGCCTGGTGCGCGAGGTGGCGTGGCTGCCGCTCGAGCTGCCGCGCCGCGCGCGGCGGGCGCGTCTCGACGTGCTGCACTGCCCGTCGCCGCTCGTGCCGGCGGCGCCGACCGCGATGCCGCTCGTCGTCACCGTGCACGACGTGCTGGCCTGGGCGCATCCCGAGTGGATGAGTCGCGAGAACGTGCTCCAGCACCGGCTCGTGCTGCAGCGCGTGCTGCAGCGAGCGGCGATGGTGCTCACGTCGTCGCAGTTCACGCGCGGCGAGCTGCAGGAGCGCTTCGGGCTCACCGACGAGCGCGTCGCGGTCGCGCCGCTCGGGGTCGACCCCTCGTTCTCCCCCGGCCCCGGTGGCGCGCCCGGCATCGACGGGCCCTACCTCCTCGCCGTGGGCACCCTGCAGCCGCGCAAGGACCTCGAGACCGCCCTGACGGCGTTCGAGCGCTGTGCCGACGCCGGCGTCCCGCATGCCCTCGTCGTCGCCGGCGCGCGTGGCTGGCGCGACGAGCCGACGATGGCGCGCCTGCGCGCGTCCTCACATGCGGGTCGGATCCACCTGCTCGGCCACGTCGACGACGCAGCGCTCGTGCGCGCGCTGCGCGGCGCCGACGCGCTGCTGTTCCCGTCGCGCCACGAGGGCTTCGGCCTGCCGCCGCTGGAGGCGATGGCCTGTGGGTCGCCAGTGCTGGCCGCCAACGTCAGTAGCCTGCCCGAAGTGGTGGGCGACGCCTCCCTTCTCGTCTCCCCAACCGACACCGACGCGATTGCCGACGGCTTGCGCCGCCTGTTGGATGATGAGCCGCTACGGGCAGAGCTACGCCAGCGCGGCCCGCAGCAGGCGGCGAAGTTCACCTGGGAGCGGGCCGCAGAGGGGGTGTTGGCGGCTTATCGGGATGTACTGTAAACAGTGAGCTAAGATAATCTCATTTATCCTAAGAATAAGCTGCCAATACTAATCTGTAGATGTAAGAGAGGCGTGTGATGAAATCAAAGAAAGAACCCTTGAAGTTGTTTGATGATTTTATAAGGACAGAGATGCGTGAAGAACGGAACAGTGAACCGGGCTTTACTTATCTAAACAACTCAGCTCGCCCTGAGATAGAGCAAGTTAGACAGCTGCTTGAAGGATGGTTCGCTCATTATCCGCTTGATCGGCAGATGAGTTTTCTTAATGACTTTAGGTGTACGAATCCCAAAGTTCGGCAAGATGCTCATCACCGTGGTGCTTTTCTTGAGCTTCTTACTCATCAGCTTTTGCGATGCCTTGGATATGATAATATAGAAGTTAAACCAAAGCTACCGCCGCTTACTCTAAAGTCCAAACCAAGAACGCCAGACTTTCTTGTAAAGGACAAATCTGGTAAGC
>JBPCJA010000138.1:0-19111 GCA_051005755.1 Solirubrobacteraceae bacterium
CGTCGCCGTCGGCCAGCCAGCGCTCGCCGCCATACAGCTCGGCGAGCGATCCCTGGCGGCCGTGGCCGAAGTTGCTCACCGTCCCGCTGGCGAACAGGTCGCCGGCCGTCAGCTTCGCGCCGTTGACCGTCAGGTGGGCGAGCATCTGCGCGGGGGTCCAGTAGAGCTCGGCGGCGGCCGGTCGCGACACGACCTCGCCGTTGAGCTCGATCTCCAGTGCGACGTCGAGCAGCCACGGGTCGCGGGCGCGGAGGTACGTCGCCGGACGCGGCTCCTGCTCGCGCGGCGCGACGCGCGCCCGGTCGAGCGCGTCCAGCGGCGTGATCCAGGCCGACATCGACGTCGCGAAGGACTTGCCCAGAAACGGTCCGAGCGGCTCGTACTCGAAGCGCTGCACGTCGCGCGCGCTCCAGTCGTTGACCAGGACGACGCCGAAGATGTGCTCCTCGGCACGGTCGATCGCGATCGGGCCGGTGGCGGAGGGGCCGCAGACGGATCCCGGCTCGCACGCGACGTCGAGTGCGCTCGTTCGCACGAGCGCGCCGGGCCCGACGGGACCGTGCGGGCGCCGCAGCGGGGTGCCGCTGACCACCACCGTTGACGCGCGCCCGTGGTAGGCGACCGGGATGTGGTGCCAGTTCTCGTGCACCGGCGCGGAGCCGGCGCGCCATATGCGGCCAAAGTTCGTCGCGTGCTCCAACGACGCGTAGAAGTCGACGTAGTCGGTCACGCGGATCGGCAGGAGGGTGTCGCAGTCGGCGAGCGGGACTTGCGCACCGGACGCAAACGCGCCCTGCGCCAGCCGCGCGCGCAGTTCGCGCCAGACCGCTGGGCCGAGCTCGATGAGCGCGTTGAGGTCCGGCGCCTCCAGTGCATGCTGCACGTCGGGGTCGTCGCCGGCGATGCCGGCGCGGGCGAGGACGAGCGCGTCGTCGCCCAGCCGCACGGCGGGCAGCCCCAGCCCGCCGGCGCGCTCGCGCACGACTCCCCACGCCATCACGTCCGTCAAACGCGTGCCTCGGCGTCGGCGTGCCAGCTCGTCGCGTAGCTCGGGTCATCCAGCTCGCGGGCGAGCGCCGTCAGGCGCAGCGGGCGAAACGTGTCGCACATGACCGCGAGCTCCTCGGTCCGCGTGGAGCCCAGCGCGGCCTCGACGCGACCTGGCTGCGGGCCGTGCGCCAGCCCGCTCGGATGCAACGTCAGCGCGCCCGCGCCCACGCCCGCGCGCGACCCGAACTGCCCGTCGACGTAGTAGATGACCTCCTCGGACTGCAGGTTGGAGTGGTGGTAGGGAATCGGCACGGCCAGCGGGTCCCAGTCCAGGTTGCGCGGGCAGAACGAGCAAATGACGAAGTTCGGGCCCTGGAAGGTCTGGTGGACCGTCGGCGGCTGGTGCAGGCGGCCGGACTTCGGCTCGAAGTCGTGGATGTTGAAGCTGTACGGATAGACGTAGCCGTCCCAGCCGACGATGTCGAACGGGTGGTAGTCCAGGACGAAGCGCTGGTGGCCGTGCCGCGCGCGGACGACGAGCTCGTACGAGCCGCCGCGCTCGCCATGCGTCTCGAGCGACGCAGGCGGGTGGAAGTCGCGCTGGGAGAACGGCGCGTGCTCGAGCAGCTGCCCGTAGCGGTTGCGGTAGCGGTCGGGCGTCTCGATCTCGCCGGGCGTGTGGAACGTCAGCCACGTCTGCGGGCCGTCGTCCATGCGCACCCGATACGTCGTGCCGCGCGGGATGACGACGTAGTCGTGCGGGCCGTAGGGCAGCGTGCCGAAGATCGTCTCGAAGACGCCCGAGCCCTCGTGGACGAAGATCACCTCGTCGCCCTCGCCGTTGCGGTAGAAGCCGTCGAGGTCCGCCGCCGGCTTGCAGATCGCCATCTCGACGTCGTCGTTGAACATGAGCACGCGGCGCCCGGACACGGGATCGCCAAGAGGCTGCAGCGGCGCCGTCTGCGTCAGCCGGTGCACGTGCGTGTCGGGCACCCACTCGTCGATGACGAGCGGCTCGAACTCGCCGATCTCGGCGACATCGCAGGGCGACTGCAGGTGGTAGAGGATCGACTCGTTGCCCGAGAAGCCCTCGTAGCCCATGACCTCCTCGACGAAAAGGGTTCCGTCGCCGGCCCGGAACTGGGTGTGGCGCTTGGGCGGAACCTCGCCCATGGTCACGTACCGCACTACAGATTCCCCCTCAGCGCCTGCTCTCGCTCGATCGCCTCGAAGAGCGCCTTGAAGTTTCCCTCCCCGAAGCCGCGCGCGCCATGGCGCTCGATGATCTCGAGGAAGACCGTCGGCCGGTCGCCGAGTGGCTTGGTGAAGATCTGCAGGAGGTAGCCCTCGTCGTCGCGGTCGACGAGGATGCCCAGGCGCTGCAGGTCCTCGATGGACTGGTCGATCTCGCCGACGCGCGCCGGGACGCCGTCGTAGTAGGAGTCCGGCGTGCGCAGGAAGCGCACGCCGCGGGCCTGCAGCTCGGTGACGGTGCGCACGATGTCGGTCGTGGAGACCGCGATGTGCTGCACGCCGGGGCCGCCGTAGAACTCGAGGTACTCGTCGATCTGCGACTTGCGCGCGCCCTCGGCGGGCTCGTTGATCGGCAGCTTCATGCGCCCGTCGCCGCTCGTGACGACCTTCGACATGAGCGCCGAGTACTCGGTCGAGATCGCCTCGTCGGAGAAGTGGATGAGCTCGGTCATCCCGAAGACGTCCTCGTAGTACCTCACCCAGCGATCCATCTCGCCGAGCTCGACGTTCGCGACGACGTGGTCGATCCCGGCGAGCAGGCCGGGGCGACCTGTCTGCGGGTCGTGCTCGACGTCGACGAACCCTGGCAGGAAGGTGCCCGCGTAGTCGCCGCGCTCGACGAAGCGGTGCACGGTGTCGCCGTAGGCGGCGATCTCCGCGATGCGTACCGTGCCCTGCTCGTCGGTCAGCTCGTAGGGCTCGCTCACTCCGAGCGCTCCGCGCGCCGTCGCCTCGCGATAGGCGGCCGCCGCGTCGGGCACGCTCAGCGCGACGCGCTTGACGCCGTCGCCGTGCGTGCGTTGGTGCTCGGCGACGTCGGTGCCGTCGCGCAGCGTCCCCGTCAGCACGAGCCGGATGCGGCCCTGCTCCAGGACGCGCGAGACGCGGTCGCGCAGCCCCGTCTCCAGGCCCGCGTAGGCGACCTCGGTGAAGCCGAAGGCGTGGCAGAGGAAGTAGGCGGCCTGAGCGGCGTTGCCGACCCACAGCTCGATGTGGTCGATGCCGTGCAGCGGCATGAAGTCGCGGCGGCTTCGCTGCGTGGACTCAGGGTCAAGCGACAGCGTGCTCACGGCGCACCTCCTGGATCGATTCGTCGGTGCAGGTGTCGAAGAAGCCGCCGACGACCTCCTCGATCTCGGCGACGGACTCGGCGCGGTACAGCGTTGGCTGGTACTTCGTGATGTCGTAGTCGACGGTGCCCATCTCGCGTAGGTGCAGCGGGCGCAGCTCCATGGCGCGGAACTGCTCGATCTCGCCGTAGCTGGAGAGGATCCCGGCGCCGTAGGCGCGCAGCTCGCCGTCCTCGACGACGACGCCGAACTCCAGCGAGAACCAGAAGACCCGTGACAGGAAGCGCAGTGACGCCTCGTCGCGCAGGCGCACGGCGGCGGCGCCGGCCCGGCGGTGCAGCTCGCCGAACGTCGGCGTCGCGAGCAGGTGGCCGTGGCCGACGACCTCGTGGACGATGTCCGGCTCGGGCGTGTAGAGCGGCATCGCGGGGTGGCGCACGTACTGCGTGGAGTGGAAGATCCGATCGCCGAGCGCGGCGTAGAACGTGCGCAGGTCGACGAGCCCGGCGGCGGGGACGTAGCTCCAGCCGCTGGTGGTGACGAGCGGCGCGCTGACCTCGTCGAGGCCGGGCACGCGATCGCTCGGGAGGGCGAGGCGGGCGAGGGCCTCGCGAAACTCGTCGACGGCGAGGCGGTCGTGCAGCGGGGCGAGCTTGCGCCAGACCGTGCGCCAGACCTCCTGCTCGTCGGCGTGGTAGTCGATGCGCGGGGCGGGCTCGCCGGGGCGCCATGCGAGCGCTGCGGCGGCGATCTCGTTGCGCCGGCGGCGGTAGTCGGGGTCGTTGGCGCCGGGGTGGCCGTCGTGGAGGTGGACGGTGACCTCGCCGCCTGCGCCGGTGGTCACCGGCGAGTACAGCTGGGCTTCTTCGAACACTCGGTGCTCCTCTCTCGTACCGAGAGAGTCGGTCAGCCGGGATGGATATGCAAGTCTGATCATCAAGACAGGACAACCGATGCAGGAAATCGACCTGGACGCCTGGAATACTGGTCAACATGACCATCGATCGGCTCGATGCTCGCCTCATCGCGACGCTGCGCAGGTTCCCGCGCGTGGGCCTGCTCGAGGTCGCCCGCCAGCTCGGCGTCGCCCGCGGCACGGCGCAGGCGCGGCTGGCGAAGCTCGAGGCGCGCGGCGTCATCACGGGCCACGGCCCCGAGGTCGACCCCGCGGCGATGGGCTATGCGATCAGCGCGTTCATCTTCATCGAGCTGGCGCAGGGTGAGCTCGCCGACGCAGTCGCCGTCATGGAGTCCATCCCGGAGTTGCTCGAGGCCGACGCGATCTCCGGGCCGCAGGACCTCATCTGCCGCGTCGTCGCCCACGACACCGAGCACCTGCAGCAGATCATCAACCAACTCACAGCCACCCCCGCGATCCGGCGCTGCACGAGCTACATCGTGCTGACGCGCCAGGTGCCGCCACGGACCGCGCCGCTCATCGAGGCGGCCGCGCGGGGTGCGTAGGCGGGTCGCTGCTCAGTGGTCTAGTCGCCTTTCGGCGGATCGACCTTCGTGTAGGTCAGGTCGAAGTCGGTCTTCCAGGTCTTGCCGTCCTCGGCGATCTCCCAGCGACCGGCGATCGTAGTGCCGTCCTCGGAGAACGTGCCCGTGAAGCGCTGGGAGAAAGGTGCGCCGTCTCGCCACAGCTTCCATACCCCGGCGTCCAGGCTCATCTCGTAGACGCGCTGGACGTCTCGCTCGTCGGTAGAGCTGGTAGTAGGTGCCGCTCATGCCGTCGCAGCCGATCACGGCGACGCCGTCCGGGGCCTCGGGCATGTCCACGTGCGAGCGCTCGATCAGCAGGGGCACGCCCTCGAGCCACTCGAAGGTGACTCGCCCCCCGCCGGGTCACGGCAGACCGCCGGGGGGTCTGGCCTCCATGGTCCATTCGCCGACCAGTGCTTCCAGGCGCTCCCGCGCCGCAGTGTTAGTGGACTCGCTCATCGCTTTCCTTTCGCCGATCCGTCAACAGCCGACTGCGAAGGGCGGCCAAACTCATCAGTGCTCGACCGTGAAGCCCGCCTGCTCAATCGCAGCGCCGTGTCATCCATGGCGGCGAGGGTAGTCGCCAATCCTTGGCCGACCTCCGATCGACCCGCTCGCGTACCGGTCGGCTGGTGCGGCCAAGTCCATCCCCAACCAGGTGGACGGCACGCCAGTCGTCGGCCGCGGTCCGCTGAGCGGCCCACAGGCCAGGCCCTTCAGGGTGAGTGCGAGAGGAACGAGCCGACGTCAGCCGCTGTGGCGAGCGGCGCGCAGGATCAGCTCGGTGATCTGTCGCGGGTGCGTGATCAGCGATAGGTGCCCCGAGTCGAGCTCGATCGTCTTGGCCTTCATGCGCTTGGCGAGGAAGCGCTCAAGCTCCGGCGAGGTGGTGCGATCTCGTTTGGAGACGGCGTACCAGGACGGCTTCGAGCGCCAGGCCGCAACCGTCGTCTTGTCATCGAACAGGGTGGCCGAGATGTGCCCTTGGACGGCGTAGAGCACCCGCGCCCGGTTTCGGGCGACGCCGTTGGCGAAGTCGTCCAGGAACGCGTGCTCGTTGAGACTCCCGAATCCGTCCGTGAAGACGAGGCCGGCGTTGGCCGGTGGCGTCGGGAAGGTCTTGGCGAGGGCCGCGTAGTCCTCGCCGGCGTCGGGCGCCCGGGCCGCGACGTAGACCAGGCCGACGACGTGAGGGTCGGCGCCCGCCTCGGTGATCACGGTGCCGCCGTAGGAGTGACCGACGAGGATCGTCGGCGTGGCATGCAGCGCGAGGATGCGGCGGGTTGCCGCCGCGTCGTCGGCCACCGACCTCAGGGGGTTCTGCACCGCGGTCGCGGTGACCCCGGCGGCCTGCAGGCGCGCGATCACCTCAGACCAGCACGACCCGTCGGCGTAGGCGCCGTGGACCAGGACGACGTTGCGAACTCCGCCTTCGAACACGCGCCGGGGACGGAGGCTCTCGGCGGCCTGCACCGTGCCGGCACCGCTGATCAGGGTCGCGGCACCCCCGGCGGCGAGGCCCTTGACGATCAGGCTGCGACGGTTCATGCCGTTTGCGCTGTCATCGCGCATTGAGGATCTCCTTACGGGCTACCCGTCCGAGCGACGACGCGACCGTCACCTGGTCAGCGCGCCGCGACGGGTGGCCGTCTCGGCAGCCGGAATCGGCTCGAGGAGCGATTGAATCACGCGATGCGGTCGCTCGCCGCCCGGCGGGCGACGCGTGAGCCCGGGGCGAAACGGTCAAACCCGTATGGGGCACAGCCTCCATGCATCGGAGCAGCGCATCCGCGATCGTGCGCAGCGTTTAGGCGGCTCTTGCCGGCGGCTTGTTTGCGCTGCAGCAAACCGCGGTCGTGTCGCCTATGGGGTGCATAGAGCACCTAATTCGACAGAGACCTTCGATCGAGAGCACGAACCTGGTGGTCGTGGCGCCTATGCAGCCCATAGAGCAGCAAATTCGCCACGACCAGTTTTCTGCCTGGCGGCCACCGGGCTGTATCCGCGCCGTAGCTCGCTGAGCCGCGATCGCCCCGAGGCGGCCGCGCGGGGTGCGTAGCCGGGTCGCTGCTCAGGGGGCTGCGTGGCTGACATCCCATGTGGCGCCCCTCGTGGCCTATCGTGATGGGGCATGCGAGAGATCGCGAGCGAGACGATTGGCGAGCGGACCGCCCGCGTGCGGTCGCGGCGGGGCTTGACGCAGGAGCAGTTGGCCGACGCCGCCGGGGTCAGTGTCGATCTGGTTCGCAAGCTGGAGCAGAACCAGCGCCGATCGACCCGCATCGGCACGCTGCATGCCTTGGCGAGGGCATTGAAGGTGCAGACCTCCGTCCTGATCGACGCGCCGTTCCCGGAGGACGTCGACCGGCCCAGTTCGGGGATCGTTGCCTTGCGTCACGCGCTCACGCCTGGGAGGCAGCTGCCCGACGTGGAGCCGTCGTCGCTGGACGAGCTGCGGATCGCCGTCGGCGAGGCGTGGACGCTGCATCAGCGCGGCGACTACGAGTCCAGCGCGCGCGAGCTGCCGGGTCTCATCGACGAGGCTCGAGCGGCGACCCGAGAGCACCCGGGGAACGCCGGCCAGCAGCTGCTCGCGGAGGTCTACCACCTGGCCGCCGTCCTGCTGCTCGGTCTGCGGGCCGAGGATCTGGCCTGTCTGGCCGCTGAGCGGTTGCAGGTCGTCGCCGACGGCGTTGGTGATCCATCAAGCCGTGCACGGGCGGCGGATACGTGGGCGTGGGTGTTCTGTCGGCAGGGCAGGCTCGACGATGCCAAGCAGGTGGCGCTGACGACCGCTGACGAGATCGAGCCACGGTTCGCGGCGACGGCGGATGAGCTTGCGTTGTGGTCTGCGCTGCTGCAGCGCGGCGTGACGGTCGCGGCCCGGAACGACGAGCCCGACCTGGTCGACGACCTGATCGCGCTTGCGCGCGCGGCCGGGGAACGGATCGGCGAGGACCGAAACGACCGCTGGTCGCTCTCCGGCCCGACGAATGTCGCGATGCATGCGGTCCGTGCCGCGGTGGATCTCGGGCAGCCCGAGAAGGCGTTGGCGCTGGTCGAGGACGTGCCCCGCATGGGGTCGGCTCCTCCGGCCTGGTGGGCGCGGCATCTGCTCGACGTCGCGCACGCCCAGTTCGACATGAAGCTCGACGCCGAGGCTCTGGAGACGTTCGAGAGGATCGACCGGCTTGCGCCCGGCTGGCTGCCCTATCAGGGAATCGTGCACGAGATCGTGCGTGGCATGCTGCGGCGCGGGCGGCGCACTCCCGAACTGCGTCGGGTCGCTGCCCGGCTCGACCTGCAGGACTACTAGCGGTGATCCTGGCCGATGGCCGGATCAGCGCCGACCGTCCAGCGCCTGCTCGACGCTCTCGAAGACGTTGATTTCAGGATGCGTCTCGATGATCGTGAATGACGGGATCGGCGGCCTGATCAATGGAGATCGTCATGCCTCCACGGACTGCCTGGACCGGACGTAGAGCGCGAGCAGCGGCACGGTCAGCGTCCAGCCGTCCGTTGTCCGGGTGACGATGTGGCGACGTTGGAGCGCCAGCACCGCCTCGGTGAGGCCGTCGTTGGTGTGGTCGACGGTGGCGCCGGCGGGGTCGGGTCGTGCCAACTGGCGCACGAACTCGCGCGCGGCGTCCGGGACGCTGTTGCGCCAGACGTCGAGGAAATAGTTCTCGGCGCGCACGACCGCAGCTTGTCGGGCGGCGTGGACGTCGTGGGCGCCGAGCATGGGATCGCCGTCGCGCCAGCGGCGGGCGTTGAGCTCGTCGACGAGGACGGAGCAGAGCACCTGGAGGAGGAACGGTTGGCAGGCGGTGGCGTGGAGGATCGCCTCGACCGCGGGTGCGGAGTACACGCACGGGAACGCGGGCACCGGCTGCTGGACGAGCTGCACGGCGTCCGTGCGCTCGAGTGGACCCAGCTCTATCGAGGTCGTGCTGACCAGCGTCGAGGCCCAGGCGGGGGGCAGCTCGGCAAGCGCGTGGACGCCGGTCAACAGGACGGTGACGCGCCGGCGGTGCTGCACGATGCCGCGCAGCAGGTCGAGGATCCGCGTGTCCAGGCGCCCGGCGTCGAGCTGCTCTTGGAGCTTCTCGAACTCGTCGAGGCAGAGCAGGACGTGGCGGTCGCCGAGCGCGGACTCGAGCTCGTCGAGCCAGCGCCCGAACCCGACGTATGGCTCGGCGGCGAGCCGCTCCACGGAGACGGCGGGCAGCGCGTCGACGCCGCGCATCGTGCGCGCCTGCTCGACGACGGCGCGGGCGAGCCCCTCGAGGAGCGTCGCCGGGCTCTCGGCCGCGCCGAGGTTGCCCTGGAGGTCGACGAACACTGGGATGACCGCTGATCCGAGTCGCTCGGGCAGCTGCTTGAGCAGTGAGGTCTTGCCGCTGCGGCGCGGGCCGTGCAGGATGACGGTCGATCGTTGCGCGGTGCCCAGCAGCGCCTCGAGGCGCTCGAAGACGGCGCGCCGACCCTTGAACGTGCTCGGCACGTCGGCGGTCGCGAGGTTCAGCGGGGTGCCGCTGGCGCGGTACACCTGTGGGACGGGCTCGCGCTCGCGCCGCTCGCGCTCGGCTTCGCCCAGGAACTGCTCGACAAGACGTTTCAGCGCGCGACGATGGCGCACGATCACCGCGCTGCCGGCCTTGGGCGTCTCGAGATGCCGGCGGGCGGCGCGCAGCCGCTCGACGCGGTTGATGACCGACTCGGCCGCGAGCGACGCGGCCGTCTCCTGGCTGACGGCGGCAACCATCTGGAGCTCGGCTCGCTCGCCGGCCGGCAGCAGGTCGTCTGCGATGAGCGCTTCGAGGTCGCCCGCGAGCGCGGCGAGCGCGGCCCGCGTCGCGACGCGGTCGACGATGCGGTCGGCCGCGAGCAGCGTGGCGGCGGCGAGGTGTCGGCGCCGCGCCAAATTGGCGGCGACGACGCCGGCGGCCTCGATCGCCAGCGTCGGGTGCTCGAGTTGCAGCCGCGCGAGCAGGCGCGTCAGGCCGGGCAGCGCGAAGCGCCCGTGCGGGTCCCAGCGCGCGGGGTGCCTGGCCCACAGCGTCGCAGGTGCGCCGCCAGCCCTCGACGATCTGTCCAGCCACCACGCGACGGCCACGTCAAGCGGCGCCAGCACGAGCCGGAGGGCGGCGAGGACGACGGCGACCCCGAAGGCGACCCCGCCGGCGACCCCGCCGGCGACCCCGCTGGCGACCCCGCTGGCGACCCCGCTGGCGACCCCGCTGGCGACCCCGCTGGCGACCCCGCTGGCGACCCCGTAGGCGACCCCGCTGGCGACCCCGTAGGCGACCCAGGAGGCGACCCCGTAGGCGACCCCGCTGGCGACCCCGCCGGCGACCCCGTAGGCGACCCCGCCGGCGACCCCGTAGGCGACCCCGTAGGCGACCCCGTAGGCGACCCCGACGGCGACCCCGAAGGCGACCCCGAAGGCGATCCCGAAGGCGACCCCTGGCCAAAGGACCGGCACGCCCGCGAGATCCAGCAGCGCGCACAGCGCGACGGGCCAGACCAGCGCGACCGCCGCGGCGCCGAGCAGCTCGAGCAGCGCGCGCCGCGTCGCGCGATCGCCACGCGCGATTGCCAGCGCTCCCCTGACGGTCAGCATGTCGCCACCGGGTCTGAGCGCATCGACATCGCGGGCGAAGCGCTCGGGCTGGAGGTAGAGCTGCGCCGGCAGCGCGAGCCCGTGCCGGATGACCCGGGCGACGGTCATCGGCGCGCGGGGGTGCCGGCGCAGCGGCGGCTGCACCCGGCAGCCGCAGCGCCCGGACCGGCGCGAGGTCGAGGCGCCAGGTCGCTCACCTCGCGCCGCCTGTGCGCCCATCCCAGACGGCGCCGATGCAGACCTGGTCGCGGAGCCGGCGGAACTCTTCCTCGGCACGGTCAGGGCCGGTGCCCGCCTCCAGCGCTCGGTACCAGGCCTCCCCGGCACACTGCAGACAGCACGGATGATTCGCCGCCAGCGCCGCCGCGTGCTTGCGCTGGAAGGATCCCAGCCGATGCGGGCTGTCCTGCGCAAGCAGCTCCTCCGCGTCGGCGGCCGTCAGCGCCTCGAGGCTGCGCACGGGCAGGTAGCCCGGCAGGGTCGAGGTGACCTGGCGACGCGTGAAGTAGACCGCCAGCGGCTGGCGCGTGGCGACGACCGCCATCGCGTAGGGACCTTGCCCGTCGCCGCCCAGCAGCGAGCGCAGGTTGTCGTAGAAGACGGGCAGGGCGAACGCGTCCGGCAGGTCGAAGCAGCGCTCGAACTCGTCGACGAGCACGACCGCCGTGGCGTGCGGGCGCAGGTTGCGCAGCGCATCGCGCAGCTCGCCGTAGGACGCAGCGGGGGCGCTGTCGAGCTGCGCCAGACGAGCCTGTCCGAGCAGCTCGGCGCCGGCCGGGCACTGTCCGACGCCCCACAGCACCGAACCGTAGAAGTCCTCGGCGCTGCCGACGCCGTCCTGCAGGTTGACGCGCGCCACGACTCGGCGATCGGCGACAAGCCGCCCCCAGACGTGGTTGAGCGTCGAGGTGCGGCCCAGGCGCCGCTCGCCGACGAGGTTGACGTTCGTGCCACCGCCGACATCGGATGCGATCCTGCCGACGAGCGCCCGGCGGCTCGCGCCGGGCAGAAAGTCGCTGACGTACAACGGGGTCCCCGGCCGAAACGGCGAGCGGCGCGATGGGACGGGCGTGGCTCGCGCCGTGCCCGCCACGACCCCTGCAGGCCCATCCCCACGGCCGCGGCCGCCGACCGCGAGCAGCTCCAGCGCCACATCGGCCATGCCGCCGGCCGCGCTGGCCGACAGCGCGTGGATCCCGCGCAGCCCGTAGGGCGGATCAGCGTCGTCGTCGAGATAGACCGGCACGACGCTATGGCGCTCCGGGTCCTCGCGAAACAAGGCGATCGCCTGCGCGATCTCCTCCGCCTGGTAGAACGCGTGGTCGGATCTCTTCGAGACCAGCACTGCGGTCAATCGCGCGTCGCGTTGAGCGGCGGCAATTGTGCTCGGCCACGGATCGCCGGCGCGGAGGCACTCGTGGTCAAGGAAGACCTCGGCGCCGCCGCGCCGCAGCGCCGCGTACAGCTCGTCGGCCGCCGCGCGCTCGGCCGACGGATAGGCGATGAACACATCCCAACCTCCGCCTCCCATGAGCGGACGATACCCGCGCCGATTTCCGCCGCCGAGGCTCAGAGGTTCTGCTGGTACGTGTGGACGATCCTGCGCGCGCCGCGCTTGCAGCTGACGCGGCCGTTGAGCTCGGTCGGGATCGCCACGCGCTTGGTCTCCTTGCAGCTGTAGCCCAGGACCTTGCGCGTGCAGCGCCCGGTCTTGCCCTTCCTGATGCGGCAGCTGTAGTACGCCTTGACGAGCCTGCGGCCGGTCGCGCAGCTGGCGTTCGTCACCGCGAGCGAGGTGAAGTAGCCGCTGCCGGGGTACTTCGGCGGCGTGCAGGAGGCCGCATGAGCGGCGGACGGGCCGGCGAGCGCCGCGACCGCCAGGGCGGCGAGCACCGCGACGATGGCGAGGTGCGGACGGATGGACGTAGGGGCGTGGCCGGCCATGTCCCGACAGGCTAGTGGGCGGTCCTGCACCTCCGCTCGCTTGGATCGGTCGCCGATCAGCGGCTGGTGTCGAGCACCCGTTGGATGGCGGTGTAGCGGTTGGTGCGGTTGAACGTGCCGCTCAGGCCGGCGGCGAGGATCTGCGCAACGCGCTGCTCCAGCTGCGCGCGGCAGTTCATGGCGCGCACGAGGTGCTCGGACCCGACCTTGGCCCAGCCGCCGGCCTGTTGCGCGAGCGACCGCTCGGAGAGCAGGCAGTCGGCGAGCGCGCGCTCGTCTGGCAGCAGCGCGTCGAGCGGCGGGCGCGCCGGGCGCTGCACGTAGCGGTCGACCATCCGCACCATGAAGCGCCCGAGCGACTTCGCGAAGATCGCCGTGATGTGGTTGGAGTCCTTGTGCACGAGCGCTCCGCCGACGACCGGGTAGCAGTGGTCGCGGTCGCAGAAGAACGGCGTCATGTCGAGGACGTGGACCCGCCGCGAGCGCAGGCGCCGCGCGGCCGTGACCGCTGGGTCGGGGTGCAGCGCCTTGCGGCGCGCGCGGGCGCAGAGGACGGCGCTGCGCTGCCTGTGGGCGTATGTGCGCCGTACGCAGTCCGCGGCCGCCGTCGAGTTGCGGGGCGGGTCGCGGATGACGAAGATGTTCCTCACCGTCGCCGGCAGCACGCGCCAGAGCGCCATGTGGCCCCGGACGGCGGTCTTGAAGTTGCTCGTGTCGCGCGCGTGGACGTACTCCGCGTTCGCGCGGTGCGAGAGGAAGACCGTCGCGACCTCGTGGTGGCGCCCGAGCCAGGCGAGCAGCTCGCGGTTCCAGCGCCGGCACGTCGCCACCTGCGCCTTGCGGATGACGACCCGCGCCTTGATGAACGGGCAGCCGGAGCGCGTGATCGAGATCGCGCGCCAGCCCCGCGCCTCGGCGACGACATCGACCGCGGCGCGCCAGTGCGACGCGTGGCTGTCGCCGATGAGCGCGGCGGCGTCGAGCGCCGTCGAGCGGCGCGCGCCGAAGCTGCACGGATACAGGAGGCTCGCCCGCCCGGTCGGCTGGCACGGAGCGTTGGGCTCGAGCAGGGCGTCGGCCGGGGTGGGGAAGATGATGTGCTGCAGGCTCGGGTTGACGCAGCGCGACATCGGACTGCGCGCGGCCGCCCCGAAGCACGGCCGCTCGGTCACCGGCGCCGGTGCCTCGCCGCGCGCCGATCCCAGTCCGGCCACGCCCGCCGGGATCACCATCACGATGCAGGCGAACAGCAGGAGCGCCTGCCGCAGCGTCACACCGAGAACGCCGGAGAACGTGATGAGACCGATGGCGCGATGTTAGGGGCCTGGACCAAACCGCGATAGGTCCTCAGCCTGCGACAGCGGGGCAGCCGACGTGCACCGCTTGGGCGATCTTGAAGCTCCGGTAGCGGTACCCGTCGGCGTCGGCATGCAGGCCGTCCGGTAGGACCACGGTGCCCCGCCGCACGGCCCGGTCCCAGTTGAGGACGATCAGGCGGTGGTCGCGCTTGGCCTCGGCCCGCAGCGCGCGGTTCAGCGCTCCGTAGCGGCCCTTGCGCGGCGGGCGCACGACCGCCGCCCAGACCACGCACGTGTGCGGAGACACGTCGTGGAGCAACCGTCGCAGGCGGCTGGTGAAGCGGTGCGGGTCGGGGCCGTCGTTCGTCCCGAGGCTCACGACGACCACCTGCGGCTCGATGTCACGCAGCGCGAGTCGCAGGGCGTGCATTCCCTGCGGCGTCGTGCGGCCGTCGACCACGTCCCACGTGAGGCTGCGATCGGTCAGCATCGCGTCGAGGTACGGCATCGTGCCGACGGCGAGCGAGTCGCCGATGACGAGGACGTCGGGCATCTCGACCTGCGCGAGCGCCGATCCCCCCGGCGCTCCGAGCACGAGCACCGCGGCGAGCGCCATGAATCCCAGGCAGGTGCTCGTGTTCCTCGCGCTCATCACGCAGGCGACGGCCTCAGCCGGTCGCCGGCAGCCGCCGGCTGATGGTCGTCGGCTCGCCGACGTCCGCGGTCGCCACGAGCTGGAGCGTCGCCGTCAGGCCGCTGCGCCGCTTCAGCGCACCGCGCAGGCGCTTGACCTGCGTGCGCGAGAGCGTCAGGCGCACGACCTTCGTCTCGCCCGCCGGGAGCTTCGCCGTCACGCGGCGCAGGCTCACGGAGAACGCCTTCTTACGGCGCCGGGGCTTGGCGCGCTCGGTCAGCGTGCCGGTCGCCGTCAGCGTGCAGATCGTGTCGCAGCCGACCCGCAGCGGGAGCACGCGCGTGGCGAAGAGGTTGCGCGCGCGCAGCACCTTGACGGTGACCTGCGGCCCGAGCGGGAGCGGCAGCGTCGGCAGCTTCGGAGCCGGCGGGTTGGCGATCGGGGCCAGGGCCGAGCAGGGCGGCGCCGCCGGCGCGGCGAGCGCGAACTGCTGGACGCGGTTGTTCTTCGTGTCGGTCACCGTCAGCGTGCCGTGGCAGTCGATGCTCACCCCGGTCGGGTTGATGAACTGACCGGGACCGGTGCCGCGCTCGCCGAACGTCAGCAGCCGCTCACCGGCGGGGCCGAACTCTTGCACTCGGCTGTTGCCGCGGTCGGCGACCCAGAGATTGCCGGCCGCATCGAGCGCGATTTGTCCCGGGGCGGCGATCTTGCCGAGCTTCGAGCCGAGGCCACCGAACTCCGTGACGAACGCGTCGTCGGCGTCGTAGACGGCGATGCGGCTGTTCGTGCCCGCCACGTACGTGCGCGTGCCGTCGGGCGTCACGGCGATCCCGCGGGTGCGCCCGACGTCGGTCCGCGAACCGAGGTAGCGGCCGTCGGTGCTGAAGCGCGCGATCCGCTCGTTGCCGGTGTCGGCGACGGAGATCGTGCCCGAGGCGTCGATCGCGAGCGCCGAGGGGTCGAGCAGCTTGCCGGGCCCGCTGCCCTGCGACCCGATCGTCCGCGCCGGCAGCCCCGTCGCGCGGTCGAAGACGACGATCCGCGCGCGGCGCTGGTCGAGCACGTAGGCGTTGCCGGCGGCGTCGAAGACGACCGCGACCGGGTTGGGCAGGATGGTCGGGCCGGGCGCGGGCGAGCCCCAGACGGCGGCGATCGAGCCGTCGGGGTTGAGGAGCTCGATGCGCCCGTTGACCGAGTCGGCGACGGCGCGGAAGCCGTTGGCGTCGGCGCCGACGCCGAGCGGCGCGTTGAACTGCCCGGCCGCGCGACCCGACGAGCCGAAGGAGCGCAGGAGCCCGCCGGTGCGGTCGAAGACGTCGATGCGATCGTTGCCGGTGTTCGTGACGTAGATCTCGCCTGCCTGGTCGACGGCGATCGCCCGCGGATAGGCGAGCCTGCCGGGCGTGGTGCCGTACGAGCCCCAGCGCGCCTTGTACGGATAGCGGGACTTCGGACCGAAGCGCACGACACGGTGGTTGAGGTCGTCGGCGACGAAGACGCGGCCCTGCGGGTCGACCGCGACGCCGAACGGGAAGCTCAGCTGGCCGAGGCCCTGCCCCCGGCCGCTGCCGATCGTCTGCAGGAAGCGTCCGCCCGTGTCGTAGACGGCGAGCCGGTGGTTGTGGTCGTCGGCGACGACGAGCCGCGTGCCGCTGACGGCGAGCCCGCGCGGGTTGGCGAGTCGCCCCGGCGCGACGAGCTCGGCCGCGCCGGAGCCGTCGAGCTGGAAGCGCTGGATGCGGTCGTTGAAGCTGTCGGACACGAAGAGCGTGTCACCCGCGACGGCCAGGCCGCCGCCCGCCGGTGCGTCGTGGCCGCCGCCGGCGCCGAAGTGAAACTGGCCGACGTCGGTGCCGCCGTGCCCGAACGCGCCCAGCAGCCGGCCGGAGGCGTCGAAGCGGTGGATGCGGTTGCGGCCGTCGGCGACGAGCAGCGTGTTGTCTGCCGCGACCGCCACAGCGCCGACCGGGCCGAGCTCGCCTGGACGCGTCCCGGCGACGCCCACCTCGCGCTGGAAGCTGCCGTCGCGACCGAAGACCTGCACGAGGTTCGAAGACTGGTCGCCGACGTAGACCGAGCCGTCGGGCCCGATCGCGACCGTCTGCGGGAAGCGCAGGACGCCGCCGCCGCGCTGGCCGATCTGCGAGCTGCCGACGTACGGGCAGCTCGGGGCCGCGCCGGGGCAGTCGGCCACGGCCGCGGCCGGCGCGGCGAGCGCGCAGAGCGCGGCGAGGGCGGCGCCGATGCGCAGCCGGCGTCGGCGGCGCCGCATCGATGGGCTCGGGACCATCGGCGTCTTCAACACGCCGCGCGACGATAGTCGCGGAGCTGAACGTCGCTGCACGAACACGTGCGCCGACCCGTGACAGAGGCGAGGGCCGGTTCACTGCGCCGTCGCCCGCACTACGTTCACGACGAAAGACAACCGAGGAACGGAGACCGTTCGGCTCGGCCGGCGTCGCTGCGATTCTCGAGGTCAACGCGCCCGCGCGCGCCGTGAACGACCAGCCCCACCGGCTCTCCGCAGGCCGCGCGCGAGCGCGTCTGCGAGGGAGTCCTCGAGGAGGTCGAGACCGGGGATCCAGGTGTTGAGGATCACGATCTCCCCGGCGTCAGCCATGGAGTCGGCGAGCCCTGGAAATCAAGGCTCTTGTGCACCCGGACGATCCCCGCGGCCGGGTCCTCGGGCCGACAGCGCCAACACTGGCGGTGCGGACGCAGCGGCGATGGCGGCAACGCCCGGCGGGCGCGAGGCCGCGGCGAGTCGATCCTCGTGGTCGAGTGCGATGAGGCGCCGCGCGCACTCCGACAGCAGCCGCGGCTCCTACCGGCGGCCGAAGTCGCTCGCGGCGTTGACGAGGTGCGCGGCGGCCTTGTGATAGCGCGTTGTCAGCGACCGCCAGTCGCCGTCCTCGTCCTCCCACGTCAGCAGTTCGCGGATCGCGCGGTAATC
Source organism: Solirubrobacteraceae bacterium (assembly GCA_051005755.1). Lineage (GTDB taxonomy): Bacteria > Actinomycetota > Thermoleophilia > Solirubrobacterales > Solirubrobacteraceae > CADCVQ01. The sequence continues at coordinate 17,255 of JBPCJA010000138.1, forward strand.
GCGCCCCGTTGGCAGCCGTTTGAGGTACTCCGGGATGAGTCGGTACAGGATGAAATGAATGCGTGCGGGCTCATCGAGTTCGCCGGCGCTCGTTACCCGGTACATCCCCGACAGCGCCGGCAGTTCGCCTTCGAGCGCCTCCGGATCTCGGCCGGCGAGGCGGATGACCTTCTTGAGCTCGTCCGCCAGGTCGCGGAAGCGCGCACTCACACCAGTCAGCTTAGCGTCGGCTCCAGGTCGGATCAACGTCGCTAGGACGGATCCTTGGCGCGGGGGTCAGTCGGAACGGCCCGCGCACCCGCCGTGGCATTGCAGTTGTTACGCGTAGTCGCCGCATTCCCCTGTGCCCGTCCTTGCAAAGCAATCAAGCGGTCAGAGCAGTGCCTCGTCATTCACCACCTACAGAAAGGCAGCACCACGGCCAAACCACGCTTGCGACCCGACGGCCTCTGGCGCGAGCGCAACGTCGTCGCCGAAGGTGATCCGACCGTGCTCGCAGCCTGGGTAGTTGCGGTAGGCGCCCAGCCGTCATGGACGGCGACGCCTTCGAAGCCGGGCAGGATGCAAGACGGCATGACCCTGCGCAAACAGGGCCAGAACTACCGCAGCCCGTCAGCCCCGACCTGAACAGTCACCATCACGTTGATCTACGCGCCGCATGCGTTGGTCCGGATGGCCTTCGAGCCTTTGCGCAGCGTCCAGGTGGTGTCTTCACCTGTGCCGGTGTAGGTCCGCTTCCATCCCTCGATGGTGTACTCTGAACAGAGTTCACGCTGATGGCGTCGCACGAAACGCCGCGCGCGTTGGCACGACATGTTGCGATGGCTGACGCTGGCCGTGGTGACGCCGAGATCGACGTGAACCGGCTTGCACTTCGTGAAACCGGCGGCGGGGGCGACTGAGGGAATGGCTGCCGACACAACGCAGATCGCTGCTAGGAGCAGGGTGCGCACGCGCAGGGAGACGCATGTCAGCCCGCTGCCAAATAGCGGGGAACGCGCACGCATCTTGCGTTCTGTGCGCGGCCTAGCTCCCGACGGGTGTTCTCGTGCAACGAACGTAAGAGAACGCCGGATTGCGCTTTGGCCAGATATGAGCCGCAGCTCAGACGCTAGGCTAGCGCCCAAACCTGAAAGGTTAGGTGACATCGATACTCGCCTCCGGGGGATTGGGCGGACGTCGGTATGTGTGCGGAGAGCTAAGCGAACCCGCCACGGAGGGACCGGGGACTCTTCATTGCCCGGCGCGCTGAATTTTCATTGACGCCGGGACGCTGTCACGTTGTGTTCGTGCTTCGGTCGCTTCGCAGACTGCCTAGCTCGGTCGAGCATCTGCTGCTGTACCGCAGCACAGCGTTCGGGCTGGCCACCGTGGGCATATTTGGCGTCGCTATCACGCTGACGACCATGAAGCAGTCTGTGCCGCAAAAGGCGGTCAGCGCGGTCGTCGGGGCGTTGCTGATCGCTGGCGGCGCGTGGCTGTGGAGGCGCCCGCGCCGGTTCGCGGAGGTCTTGCACGGGCACCCCCCGCTCGTCGCCGCCTTCGGCCTGCTGTTCATGACGGCTCTCGCCGCGGGCAGCGGCGTCGCGTTCGCGCCGCTCTGGTTCCCCGCGCTCGTCGTGCTTGCGGTCGGGGCGTTCGTCGTCACCGGCGGGCGCTGGTGGCTGGCCTACGGGCTGCTGGCCGCGGGGCTGGCGCTCGCCGCGGGGTTCGCCAGTGACAAGAACGCCGACTGAGGTGTGTCTGAGCTAACGCCACAGATCGGCCCGGCGATTAGTCCGCGTTGGGCGGGTCGGGCGGTGGGGTGTTGGTGGGATGGGTAGCTGCGCTGTGGCGGCCTGTCAAGGGCACCGCTGC
>JBPCJA010000139.1:0-6296 GCA_051005755.1 Solirubrobacteraceae bacterium
CGCACCACAGCGTTTACCTATGAACACGTGTCCCACGACCCCAGGAACCCCACCCCAGACGCCATCAACACTCAATACTCCTGATTGCAGAGCGTCCCAACCACCCGCCGAGCTGTCGAACTCGGGATCGTGCGAGGGGAGCAAAGCGCCCAACTTGCACAGAATCCACGGTGAGGTGACCGAAATCTCAGTCCTTGAAGCATCCTCGGGTCGCACCCGAGCGCCACCCTCACCGTTCACCGCAACAGGCCCTACAGCCGCGTCTCCTTGACCTAGGAGCAACCACCGCTCGCTGCCATCGCGGCTCGCGCTCTAGACTCCCCGCCGTGCGTGCCGCCACGATCCGCGACGGCGAGGTCCTCGTCGAGGAGCACCCCGATCCCGAGCCGGGATCCGGCCAGGTGCTCGTCCGTGTCCGCGGCGCCGGGGTCAACGGCGCCGACATGCTCCAGCGCAAGGGCCACTACCCGGCACCCCCGGGAAGCCCGCCCGACATCCCGGGCCTCGAGCTCGCGGGCGAGGTCGCCGGCCTCGGGCCCGGCGCGACGCGGTTCGAGGAGGGCGACCGCGTCATGGCGATCGTCGGCGGCGGCGGGCAGGCCGAGCTCGCGGTGGTCCACGAGCGCCAGCTCATGGCGGTACCCGATGTCGTCGAGTTCCCCGCAGCGGGTGGGCTGCCCGAGGTCTTCACGACCGCCCACGACGCGCTGTTCACACAGGCTGGGCTGCGCGTCGGCGAGCGGCTGCTCGTCCATGGCGGCGCCGGCGGTGTCGGCACCGCGGCGGTCCAGCTCGGCCACGCGACCGGCGCGCACGTGACGGCCACGGTGCGCAACGCGGACCTGCGCGACGCGGTCGCCGCGCTCGGCGCCGACGAGGTCATCGATCCGGAGGGCTTCGAGGAGCAGGGACCATTCGACGTCGTGCTCGAGCTCGTCGGGGCGCCGAACCTGCCGGCGAACCTCAAGGCGCTCGGCACCGACGGGCGGATCGTCGTCATCGGCGTCGGCGCAGGCGCGAAGGCCGAGCTCAACCTCCTCGCGCTCATGGGCAAGCGCGCGCGGATCATGGCCTCGACGCTGCGCGCCCGGCCGCTGGAGGAGAAGGCCGCCACGGCGCGCGCGCTGGAGCGCCAGGCCCTGCCGCTCTTCGAGCGCGGCGCGCTGCGCGTGCCGGTCGCGGAGACCTTCGCGCTCGACGACGTCGCCGCGGCCTACGACCACTTCGCGGCCGGCGGCAAGCTCGGGAAGATCATCCTCGTGCCGTAGGGCGGGTCCGCAGCCTTGTAGGCTGCGGCGGCAGTGCTCGAGCTCGACGCGGTGAGCCGCCGCTACGGGGAGGTGGTGGCTCTCGACGACCTGACCCTGTCAGTGCCCAACGGGACCATCTGTGGCTTCGTCGGCCCCAACGGCGCCGGTAAGACGACCGCCATGCGGATCGTCCTCGGCGTGCTCGCCGCGGACGCCGGCGAGGTGCGCTGGGACGACCGGCCGGTTGACGCCGCCACGCGCGCGCAGTTCGGCTACATGCCCGAGGAGCGCGGCCTGTATCCGAAGATGCGCGCCACCGACCAGCTCGAGTACCTCGCGCGCCTGCATGGAGTGGCGCAGGCCGACGCGCGCGCCGCTGCCGCGCGCTGGATCGAACGGATGGGACTCGCCGAGCGCGCCCGCGACCGCGTCGAGGCGCTCTCGCTCGGCAATCAGCAGCGCGTGCAGCTCGCGGCGGCGCTCGTCCACGACCCGGTGGGGCTGGTTCTCGACGAGCCGTTCTCGGGCTTGGACCCGATCGGCGTCGACGTCATGAGCGAGGTCCTGCGCGAGCGTGCGGCGAAGGGCGTGTCCGTGCTCTTCTCCAGTCACCAGCTCGAGCTCGTCGAGCGCCTCTGCGACACGGTTGCGATCATCAAGGACGGGCGTCTCGTCGCCGCCGTGACGGTCGCCGAGCTGCGCGCTCGCGGCGGCGGCGGCGCATGGCGCGTCGTGGTGCGGGGCGCTGCGGCGGACTGGGCGCAGCGCGTCGAGGGTGTCCGGGTCGTCTCCTCCGACGATGGCGGCGTGCTCGTCGCGCTCGAGGGCGCCGACGAGCAGGCGCTGCTGGACGCCGCTCGCGCCGCCGGCCGCGTCTGCCACTTCGCCCGCGAGGAGCCGACGCTCGCCGAGCTGTTCCGCGGGGTGGTGGCGGCATAGCGAGAACGAGCGACGACCCGTGCATCCCGACGAGCAACGGCGCGCAGTCGTGAACGACGGGTGGACCACGATCAGGCTCGTCGCGCGGCGCGAGATCGTCGAGCGCCTCCGCGAGCGCTCGTTGCTCATCTCGACGCTCGTGACGCTCGCGATCCTCGCGGCGTTCATCGTCGTGCCGTCGGCGATCGGGCTGGGCGGCACCGAGACGTACAAGGTCGCCGTCGCCGGGGCGCAGGCCGAACGGCTGGCGCGCGCGGCGCAGCCGGCCGCGCGCTCGCTCGACGCGCGGATCGAGATCGTCCGGGCCTCAGACGACGCGGCGGTGCGCCGCGCCGTGCGCTCCGGCGACGCCGATGCCGGCATCACGCACGCGGCGGACGCGATCGTCGTGCGCGAGGAGCTCGACGACAACCTCGGCGTTGCGCTGCAGGAGGGCGCACGCCGGCTGCGCCTGCGCGAGCAGCCACCCCCGCCCCTGCCCGTGCGCCCGCTCGAGGCCGTCGACACGAACTCGGGCCAGCAGCAGTCACTCGCGTTCGTCGCCGTCCTGCTGCTCTACGCCCAGCTCATCGCATACGGCTTCTGGCTCGCGTCCGGCATCGTCGAGGAGAAGGCCTCGCGGATCGTCGAGGTGCTGCTGGCGACGATCCGCCCGCGCGAGCTGCTCGCCGGCAAGATCGTCGGCATCGGCGTCGTCGCCCTCGGCCAGCTCCTGCTCATCGGGGTCGTGGCGACCGCGCTCGCCGTCGCGACCGGCACGCTCGAGCTCGCCGGCGACGCCGTCGGGGCGCTCGGGGTCGTGCTCGCCTGGTTCGTCCTCGGCTACGCGTTCTATTCGTGCCTGTTCGCCGTCGCAGGTGCGCTCGTCCCGCGCCCGGAGGACGTCCAAACTCGACGGGGCCGCTGACGATCGTCCTCGTCGGCGCGTTCCTGTTCTCCTTCGCTGCGATCGAAGACCCCGGTGGCGGCCTTGCCACGGCGCTGTCGTTCGTCCCGCCGACGGCGCCGATGATCGCGCCCGTGCGCCTCATCGCGGGCGAGATGCCGCTCGCGCAGGTCGCGCTGTCGGTTGCCGTGCTCCTGGCGAGCACGGCCGTGCTCGTCCTCGTCGCCGCGCGGATCTACTCCAACGCCGTGCTGAAGACCGCGACGCGCGTCAGGCTCCTCGACGCGTGGCGTGCGCCGCAGAGCTGATCACGCCTCGGCCGGGTCCAGCAGCGCCGTGATGCGGTCGAGGTTCGGTAGCAGGTAGCCGGCCGCGAGGAGCGGCAGCGCCGGGATCGCGCGGTCGACCAGCAGGCTCATCACGAGCGACGCGACGAGGCCGAGCGTCAGGCCGACGACCGTCGCCGTGCGGCGCAAGCCGTAGCGCCAGGCCCAGGCGGCGAACATCGATGCAAAGAGCGCGTCGGAGAGGCCGAGATGGCCGGCGCTGTCCATCCCGCCCCAGGCCGGCACGTCGAAGCTCAGCGGGTCGACGACGTCGGTGCCGTTCGCCAGCAGCTGCGACGACGGACCGCTGGCGACGGACCAGACGTCGACCGCGGCGACGAAGAGCGGCACGGCGACGGCGATGACGGGCGTCGCCAGCCAGCGCGCGAAGAGCAGCCCGATCGAGCCGGCGAGCAGCGCCTCGGCCACGTTCGCGCCGGCGCCGGCGCCGGCGGCGTCCAGTGCCCCGACGAGCAGCCCCGACCCGAGCGCGATGAGCAACGGGCCGATGAGCGTCTCGTGGGCGGGCAGCAGCGCAAGCGTGCTCGCGGCGATCATGAGCAGCCCGACGGTGCCGGCGACGGCGATCCCCGTGTCGCCGGCGGGCAGCGCCGGGAGCGCGGGGGCGACCAGGAAGTAGGCGAGCGCCACGAGCGGCGCTCCGAGCGCGAGCGTTCCCGGGCCCGGACGGCGGCGGCGGCGCCGGCGGCTCAGTACGGGGGCAGGTCGGCGTACCACTCGCCGAGCACCCGGAAGGCCGACCAGAATGCGCGCTTGGCCGTCTCCTCGTCCAGCGCCTCGTCGATGTTCGGCACGTAGAGCGCCTCGATCGACGGCGTCAGGGGCCGCACCTCGCCGGGCTGCGCGGGCACCGGGCGCGCGAGCGGCAGGTCGAGGTCGTTGAGGACGGCGAGCGCCTCCTCGCCCATGACGACGACGATCTTCGGCTGCACGATCGCGAGCTCCTCGACGAGCCGGCCGACGCAGCCCGGATCGGCGAGCGCCGTGTCGCTCACCGGGCACTTCACGCAGAGCGTCCCGTAGACGGCGAGCGGGTCGATCGCCAGCCGCTTGAAGGCCTTCATGAGCGCGGCGCCGGCGCGGCCGTAGAAGGCGACGCCCTCCTCGATCTCGGCCGGCATCGGCGCGTGCTTCAGGAGCAGGATGTCGGCCTGCGGGTGGCCGGAGCCGAGGACCGGCATGAGCTGTCCGCGCGGGCAGTGCGGGCAGGCCTGCAGCTCGCGCGTGAACGTGTTGAGCTCGCGGATCGCCCGTTCGAGGTATTTCTCGCGGATCTCGTCGTCGGTCGCAGGCATGGCTGGCCGTGGTTTCGACGGGCGCGACGGCCGACCCTGCGCGTGCATCACGACTTGCGCGTCGCCCGCCGCACGCGCCGCTCGCGGCGTGCCGCGCGCGCCCCGGAGGGCGTCGCCTTCGTCTCCAGGAACTTCAGCGCCTGCACGTAGAGCAGCGAGGACGGCTTCGTCGTGATCTCCGACTCGCGCAGCGCCTCGAGGAACTCCTCCGGCCCGTCGAAGTCCGCCATCCGCACACGCACCGAACCCAGGCCGGGCGCGACGTGCGCATCCGAGCCGGCGCCGGCGAGGATGCGGTACTTCGCGGCGAAGCGCTCGGCCTCCTCGTTGAAGGAGCCGATCGCGACGCGCGGGTTGTAGACCTCGATCGCGTCGATGTCGTCGATGATCGCGAGCAGGTGCTCGTAGTCGGGCACCGCGTGCATGCGGTCGAACGGATGCGGCACGTAGACGAGGCCGCCCTGGCGCTTGATCTCGGCGACGGTCTCGGCGAGCGTCATCCCGCGCTGGATGTGCTCCTCGATGAACAGCCCGATGACCTCGCCCTGGTCGGCGGTCTTGACCTCCTCGGCGACGATGATCTTCACGCCGAACTCCGCCGCCTTCCCCCGCGCCTCGAGCGCTCCCGTGATGACGTTGTGGTCGGTCACGGCGATCGCGCCGAGCCCCTGCTCGCGGGCTGTCGCCAGCAGCACCTCGACCGGCGTCGCGCAGTCCGACGAGTGGTCGGTGTGCATGTGCAGGTCGACGTCGATGCGCGGTCGCGAGCGCAGCCGCAGCGCGATCTGGGGGTTGCCCTGCAGCGGATGGCGGCGCGCGGCGAGCCCCTCGTAGACCTGCTCGAGGTCGTCCGTCACGCGCTCCCACGTGAGCTGCGCGCGCAGCGGCGCGGCCTGCTCGGCCAGGCGCGTGCGCAGCGCCGGGTCGTCGATCAGGCGCTGCAGCTGGGCGGCGAGCGTCTCGCCGTCGCGCGGCTCGAACAGCGGGCCGTACTCGCCGGCGACGAGCAGCTCCTCGTAGACGGGCACGCGCGACGCCAGCACGACCGCGCAGGCGTTCAGCGCGCGCAGCACGAGGCCGGGCGCGGGAGCGGCGCCGTCGGAGGCCGCGACGAGCACGTCGGCGCGCGCGAGGGCATCAGATTCGGAAAGCTCGTCCGGCGTGACGTAGCGGACGCGGGCCTGCAGGTTGGCGCGCAGCGGGGTGCTGCTCGACGGACCGCGTGCGGAGACGATCGTCGCCTCCCACATCGTGTCGCCGCCGAGCCTGCGCAGGGCGCGCAGGAACAGCCGCAACGCCGCGCGCTCCTCGTCGTCGATGAACAGGATCCGCATCGGGCCGCGGTGATCGGCCGCCGCGCGCGCGGCCGGCGGGTCGGCGCCTGGCAGCAGCACGCGGTAGTCGGCGGGGAAGTAGCGCTGCATCAGCTCACGCGTCGCGGCGTAGCTGGCGGTGCGCGCATCCAGGCGTCCGAGCACGAGCTGGACGACCTTGCGCGCGATCTGCGTCGACAGCAGCCGCTCGGTCGGCGTGTGGAACGTCCCGACGTTCAGCGCACGCGAGTGGCGCAGCGCGGCGC
>JBPCJA010000140.1:0-11724 GCA_051005755.1 Solirubrobacteraceae bacterium
GCCGCGACCGGCTCGCCCTCGCGCAGCGGCGGCAGACGAGCGCCGGCCGGCAGCCCGGGCGGCGCCACGGGCTTGCGGCCCACGGCCGCGTCGCCGAGCGCCCAGGCGGCGCAGGCCGCAGCGATCACGGCCGCGAGTGCGCCCACCGCGAGCATCATGCGGGCTCGGCTCACCGCAACCGGCGGGGTCGGCGCCCTGGAGCGTCGGGGGTCATGGCGTGGATGCTCGGCGAGCCGCTGGGCGCTTGGAGAGGAACGCGTGGGGCATCGTCAGGCCCGGACTCTGGGGACCGGGCGGTCGTGCGGCACCCGGCGCAGGTCGGCGAGCTCGCGCAGCGTCCGCGCGGCCAGCCGTGGCCCGGCACCGACCTGCCGGCCCGCGACCCGCGGGCGGTGGTGAACCGCCACCTCGGCGACACGTGCGCCCGCGGCGCGGCTCTTGACGAGCAGTTCGGCGCCGAAGAGCGCGCCGCCGGCCCGCAGGTCGAGGCGCTGCAGGAGCTCGCGGCGAGCGAGCCGGAAGGCGCAGTCGACGTCGCGTACTGGCAGGTCGACCACGGCGCGGACGAAGCGACTCCACAGCGCGCTGCCGGCACGCCGGCGGACCGGGCCCTGCGGCAGGATCCGCCAGCCGACCACGAGATCGGCCGACGGCGTCAGCGGGAGGAAGTCCTCGAGCTCGCCGAAGTCGAACTGCAGGTCGGCGTCGATGAGCAGCACCCACGGCAGGCGGGCGGCGGCGATGCCCGTGCGGAGGGCCGGCCCGTATCCGCGGTTCTCGGCGTGGATGATGAGCCGTACGCGCGGATCCAGCGCGACGAGGCGCGCGGCGACCTCGACGGTGTCGTCGGAGCTGCCGTCGTCGACGACCACGATCTCGTGCGTCGCGGCGCAGCGCTGGGCTGCGTCCGTCGCGAGGCGAACAGCGTGCGGCAGGTTCTCGGCCTCGTCGAAGCAGGGCAACACGATGGTCAGACCGCGCAGCGCGTTCGCGGGGGACGCAGTGGTGTCGCTCGTGGCGCTCATGACAAGTTCCGCTTCGGTCACCAGCGCAACGTAGAAGCGGGCTCGTTGCCGTCGATGGCGCGCCGCGTTGCGATCGCGTTAGCTCGCGAGGAGCGTCTGCACCAATGAGCAGATCGAAGACCTGCGTGACCGGGGGCTGATCGTCTACGAGAACCGTGCGCTACGACAGCCTCTATGCGATCGACCGCCCGGCGCCTGACGCGCTCTTGGGGCGTGATCTGACCCGGTGGTTCACGCGGTCCGCCGCGCACAGCAGGTTCCCGGTCGACCGGGTGGGACGCATCGGCGCGACAGATTCACGTTGCAGGGCTTTCTTGCATAGCGGGAGCGGGATTCGAACCCGCGACCTTCGGGTTATGAGGGCCCGTGACGTATCTTGATGCTTTGCCTGATGCATCATGATGCTAGAATCGCGCGATGCGCACGACGCTGACCCTGGCCGACGACGTTGCCGCTGCCGTGGAGAAGCTCCAGCGCGAGCGCTCCATCGGCCTCAGCGAAGCCGTGAACGAACTCGTCCGCGCAGGTCTGACCAAGCAGGAGCCTGTCGCTCCCTTCCGGCAGACGGTGCACGACCTCGGCCGCGGGATCGATTTCACCAACGTGGCCGACGCGATCGAGACGCTCGACGGGCCCGCCGCCCGCTGATGCTGCTCGATGCGAACCTGCTCCTCTACGCCGTCCACAAGCAAAGCGAGCACCACCCCGCGGCCACCGAATGGCTGACCGAGCAGCTCAACGGGTCGCGCCGTGTCGGCCTGCCATGGCAGACCCTCGGTGCATTTCTGCGGATCGCGACGCACCCGCGCGCCTTTCAGCGGCCGCTGTCTCCGGCCACCGCCTGGGAGCGGGTGACCGATTGGCTCTCGGCCCCGGTGGCGTGGATCCCGCCGCCCGGCCGCGAGCACACCAGAATCGTCGGTGCGCTCGTCACGACCTACGACGTGCGGGGCAATCTCGTCCCCGACGCCCTCCTGGCCGCATTGGCGATCGAGCACGGCCTGACCCTCTACTCTGCCGACACCGACTTCGCCCGCTTCCGCGAGCTGCGCTGGGAGAACCCGATTCGCTGACCGGTAGATCCGGCTTCCGAATAGGGAGCTCACGACCCGCGAAGCCGTCAAGCGCGCCGACGCGCGGTTGAAGGACTAGAGCAGTGAGGCGAGCCGCAGCAAATCGTCGTGGACGTGGGTGCGGACGACGGCGATCACTGGCGCGCGGGAGATCGTCGCCGTTGATCTGTCGGCGGTCGCGTTCCTCGCGTGAGCTGGCGCATCGTCGCTGGTGAGGGCGATGCGCCGCCGCACCCGAACGGGGCCGAGCCGGCTGACTCGGCCCCGAACGTACGGCAATGGCTACCGCGACGCTAGGACGGCTGCGCGGTGCTGTCCGAGGGCGCCGCGCTCTCCTGGGCGCCCGCGGTGAGGCGCGCGACCGTGGCGGCGGTCACCTCCGACAGCGCGGTCGGCACGGCGATGAACTGCCCCGGCGCGGCCGGCACGCACTGCGGCACGGGGACCACGCCCAGCGTGGCCCACCCCACCGCCGGGACACCTTCCTCCGTGGTCGTCGCCACCGGCGTCACGACGACGGCTGCCGGCTCGGTGCTCTGCGGCGTCTCCTGCTTGCCTGCGTCCTGCTTGTCTGCGGAGCCTTCCTTAGCTCCGAAGAGCTTTCCCAGCACTGGCATCTCCCTGTGTTCGAGCGGACGAACCGCGATGGACACTTGGGCTTGCTCCGTCTGCGACAGACGGGCGGCCCCCTGTTCGTTCCCAGGACAACTCGATGGCGATCTTGAGCGGGCTCTAAGGGCGCAGACCGGTCTGTCACCGCGTGCGGACGGCCGGCGCGCTGACCCGACCCGTCGACCCGCGCGCTCGTCGCCCACCGCCGGCGTGAGTGCGCATCGCCCCACAGCCGAGGGCGTGCGGATCGGCCTCGAGCGGCGCCGGAGGTCGTGGAGCTCCGCCAGCGCACGGCGTTCGACGCCGAGACGATTCATGTCGGCGTCATGAAGTGTTCGGCGCATCGTGCGACGAACGAGCCGAGGAAGCCTTCTGTGCCGTGCAGCTCGTTCGCTGCCTGGCGCAGCCATTGCACGCCCTCGGGCGCGACGTGGAAGGTGTGGCGGCCTGGGCCGTTCGCGGAGTGCCCCCACGTCGAGACCAGGAGCCCCAGGTCTTCCATCCGCTCGAGCGTGCGCTGAAGGCGTGCGGGATCCTCATCGAAGCCGAGAGGGACCAGGCCATCGTGCAGTTCTCGGCTGCTTGCAGGAGTCTCGTGGAGGAGCAGCAGGACGCACGCGGTCAGCAGGTGCTCGATGAGATCGTCGCGGTTGACCCCGCGGCGGCCGCGGCGATCGGTCACGGTCGGCCGGTGGGAGCGCGACGAGGCCGACAAGGCTCTCCTACCGGCTCATTCGATCGTGCTGGCTCGCAGCTCGGCGAGCTCGTCGCGGTAGGGGTCGCCGAGCTCCTCGAGGAACTCGCGGGTGGCTCGGGCCTCCTGCTCGTCGATCTTCGACATCGCAAAGCCCACGTGGATGAGCACCCAGTCGCCGATGCTGAGGGCATCCTCGGTGTCTGCCAGCAGCCCCACGTTGACATTGCGGCGGACATTGGCGACCTGTGCCTTGGCGATGTGGAGGTCCTCGTCGACCCACTCGACGATCTGACCGGGAATCGCTAGGCACATGTTGGTGAGCTCCGGGCGGTCAGTAGTTGGAGTAGGCCTTGGCCTCGGAGGGCGCGCCGCTCTCGTGTCCCAACCGCTGCTCGAGGCCCAACCGCTGCTCGAGGCGCTGCACGCATTCGGCGAGCGCGGCCTGGCCTGCGGCGAGGTCCTCACTGATCTCGGCGGTGATCGCCTCGAGGCCGTCGGTCTTGTTGACGGTCTCCGAGACCGCCCCGAGGATCACGATGAGCTGCAGGTGGGTCCGCCGCAGCTCGACGACGATCGCGATGAGAAAGAGGGCGACCACGGCCACCGCGGCCCCGACCGCGATGAGTGTGACGACATGTTCGGGCTTCATCTGGTCTCCCTAGCCGATTCGGTCCAGCGCCTGGATGTATGAGACGACGCCGGCATTGACTTCCTTGACGAGGTCACGCGTCTTGCCCAGCTCCGCCGTCGCGTCGAGGTGGGGCCCGAAGAGGCCGCCGTGCTCGGCGATGTCGTCGGCGTAGCAGCGGATCTCCCTGATCGGGGTCAGGACCTGGATCAGGATCAGGATGACCACCGGGATGACCACCGCGACGAAGATGATGTTGGCGATCCACCAGAGCATCAGTGCCGGACCCCCCTGTTGGCGTATGTCTCGGCCATCCGGACGACGCCGGGAGTGACCTCGGCGATGTCGGACAGCGCCGCGTTGACCTGCCCGATGTTCGACTTGACGGCGCGCAGCTGGCGCTCGACGGCCCGCGCGCCCCAGGCGACCTCTGCCAGGGTGGACGAGATCGATCGCAGCTGGCGCCCCACGATGAGCAGGTAGATCGCCAGCACGACGACGAGCGCCACGATCTCGACGACGGTGAGGACGGTGAGCAGCGACTCGCTCATGACGGTGCCCGTGTGCCGGTGGCGTCTGCGAGCAGCTTCTCGTGCCGGAGCAGTTCCTCGCGTAGTGCCCGGACGATGGAGGCTGTGCCGGCGAACTGGTACAGCCCGGTGGTGTTGATCGCCGTGCGCTTCGTGACGGTCCATAGGTCGGACACGCCGTTGTCGATGTCGCGCACGAGCGACCACAGCATCGTGAGCAGCACGATCACGACGAGGCACACGACGAGCCCGATCCCGAGGGCGATCGTCCACAGGACGCGCTCGTCAGGGGTGGTGTGGATCATGTTCCTCCCTCCAGGAGCTTACGGGCCTTTTGCGCAGACCTCCAGATGCCGGTTGACGAGACGTTGATCTCCTGAATGCGCCAGACCGGGTTCGTGTTCGAGCGCGCCATGTCCATCCGCCCGATTCCGTCCTGCGCCTGGTCTCTGATCCGCGCGGCGTAGGTGAGGATCATCGCGACGAGGATGACGACGACCACGACGACCGCGAAGCCGATCGAAATGCCGATCCACCAGCCCGTGAAGGACGCTGCCAAGGCCACGTCGGATGCCTCCTGTCCGAGGGGAATGTTGTTGGCGACACTAACAGAACGCTCTGTGTCTGGCACACATATTGTGGTGGGCAACGGCCAGGGGTGTCAAGCGCGGCGCAGAAATGCGCCAACTGCAGCGGTTTCAGGCGTTGGGGGAGGCGCCTGCGAACGCGCGGCGATGCGGTCGTTGCGCGTTCAGGCCGGCGATCAGATGCGCCATGCCGGCGATCGCGCGCGGGTCGTGCCCCGGAACGAACTCGTCGATGAACGGCATCGCTGCCCGCATGCCGATGGCCAGTGGCTGCTGGTCGACCTCCATCGGCCGCGGGTTGATCCAGATCAGCCGGCGTGCCTGCAGCTGCAGGCGCCGCACCTCGCCCGCGAGCACCATGGGGTCGCCGCGATCCCAGCCGTCGCTGACGACCAGCACGATCGCGCCGCGCGCGAAGCCGCGGCGCGCGTAGCTTCGGTTGAACTCCGCGAGCGCGCCACCGATCCGCGTGCCTCCCGACCAGTCCGGGATCGACGCGCGAGCGTGCTCGAGCGCGCGTTCGAAGTCATGGCCGTCGAGCGACTTCGTCAGCCTCGTCAGCCGCGTGGCGAACACGAACGCCTCGGCCTTGCGCGACGCCCCGACCGCGACCTTCAGCGAAGCCAGCAGCACCCGCGAATAGCGCTCCATGGAACCTGACACGTCGCAGATGAACAGCAGGCGACGGGGTACCCGCCTCGGCGCCGTGTACGCGAGCCGGAACGCCTCGCCGTCGGTGGCCAGCGACTGGCGCACGGTGCCACGGACGTCGAAGCGGTTGCCGCACGGCGAAGGGCGCTGGCGACGAGAGCGGCGCTCCGGCGCCGCGCGCTTGATCTCCTCGGCGAGTTGACGCAGCGCGGATAGCTCGTCGTGCTGGTAGCGCATCCTGTCGTGCTCGGTCAGCTCTTCCGTGGCGCTCCAGGCGACGAGCACACCAACCTGCTGGTTGCTCGTCGCGTCCTCGCCGTCGGCGCTGGGAAGGTCCTGGTGCGCACGCGTGCGGTCTCCGTCGAGCGCGACCTTCTCCCGGCCCTTGCCGCCGAATTGCGGCAGCGCCTCGCCACCGTGGTGCGAACCGCCCATCCGCGCGTCGCTCTCGCCGTGCTCGGAGCCGCGCTCGCGGGGAATCAGCGGTCGGCCTTCCCAGAAGCGCTCGAAGACGATCTTGTAGGTCTCGATCTGATCGGGACTCTTGACGAACGCGGCATGTCCGGCCCAGTAGACCGCGTTGGCCGAGCGCACGTCGATCTCCGTCAGCGCTCGCAGGAAGACGTTCTCGCTGTCCACGCTCGTACAGAGCCCGTAGGTCCGCAGCGCGCGCCCGAACTGCACCGCGGCGATCATGATCGCTGCTTCGGCCGGTCGGTCGGCAGCGCCGGGCATCCTCATTGGTAGCCGCCCCTCCACCCCTGCTGGCGTGATTGGTCCTGCGATCGAGCGATGAGGCCATCGAGGCCCTGGCCGCGGATGCGATCGAGGTCCTCGCGCTCCTTGAGCAGCACGCCCAGCGTGCGGTCGGCGGTCGCGGGATCCAGCTGCTGGCGTCCGAGGGCGTGGAATCCCTCCAGCCAGTCGAGCGTCTCGCCGACCCCCGGCGCGCGGTACAGATCCAGCCAGCGCAGGTCCTGCACGAACGCGCAGACCTGGCTGGCGAGATGCTGGCCGATGTGCGGTAGGCGCGCGCGCACGATCGCAAGCTCGCGCTCGAAGTCTGGATGCTCGATCCAGTGGTACAGGCAGCGGCGCTTGAGGGCCTCGTGCAGGTCGCGCGTGCGGTTTGAGGTGATGATCACGACCGGCGGCTGCTCCGCCTTGTAGACCCCGACCTCGGGGATCGTCACCTGAAACTCGGAGAGGAACTCGAGCAGGAAGGCCTCGAACTCGTCGTCCGCGCGGTCGAGCTCGTCGATGAGCAGGACGGCGCCCGGCTGCGCGAGAGACTCGAGGAGCGGCCTGCGCAGCAGGAACTCGGCCGAGTACAGCTGCGTGGTGCCGCCGGCGCGCAGCTGCAAGAGCTGGCGCGGATAGTCCCAGTCGTAGAGCGCGTGATGGATGTCGATGCCCTCGTAGCACTGCAGCCGGATGAGGGGCGCGCCGGTGGCGGCGGCGAGCGCCTTGGCCAGCTCGGTCTTGCCGACGCCGGGCTCACCCTCCAGCAGCAGCGGCCGGCGGAGCTTGAGGGCGAGGAACACGACGGTGCCGAGTCCGTCGTCGACGAGGTAGCGCTGGTTCGTCAGCGCCCGGCGCAGCTCGTCGATCGAGTCATAGCCATGCATCGACGGTCTCCTCGACCTTCTGCACGGCAAAGGGAAGCGCCCGCTGCACCACGGGGGAAAGGCCCTGGCACAGCTCGTCGACGTCTGCGGGCTGGCAGCCGATGATCCTGACGCGGTCGGGCAGGACGCCCATCGTCTTGGCCATCGACAGCACGCGGTCGGGGTTGGCGAGGTGGACATCCGGAACGTGGACGCCTTCGCCGACGTCCGGCTCCAGGACGAACACCGTCCCGGGTGCGGCGCCGCGCTCGACGGCGTCGATGAGCACGAGCCCGTCGCAGCCGACCATCAACTCCTGCAGGAGAGCGATGCCCCCGATCCCGGTCTCGACGACGTGGGCGCCCTGCGGCAGGTGGCCCAAAAGCTCGGTGACCGCCGGGCCGAAGCCGTCGTCGCCGCGCAGGACGTTGCCGACGCCGGCGACGAGGATGCGCTTGGCTCTCACGCCCGTCGGCTCCGACGAGGCTGTCGCGCTCACGCGACGTTCGCCGCGACCCGCAGGACGCCGTCGGACACCGCGATCGGGACGACGGCCAGCGACGGCTGGCCGGGCTCGTCGTCCGCGCGCTTGCCAGATCGGGCATCGTACGCGCAGTTGTGCCATGGGCAGACGAGCACGCTACCCGTGAGGCGACCGCCGTCCAAGGGCGAGCGCCCGTCGACCGGGCAGATGTTGCGGAAGGCGTAGGGCTCGCCGTCGAGGTTGAGGACGAGTATCTCCTTGTCGTCGACGTGCGCGACCGTCATCTCGCCCGGCGGCAGGTCGGCGAGCGGCCCGACGTCGGCGAATACCGGCCGCTTGAGCTGCGCGATCTGCAGCAGCTGGCCGTCACCGGGCGGCGGGCGCGGGCTGGGATCGATCTGCAGCAGCGGCAGGACGTTTGGGGTGTCCTGCTCGGGGGCGTCCTGCGGCTCGTGGGCGACGATGTCCTCGAACCACGGGATGCGCTCGCGCAGCTTGGCCTCGACGCCGCGGCGCAGCGTCATCGCCGACGCGGCGCAACCGTGGCAGGAGCCCGACATGCGCACGTGCACGACGCCACCCTCGACGTCGAGCAGGTCCAAGCCGCCGCCGTGAGACTCGATGTAGGGGCGGATCTCGTCGAGCGCCTCCTCGATCTGCGTGCGTTCGTCGAGCGGCACGAGCTCGTACATCGCCAGCACGGCCGCCGCGATCGGGTGATCGGCATTGCCGGCGAGCAGCAGCTCGAGCGCCGGCCGATGGATGGCGTCCATGAGCCGCAGCAGCTCGAGCGCCCGCTCGTCGCCGTCGCGTTCGAGCGTGCCGACGAGTGTCTCGAGCTCGGCTACGGCCCGGTCAAACTCCATACCGTCTCCGTGATCTCCGGCAGCTTGGCCTCGATCGCTTCGCTGAAGCCATCGCCCCAGGTCTCGTCGGCGGGCTGCACCTCGACGACCCATACGTCCTCGGGCAGCGCCTTGAAGGCCTCCGAGACGACGATGAGGTTGTCGAGCGAGATCGACCCGGTGACCGAATCGCCGATGCGCTCCTGGACCTCCTTGTCGTCCGGCAACACGTGGTCGTATCGATACGTGGTGACGGTGCCGGGCGCGCGGCCTCGATCCACTGCTCCGACGAACACGATGCGATCGTAGTCCGGGCGCTCGTTGAGGTTCTGCGTGAACCCGACGGGGTGGTAGCCGAGATCCTCGAACTCCACCCCGTTGGATCCCTGCGGGCCGAGCGTGTCGGTGATGTAGACCCCGAGCGCGTTGTCGCGCAGGAAGCGATAGCCGACTCCGGCGACGAGCACGCGCACGAGCTCGACCCCTACGTGGTTCTGTGCGCTCGGCTAATGGTCATGGTCGTCGCCGTCGGCTCCGCAGGCGCAGCTGACGATCTCGCGTGAGATCGTGCGCCCGTCCATGTGCAGGTGCGTCGTGCAGGGCATGCACGGGTCGAAGCTGCGGATCGCGCGGAGCACGTCGATGCCCTTGAAGTCCTCTGGCTTCTCGTAGTTCTCCAGCAGCGGCGTCGCCAGGACGGCTTCCTCGTAGGGCCCCGGGTTGCCGAACGGGTCCTTCGGCGAGGCCATCCATGTCGACGGCGTGAGGATCTGGTAGTTCTCGAGTACGCCTTTGTCCATCTCGAGGTGGTGGGTGAGGTAGCCGCGGCCGGCGCCCCAGAGCCCGACGCCGATGCGGTGATCCTTCGGCATCTCGTATGGCGTGGACATCCGCGCGTCCGGCCCGCCCTTGCGCAGCAGGTCGTAGGCGATCTGCAGGTTGTCGTACGCGATCGCCGCGGTGTAGAGGATGCAGTAGGCGCGGGCACGGTTGCGCTCGAAGGCCCCCCATGTCTGCGGGATCTTCCACTCGATCTCGGTGTTGGGCAGCTCGGCCTTGGGGAGGTGCACCTTCACGCTCGTGCCCGTGGACTCGATGTAGTTGCAGTCGCGGTAGCGCGGCGACTGCGCGGCGACCCAGATGCGCGAGTAGGCGCCGGTCTCCATCGCCATCCGATCCCAGCGTGGCGCCGTCGACCAGGAGTACTTCTCCTTCCAGCTCGTGGCCTGCGGCTTGGGGATCGTCTCCTTGTTCCACGGGTGCCACGGCGACAGCGGGTTGCCTGCCGGGTCGGTCTTGTGGCGGTAGTACTCGTTTCCGTTGCCCGTCCACTCGTCGTAGAAGGCGTGTTCGACGAACTCCTCGACACCGGCGTTGAGCATCTGCAGGCTCGTCGTGCGCAGCTCACCGTCGACCAGCACGCCCGCGGGCGCCCAGCGCTCATGGCCCCATGCGTCGCAGTTCTCGTATGTCGCGTCGTAGGCGTAGGGGTCGTCCCACTGTCCGGGCTCGATCATGTTCGCGGGACGCGTCCCGATGTCGCGGTACTTCGGGTTGACCTCGTAGAAGAACTCGGCGAGGTCATCCCAGATGGCCGCCGTCTTGCGCCCGTAGTCGAAGTACTTGACGACGCGCAGCATGATCTCGTTGAGGTCGGAAGCGTCGATCGTGGTGCTGACGCCGCCGGGCACCACGGTCTGCGGGTGCGGGTACTTGCCGCCGATGAGGACGTAGGCCTCGCGCGCCAGACGCGTGTAGTACAGGCCCTCGAGATAGAGCTTGCCGGTCAGCGGCGTCAGGTCGGTCATGAGATCCGACATCAGCTCGTAGCCGTGGGTGGCCGCGCCGCGCGTCTTGGTGTTGCGGGCGCGCTCCCAGATCTCCGGGTTGGTCTCGCGCACCGCGGCCTCGGAGAAGTCCGGGCCCGCAAGCAGCGACAGGTGAATCGGATGGTCGTAGAGGTACTCGGTCGAGAGCAGCAGGTTGCGCGCAACGACGCCCATCGGTGGGGGCTTGATGCCGAACGCCATCTCGCAGGCGAGCGCCGACGCGGTCGCGTGCACGCCGCCGCACACTCCGCATGCGCGGCTGGAGATGAAGATCGCGTCGCGCGGATCGCGGCCCTTGAGGATGATCTCGTAGCCGCGGAAGAGGGTCGCCATCGACGCGGTCTCCATGACCTGCCGGTTCTCGAGGTCCACGACCGTGTGGAACGCCAGCGCGCCCGCGACGCGGGTGACCGGATCGAAGTCGACGCGGCGGACGGCGCCGTTGCGCGCGAACAGCTCCCGCATCCGCTCCGGGTCGTCCTCGATCGGTGTCGGCGCCGGCGTCTCGATGTACGAGTAAGGATTGGCGACGCCCGGCTTCAGCGTCGCGTTGCCCTGCGCGTCGAACTCGATCGGCAAGTTCTTGAAGCACATCTAAACGCCCTCCCGGTGGTCGACTCTGTCGCCCAGTACGTCGACGCTCGTCTGGAGGTTGACGCCCTTCTGACTCAGGATGTTCCGGCTCTGCGGCAGCGGCTGGCTCTTGTTGCGCTTGCCGTAGTTCACGGAGCCGCGGTACTGCAGCTTCTTGTAGAAGAACGCGTTCGCGCGCCCGACCGCACCCGGGCCGCTGCGTCCGTCTGCCCAGCCCGACGGGACCTCGCCCGCCTTGTCCCACATCGGTTCGGTGTTGCCGCTGCGCATCGACAGCCGGCGCAGCCGCCGGATCGCGCCCCCGGTGACCTTCGAAACCCCACCCGAGATGGCGGAGCCGGGCGGCGCCTTGTAGAACGGGCTGAACTTGTCGGGGAAGCCGGGCATCGTGCAGCCGATGCAGGCGCCGCCGGCGACCATGCAGCCGCCCATGTTGTTGATCGCGCCGCGCTCGACGATGTTGCACTGCACGACCGGACCCCAGCAACCGATCTCGACGAGGCACTGGTTGTCGCCCGGCTCTTCGGCGAAGACGCCCTCCTCGTAGTAGCCCGCCTTCGGG
>JBPCJA010000141.1:0-9847 GCA_051005755.1 Solirubrobacteraceae bacterium
GCCGTGCCCCGCGCAGCGCCGGCCAGGCGGTCGCCACGGCCAGCGCGAGTGCCGCCGCGGCGCCGAGCGCGATCGCGGCGAGCGCGCCGTCGAGGCCGGCGAGCGGGTACAGGACGAGCGAGCCGCCGACGATGACCCCGTTCTCGAGCGGGTAGCGCAGACTCCACGCGACGGTCCGCTCGAGCCCGAGCGCGAGCTGCGAGACGAGCGTCGCGCCCGTGCCGAGCACCGCCGCCGCCGCGACGAGCCCGACCTGCAGCGCGCTCACGGATCCGGGAGCGATCACGGCTCCGGCCGCCGCCGTGGCCGCCAGCAGCGCGAGCAGCACCGAGCGTGCGACTGCGACGCGCCGCGCGAGCACCCGCGCAGCTTCGCGCCGCGCGCCGCTCTGCAGCGGCGCGAGCACCCGCGCGAAGAGCGCTGGCCCGCCGATGCCCGTCGCCGTCGCGATCCCCGTCGCGACCGCCAGCGCGACCGCGAATGCGCCGTAGTCGCCCGGCCCGAGCGCGCGCGGCACGAGCGCGACGAGCCCCGCGAGCGTCAGCGCCTCGATCGCCTTGCCCGCGACGCTCCCCGCGAGCGCCCGGTGTGGGAGCGCCGCCGCCGCCCGTGTCGTCACGCGCAGGAGCGTACCCTCGGCGCCACCGGATCGGGCGGCGCCGAAGCGGACGAGGCATCCATCGCGTCACGTGATCGCTGACCCCACGGACCCATCTTCTACTTCTGGATGGTGACCTGCCAGGCTTGTGCGCATGGAGCTTCGGCACCTGCGCACGGTCGTCGCGATCGCCCGCCACGGCTCGTTCACGAAGGCGGGGGAGGAGCTTCATCTCGCCCAGTCCGCGGTCTCGCAGCAGCTCAGCCGGCTCGAGGCCGAGCTCGGCATCACGCTCTTCGTGCGCTCGAGCCGCCGCGTCGAGCTCACCGCCGAGGGGGAGCTCGTCCTGGACTACGCGCAGCGCGTGCTCTCCGAGGTCGACGGGCTGCGCGACGAGCTCGACGAGATGGCGGGCCTGCTGCGTGGCGACCTGCGCCTGGGCGGCATGTGGCCGACCGGCCTGTACGACCTCTACGCCGTCATCGCCGACTTCCACGACCAGCACCCGGGCGTGGCGATCCACTTCGTCGAGGGCACGCAGGAGGAGCTGCTCGCGCAGATCCGCGCGGACGAGCTCGATGCGATCTTCACCGCGGTCGACCCCGACGCGCTGGGTGAGGAGTTCGCCGCGACGCTGCTGTCGGAGGAGGAGTTCGTCTGCACGCTGCCGGTCGGCCACCCGCTCGCCGACCAGGACCATGTCACCTTCCCGCAGCTCGCGGGCCTGGACCTCGTGACCTACCGCGAGAACTCGGCCCTGCGCCGCCGCCTGGAGCTGACGCTCGACGACCATGGGCTGACGCCGCGCAACGCCTTCATCTGCACGGAGATGGGCGCCGTCCGCGCGCTCGTCTCCAAGGGGATGGGCGTCGCCGTCATCCCGCGATCGGCCGCCGAGGAACCCGGTCCTCCCATCGAGCTGCGCCCGATCGGGCCGGAGCCCTTCACCTGGCCGGTGGCGCTCGTCTGGCGCGCGCGCCGGCGCCAGCCGCCGGCCGCCAAGGCCTTTCTCGCGCTGGCGATCGCACGCGCCGACGAGGTCCCGGCGGTGCGGCTCGTGGCTTGAGCGGCGCCCGCTGCGCTTAGCTTGATGTGGTGGTGGCTGAGCCCGGTCTGCTCGGTCTCGAGGTCCTCGCTCGCGAAGCGCGCTTCCTGGGTCTCGCCGAAGCCGAACTTGGCCGCCGAATCCTCGACGTCGCGCAGATTCCGATGTGTGTACGGCGCGGAGATTGGGTTCCTTCCTCGTGGCTGGCAGGGAGCGTCTCAGCAATCAGCGCAAGCAAGATACACGCGGGGTTGGCGGGCAGCCGCAACGCAACCCGACGAAGAATGCCGCCGCGAACTGCATCGCCTTGCGAACGGTGGCGGGACACAGTTGCGCTGCGGCGTGTGCCCACGGGCCATCGTGTTTGGATGTGCGCGGATGGGCGACGAGCAGGCCATCGAGCCGGGGGTGCCCGGAGGGAGCGCAGGACGCGACCAAGAGCGGCGTCGCGCGAAGCGCAAAGGCCTCACGCGGCAGCGTCATCCCCGGATCGGCGGCGCGTGGCTTGTACTGCGCAAGGCCCGGCAGGACACGCGGACCTGGAGTACCGGAGGCGAGATCGTCGTCGCCGGGACACTCGCGAAGCGCTGCGGCGATCGTGTCGTGCTGCTGCATGACCGTCGCATCCCTGGACGGCAGACGAACATCGACCACATAGCCGTCGCTCGGTCGGGCGTATGGGTCATCGACGCGAAGCGTTACAGGGGCAAGGTGCAGGTGTGTCAGGCCCACCTCGCCGTGGCGGGGTGTGACAGGACCCGGCTCATCGTGGCGGGCCGCGACAGGACCAGGCTCGTCGACCGCCTGACCATGCAGGTCGAGCTCGTCGCGGCCGCGGTGGCCGACGTGGACCCGGCGATCGCGGTGAACGGAGCGATGTGCTTCGTCGCCCCGCAGGGCAGGCTGACGTCCACCAGCATCCCGGCGCTGCGCACGCTGCGCATACGCGGCTTCGCGCTGATGCGCCCGCGCTCGCTGGCCAGACGGCTCAATCGCGACGGCGATCTCTCACAGCAGCAGATGAGGTCGATCGCGTCCGAGCTGGCGCGACGATTCCCCGTGGCATGACGAGGCAGCGGCTCACACGGAGTCGCGCGACGGTCCGCGGGCAGACGCCGGATGCAGCCGTACCTTTGGCGGGATGCGCGAGGCCGACATCCAGGAGACAGAGACTGGTCGTGTGCCCGTAGGCGACGGCTGGTTCATCCTGAACCTGAACGAGTTGAGCTGGGAGACGATGCCCGGAGGGGGCACGTGGTGCGTGTTCGAGGCGCCGGCCGTCCCGTCGCCGACGCTCGGCGTCGGTGTACACGTGCTTGCGCCCGGCGAACCGTCGGCGATGTACCACGCAGAGAGCGAGCAGGAGGGCTTCTTGGTGTTGTCCGGCGAGTGCCTGGCGATCGTCGAGGGCGAGGAGCGTCACATGCGCACGTGGGACTACCTGCACTGCCCTCCGGGGACGGCGCACATCACCATCGGCGCCGGCGACGGGCCGTGCGCCATCCTCATGGTGGGAACGCGGTCGCCCGACGGTACGACCCACTATCCGGTGGAGCCGGCGGCGGCGAGGTACGGTGCCGCGGTTTCGGTGGCCACCGACTCGTCACGGGAGGCCTACGCGCAGCGACCGCCGGTCACGCGGACGCGCTCTCCCTGGCCACTGAGGTAGGGCAGAGCGGCCTCGCAGCGTCCGTCACGACGCGCCGCTTATGCCGAAGCCGCCGCGGCGGCCAGCTCGGCCAGCGCCCGCCGGCGCGACAGCGTCTCGCGGTGGTCCACCGCGAGCAGGCGGCGCAGCTGGCCGAAGAGGCCGAGCAGGTCGCGGCACCACACGCTCGGCCGGTCCAGGCCCGCACCTCGCAGGTACCGGTGTGGGACGTATCCCCCGCCGCAGGTCTCGGCCTCCGGGCAGCCGGTGCAGCCGGTCGGCAGCGGGCGGCCCCGGAAGACCGTCTCCGAATGCAGTCCGTCGCCGGCGGCGAAGGCCTCGAATCCGTCGGTGAGGACGTTGTGCGCCGTGCCGGCGAAGCCGTCCTCGCAGATCTTGAGGACATCCAGCCCTTCGATGTCGCCGTCGGTCTCCACGAAGCAGAACCCGAGCGGCGCTCCGCCGAACAGGTCCAGGCGGCTCGGCCCGCCGAGGATGATCCTGGCCATGGAGGCGAACGGCTGGACGGCCGTCCGCAGCGAGCCGTGCTCCCACCAGTGGTCGAGCACGGGACCCAGCCAGTCCAGGCACGGGGTCGGGCCGTAGCGGGCGTTCACCTCGGCGATGTCGTCGTAGGTGAAGTGCGGCATGAGGTAGCTGATGTGATCGGGGCCCAGCGCACAGAAGTGCTCGTGGACCTCCAGGGGGTCGGATTCGAAGTCGACCACGGACAGCAAGGCGAACGGCACGCCGCCTTCGTGCAGCAGATCCAGGCCGCGACGCACGGCCCGGTAGCTGCCGCGCCCCCGGTGGTCGACGCGCTGGCGGTCATGGACGGCTCTCGGCCCGTCCATGCTCACGCCGACGTCGACGCGATGCTCGTCGAAGAGATCCACCCACTCCCTGGTCAGCCGCGTGCCGTTGGTCTGGATGGCCAGTCGCACGTCGGCCACGCCCTCGAGGCCGCGGCGGGCCGCCTCGAAGAACGTCCGGGCGCGCGTGGCGCCGATGAGGGTCGGCTCCCCGCCGTGCAACGTCACGCTGACCTGCTCGCGGCCGGTGCGCAGGCAGGCCTCTCGGAGCCGGGCGATGCCCGCCTCGAAGACCTCCTGCGACATGCGGGCCGGACGCTCACGCCACGTGGTGTCGCCCTTGTTGAAGACGTAGCAGTACGAGCAGTTCAGGTTGCAGCGGGACGCGACCTTGAAGGTCACTCCACTCAGCGCGTCCAGCGGATCAGGCATGGAGCGGCCCTCGGTCAGGTCCAGCGGGGGCAAGGTCTGCTCACGCTCCGTGGATCAGCGCCTCAGTCGGTCCGCGCGTGCGTGCGCTGGCATGCGATGACCCGGACTCGCGGTGTGCTCCGGCGTAGCCGCCCCGATGTTCCTGGCGCTCGGCGTCGATGCCTGTTCGGCCAGCTCGCGGTCAAGCGTGGCCTTGAGTGCCGATCTGACCGCCACACTCCGCTGCGGCCCGACGTCCGCCAGGCGCGACACGTCGATGTCATGACCCTCCATACCCCACCCCTTTCGCTCGGTCCTCCCAACGACCGCGCCAGACTAAGCGATACCTCTCGGTATTGCAACGACCTCGTAACATGGGCACTGGCGGCGTTTTGCGGCGCCGCGAGCTCGAGGCCTCCGGGGCGCGGTGCGCGACGTGCTGCTCGACCGCCGCCGGGGGCCGGTAGGCGCCGGGCCGGCGCCCAACGGCGGCAGGGATCGGCACCGGACCGCATTTAACAGGTCAATGTGACTGAAAGCTCCATACGCAGGAGATGTCGCTTTTTGGTGGTGGTACGTTCGCGGTTCAGGAGTGTTGGCCCACGCCGCTGGCAGGGTAAGGCGATGTGAGCGCGACGTGCCATGCGCATGACGTCGAGCGAGGACGCATACCCAACTGCCGCAGCGCTGCGCGCTGCCGCCGAGCTGCACGCAGCCGAGGAGTACCAGCGCCTCGAGGCCGCAGCGGCGCTGGCCGAGACCGAGACCGAGGAGTCGGAGCTGCGCGTCCTGGTCGCCGCGCGAGAGCCACCTCCACATGGACGTCTCGTATTGCAGCCACCTGACCGCGGTCGAACAGGTCGTCCGGCGCGCGCACGGCGACGCGTGCTCGTTGGGGCTGCAGCCCGGCACGACGATTCCACTCGGTGATACGTACTGCCAGCGCGTCGTCGACGGCCACCTGCCGAACCTCATCGCCGACGCGCGGCGCGACGAGCGGGTGGCCGGTCTTGCGCCGCCGCTCGGCTCGTACGTCGGCGTCCCCGTGAGCTTCAGCGACGGGCGTCTGTACGGCACGCTGTGCTGCGCAAGCCACGCCGCCGCCCCATGGCTGCGCGACCGCGACATCGCCTTCATGCGCGTGCTCGGGCGGATGCTCGCCCACGAGCTCGAGCGTGCCGAGATCCAACGTGCGGCACAGCGGCACCGCAACGAGGCGATCGCGCTCGGTGCCCTGTTCGCCGGCCTCGACGCGCGCGACAGCTACACCGGCCGCCACAGCGAGGCGGTCGTCGAGCTGGCGGTTCAGGTCACCCGCGGTCTGGGCATGCCCGAGAGCTTCGCGGAGGAGGTCAAGCAGGTGGCGCTGCTGCACGACATCGGCAAGCTCGGGATCTCCGACACGATCCTAGCGAAGGAGGGGCCACTCGACGAGGCCGAATGGGAGATCATGCACACGCACCCGGTCATCGGCGCGCAGATCGTCGCGTCGATCGCGAGCCTCGCCCCCGTCGCGCTGGCGATTCGCGCCGAGCACGAGCGCTGCGACGGCAAGGGCTACCCCGACGCTCTGACCCGTGAGCAGATCCCACTCGCGAGCCGGATCACGTTCGCCTGCGACGCCTACCACGCGATGATCCGATGATCAGCTCGCGGCCGTACCGCACCGTGCCGATGGACACGGCCGCGGCTGCGGCCGAACTGCGTGACAAGGCCGGAACACAGTTCGACCCGGACGTCATCGACGTGCTGCTGCGCGTCGTGGAGCGCTGACACTGCTCTCCCCGAGAGGAGGCTCACACGTGGTTGCACGTACCCGCCGCGGATCGCTGCTCGCCATGATCGGTGCGTTGGCCGCGCTCACCTCGATGATCGGTGCGCAGGCCGCGGAGTCCGCCACGTCCTATGAGTCGTGCGGCCTGGCCCAGAGCATGCAACAACCGCCGGGCGGCACGCCGACCTACAACCTGTCGCTGAAGGAGAAGAACGCCTCGTGCGCGACTGCGAGAAAGGTCATGAAGGCCTTCCACAGGTGCCGCACCCAGTCGGGGTACCGGTGCGCCACGAAGGTGCTCACGAACTGGACCTGCATCGGCAGGAAGGACTCGAGCACCTCGACGTTGTTCTATGGGACGTTCACGTGCACGTGGGGCAGGCGGCGCGTCAAGAGCAGCTACCAGCAGAACACGCCGGGTGAGTCAAGGTCTGCGCCGAGCGTCGGCACGTCAGCGGCCGCAACGCCGAAATGTCGTGGGGCTGCGGAGCGCGATCCCAAGCGCCCGTGCGTCAATCCGACGCGGTCGGTGTATCCGGCGCCGGATGAGGTCGATCGCGACCCCGGGGCTGGTTGCGCGCCGTTCGACGAGGTGGGCTGTTGGTTTGGTGTTCGCGAAGCGAGTGCCACGGGGCATTTCGCGTTGGTCGGTGACAGTCACACGTACCACTGGCGGGCCGCGCTCAACATCGTCGCCAACGCCAAGGGCTCCGGACTTGGCAAATGAAGTGGTGACAGGCGTCAATCCCCAGCGTTTCCGGGCGCTGAGCTCACCGGACGCCGCCAGTTGCTCAGTCGTGAGCCCCAAGTCGTGGCGGGGATACTCGATCTCGGCCGGCGGTTGCTATTTCTCGCAGGCAGTCGACTCCTTCTTCGAGGGGCCTCGCGAGCCGTGCATCGCGTGGTATCGATCGGTCCTGGCGTGGTTTCGTGATCATCCTGAGGTCAGCACCGTGTTCGTGACCCAGAACGCCGACACGCCGATCGTGGTGGCGCCCGGGCAGACGCAGTCCGGGGTCAAGGTCGCCGGGTTTCGGCGCGCATGGCAGGCGCTGCCGCCGACCGTCAAGCACGTCATCGTCCTGCGAGACACGCCGGCCTCCTCGCAAGCCACGCTTGATTGCGTACGGCGCGTGAGCGCGGCCGGGACGGAGCGGCCGGGGCCGGCCTGCCCGCTGCGGCGTTCCGTTGCGCTCCGAGACGACACGGCGGTCGCGGCCGTGCTGGCGCTTCACTCAAAGCGCTATCAGTACATCGACCTCACGGAGTTCTTCTGCAGCCCCCGGAACTGCTATCCGGTCATCGGCGGCGTGCTGGTCAACAGGGACATCTTCGGCCATATCACCGTGAGCTATGCGAGGACGCTCGGGCCGTACTTGTTTCGCAAAGTCCGCAAGCTGATGGCGTCCTGGTAGAGCGCGCCTCGAGCTGCACCTGCGGTCTCCTTGCTGGCGCCGTACCAGGGCCAACGGGATCCATGGTTTCTTGCGGCTCAGCGGTGGACCGACGACATGTCGGCGTAGCGGTCGCCGATGCCGGCGCCGGCCGGTGCGACCTCGTCGATTCGCGCCAGGTCGTCGGCGGTGAGCTCGACGTGGACCGCCGCGGCATTCTCCTCGAGGTAGGAACGGCGTTTGGTACCCGGAATCGGAACGATGTCCTCGCCCTGGGCCATCACCCAGGCCAAGGCGAGCTGGCCCGGCGCGACGCCCTTCTCCTCCGCGATCTCCGTCACGCGCTCCACCAGGTCGAGGTTGCGCTGGAAGTTCTCCCCGACGAAGCGGGGAAAGAAGCCGCTGCGCCGCGAGTCGTCTTCGGGCAGATCCTCCGGCGAGCGGATGCGGCCCGTCAGAAAGCCGCGGCCCAGGGGGCTATAGGCGACGAAGCCGATTCCCAGCATCCCCATGCAGCCGAGGCCTGGGCGGAGACCTCGAGCGCCGCGTCGCCGCTGCCCAATGTCCGCTTGTCGATGTCTGCCTCCTTCGTCGAGCGTTCAGCACGTCTGGCTAGCCGTGACGGCCGTCTCCCATGGCCGGCACCCTTGATCTTGCGGTGTATCAGGAGGTTGTCCAACCGCCCCTGACGTTCATGGAGACCGTTCCCATCGTGCTGTCTGTCCTGCTCGCCCTCGCGTTCTTGGCCGCGGGGCTGCCGAAGATCGCCGGGCCCCAGGCAGGGCAGCGCCGAGCCGATATCGCCCGGCTCCGGCTGCCGCCGAGCGTGACGCCGGTGATCGGTCTGGTGGAGGTCGCGGCGGCGGGCTTGCTGGTTGGCGGTGTCGTCGGTGACGACCCCGACCTTGCGCGGCTGGGCGCGGCGTTGCTGGCCGTGACGATGCTCGGAGCGCTGTTCGCGCATCTGCGCGTTCGAGACAGCTTGGCGCACATTGCTCCGGCGGCGGTCCTCGGCGTGCTCGCAGTCGTGACGGTGGTCGTCGCAGGCTGAGGACTGGCGAAGGAGATGATGGTGGTGTCCGAGAGGACGAGCTAGTCCCAGACGTTGTCGCGTTCGCGGACGATCGCGACGGTCGCCGACGGTGTGCCGGTGTGCGTGGCGTTGCAGGTGTCGGTGTGGGCGGCGGCGACGGTGCTGATCGCGCTGGCGAGGCAGTGGCGCAGATCGGCTGTGGTTCGCGGCGCGGACACGGTCCAGAGCGGGCAGATCCCGCGCTTGCAGCGCTCGGGGAGGTCCACAGCGGCATTGGGCACGTAGTGGGCACGCAGATCGAGGAGCCGGCGGCGTCGTGAGACAAAAGTGGCTCGTTTGCAGCTATGGAGCTAATCGGGGCTCTCTCGAACCCGGAAACCGGTGCGCTACTCGCTGGGATCATCGATGCTCTGGACACGCTTGGTTCTGCGGTCGCCATGCACAACGTAGTCACGGTCCCGCGACGAAGTGCGCAGGGCGAGATTCTTCGGGCGATCAAGCTGGCCCTGGCGGATCATCCGCTCGGCTTGCCGACCGTCGAAGTTCGCCGACTCGTTGAGGCTCGTTTGGGTCGACGATTGCCATCATCAACCGTCAAAGGCACGCTGGCCCAGAACGGGGCATTTGAACGCATGCAGCGTGGGTGCTACCGGTTGCGCACTGATCCAAATCAAGATTGAGGTGTCTGCATGCGCGTGCAACGCCGGCTCGAGCAACTGCCGGCCGAGAACCTCGAGCGTGACGATCCCGGCCGCTGCGATCACCCGCGTCGAGCGCTCGTTCCAGCTGCTGCTCGAAGGCGCGCGCCAGGACCAGGCGATCTACGGCCTCACGCGCAGCGTCGACGAGAACAAGGATAAGACGATCTTCAAGGGCGGCCAGCTCGACAGCGAGGTGCGCAGGCTGTCGGAGGAATTCAACGCCAACCTACTGCGCATGCAGAGCACCGCGGTAGGACCGCCCGCCCCGGACACAATCGTGCGCGGCGCCATGGCGATCCAGCTCAAATGAAAAGGGTGCGGCTCTCCTGGAGGGACTGGGGCAGATCTGAGGCCAGGACGACAAATTCCCTGGAAATCAGCCGGTTTTGTAGGCCCTCGGCCGCCGTGCTGTCGAAAGGAAGCGGCGGTAT
>JBPCJA010000142.1:0-10928 GCA_051005755.1 Solirubrobacteraceae bacterium
CGTACGGCTTCCACTCCGCCAACGCCGCGCTCGCACTCGTTCACCTCACCTGCGGGCCGGTCAAACTCACCCTCCCACACGAACACGCGCTCGAGTGACCTCACCTACGATCATGCCCGGAGAGCCAGATTTCCCGTGACGACGTGCAAGCCGGCCTGCCTCAGCTCTGAGGAGAGTGCACCGACCCGGATTCGCTCGTCGCCAGGACCCCACGCGTTGACATCGTGACGCGGCCCGCCGCGCACGAGCTCCAGAAGCTTCGCGATGAACACGCCATCCTCCACCGACTCGAACGCGCCGCAGGATGCCACGACGGCGAACGCCCTCGTGCCAGGCGTATCCTTCAGCGCCGAAACGGCCTCGCCGATCATGCCGACAGCTCCCTCGCCCGCGAAAGACGAGTCGAGCATAACCAGCACATCGCGCCCACCGGCAGCCAGCAGCTCGGCCAAGCGCACCGACGACAGCGCATTCCCAGGGCTCGGAGAATGTGGTGGTGTCGGATCCAGCGCCGTATAGTGGCGTCCCGCCTGCACGATGCCGTGGCCGCCCACGTAAACCAGCAACGGCTCGCCGTCCTCGTGCACACTGTCGTCCAGTGTCTGGGTCAGCTCCTCCATCGAGGTGAATGCTGGCCAGCACACGTGGGTACCGCGATCCTCA
Source organism: Solirubrobacteraceae bacterium (assembly GCA_051005755.1). Classification (GTDB taxonomy): domain Bacteria; phylum Actinomycetota; class Thermoleophilia; order Solirubrobacterales; family Solirubrobacteraceae; genus CADCVQ01. The sequence continues at coordinate 664 of JBPCJA010000142.1, forward strand.
AACAGCGCGGCCAGCTCGCCCGCACCGCGCCTGAGGTTTGGCAGCGTCGCCCACGGCGTACCCGAGTAATCGGGCAACACGAATATGGCGGCCGGCGCGCATCTGACGGCGGGATCGACGACGGGCACGACATGACCAGCAGCATGTCGAATCGGTGGCACAGTGAGCCAGGAGTGCAGCGGACGTTGCTGAACCGCGATCTGTGCCTGCGCATCGTCGCCACTGACATCCGCGATGGGCGCGCTGAGGCCGGTCAGCCCGTGGGCCCCTGCCGGCACGACGGGGGAGAGTTCCGGGATCTCCCCTAGCGGCGCGACTGGATACGCGCCTTGGCCGGTAAGGGCTCACGACTGAGCAATTGGTGGCTTCAGGTGGGCTCAGCGCCCGCCAACACTGGGGATCGACGCCTGCCACGCCGTCATTTGCCAAGTCGTGAGCCCTAAGCAATCGCAGCAGGTCGGCCATGTGTGCCAGATCGAACCCGGCGATCGTTCGCCCTTGCACGCCGTGCAGTCCAGTCGGGACGAGCCTCGGCTCGTCGGCCATGGACGGCAAAGTGACAAGCACAAGCATGTCTCGTAACGCCCGTTGGTCCTCCGCAAATACGCTGTGCAGGGCGTCGGCCTCGGCGACGGCGCCAGATCCAACCGTCGGTGAGTTGGTTCCTTCCCAGCGGTCGCGCCAAGCTGGGCTGAGCGCCACGATGACCCAGTCTCTGTCTCTGATGGCCTTGGCCCCGAACCGGGTCCAGTCGACCCCGCGCCGGGACACGTGATGCAGATCGACTTGTGCATCGATACCGAAGCGTCGGAGCGCCGTAACGAACGCCGCTATCTCGTCCTTCCAGGCTTCCACCTGCTGCTGAGTCCAGCCCGGCTCACGGTGCGCCCACGAGACAAGGGCCGTGGGGTTCACAGGATTCGCCATCACGTGATCCTATTTCGACTGCCCAAGTTGCTCCGAACAGTCCTAAGGGGCGGGACCTCTTGCTGGGTCGCTGACAGTGGGTGCGTGGCGAACGCCTCGCGGAAGTCTGCGGCCGCCAGCAGGTCGCTTCCTTGGCCGCCCGTGCGGCCGACGACTAAACGTGCCCGGTGCATCGGGCCAAGATCATGACGCTGCACGGTGCTCGGCCCGTCGCGCTGGAGGAGACGCGGCGGGCGCTAAGTCTCAAGCTCGCAGCGCCGGCGCCGATGACCTCACCTGGTGACGTCACCGAGGCATCCTGTCTGGCCCAATCGTCTGCCGGTACTCGCAGAGGTGCTCGCGGGCTTCGTGGCGTTGGTGGCGGGGATCGCGCTGGTCGGTTGGCTCGCGGGCGCGCAGACGCTGGCCAGCCTCGTCCCGGACGAGACGACCATGAAGGCCAACGCGGCGCTGGCAATGGTGATGGCAGCCGGCGGTCTGTGGCTCGCGGCCCGCGCCCCGGGGCGCCATCGGCTGCGTGACGGGCTCGGCGCGGCTGTCGTGTTGCTGGCCGGGGCCACCCTGGCCGAGGACCTGTTCGGGGTCAGTCTCGGGATCGACGCGTTCCTGTTCGCCGATCCTCAATCCATGACGGCTGCGCCGGGTCGGATGGCTCCGGCGACCTCGGCTGGGCTCGTGGCGTTCGGTGGGGCGGTGCTGCTGCTCGACCGCGTCGGCCACCGGGGGCGCGCGGTCACGCTGCTGGCGCTGGGTGTGGTGCTGCTGGGCCTGCTCGTGGCGGTGAGCTACTCGGGCGGGCGGCCGGAGGCGCTCAGGGTGCCCGGCCTTACGACGATCGCGCTGCCCACGGGGTTGTGCTTCGCCGCTCTGGGCATCGGGCTGATGCTGGCACGTCCCAAGCGCGAGCCCATGGCGCTGCTGACGAGCGGACGGCCCGGTGCCGCAATCGTGCTGCGCCTCGTCCCGCTCGTCGTGCTCGGTCCGCTCGTGCTGGCGCCGGCGCTCGCGGCCGGGGTGCACGCGGGGGTGTACGACGCGGAGGTCGAGCTCGTGTTGATCATCGTGGCGGTACCGCTGCTGCTGGCCCTGCTGGTGTCGGTGGCGGCAGGCCACGTCGACGCGGTCGAGGCCGTCCGGGAGCGGGCGCTCACCCACGCCCAGGCGATCGGCGGCGTCGGCAGCTGGGAGTGGGACCTGGACAGTGGCGAGCAGCGCTGGTCCGCCGAGCAGTTTCGGCTGCATGGCCTGGATCCCGCGGACGGCGTCCCGTCGCTGGAGGAGTACGACGCGCTCGTGCATCCCGGCGACCGGGCGGCACTGCAGGCCTCGATGGCCGCCAAGCTCGGGCGCCGCTGCGAGTTCGTCGACGAGTACCGCTTCGAGCACGCCACGCTCGGCACTCGCACGCTGCTCGTACGCGGTGACTTCCTCGAGACCGAAGCCGGCGCCGGACCGCCCGCGCGGTTGGCCGGCACCTGCCAGGACGTTACGGACGAGCGCGCCGCCCGGTCGGCGCTGCAAACCGCCGAGGAGCGCTTCCGCTACTCCTTCGACGAGGCGCTGATCGGCATGATGATCATCGACCTCGGCGGTCACTACGAGCGCGTCAACGATGCGTTCTGCACGATCGTGGGCTACACCCACGAGCAGCTGGCCGGCTTCTCGCGCGAGAGCATCACGCATCCCGACGACGTGGCGGCCGACGCCGCCGCGACGCGCTCCCTGCTCGCGGACGAGGCGACCTCACACATGCGCGAGAAGCGCTACATCCATGCGTCGGGCCATGCGGTCTGGGCGGCCATCAACCTCACGCTCATCCGCGACTGCGACGGCCGGCCGGTGCACTTCATCGCGCAGGTCCAGGACATCACCGAGCGGCGCAGCTACGAGCGCCAGCTCCACCACATGGCCGACCACGACCCGCTGACCGGCCTGCTCAACCGGCGCAGCTTCGAGCGCGAGCTCAACAGCCACGCGGCGCGCGTGCAGCGCTACGGCGCGACGGGTGGCGTGCTGATGCTCGACCTCGACAACTTCAAGTACTTCAACGACACCAAGGGCCACAACGCGGGCGACAAGCTGATCGTGCGCATCGCGCACGGCCTGCAGTCGCGTCTGCGTGACAGCGACGTGCTCGCACGCCTGGGCGGTGACGAGTTCGCCGTGCTGCTTCCAGGTGAGAACCAGCGGGAAGCGCAGACCGTGGCCGAGGCCCTGCTGCAGCTCGTGCGCGACGAGGACATGCCCGTGCCGATAGGCGAGCACAAGCGGGTGACCGCGAGCATCGGCATCGCCCGCTTCGACGACGGCGAACGCCTGACCGCCGAGGAGATGATGATCAATGCGGACCTCGCGATGTACGACGCCAAGGAGGCCGGAGGCGACCGCTGGGCGCCCTACCGCACCGAACAGCATCCGCGGCCGAAGATCGAAAGCCGCATCAAATGGGTCGAGCAGATCAACGACGCGATCGCCCACGACGGCTTCGAGCTGCTCGCCCAGCCGATCATCCCCCTTGCCGCGAACGGGCAGGCGCAGTACGAGCTGCTGCTGCGCATGCGCGATCGACACGGTGACCTCATCCCGCCCGGATCCTTCCTCTACGTCGCCGAGCGCCTCGGGCTCATCCGCGAGATCGACCGCTGGGTCGCCGGCCGCGCGATCGACATGCTCGCCGAGCAACGCGCAGCAGGCCGCGACCTGCGTTTCGAGGTCAACATCTCCGGCCACACGATCGGCGACGAAGGGCTGCTCGAGCTCGTCGAGCGCCGGTTGCGCGAGACGGGCGTTCCGCCCGACCGGCTGATCTTCGAGATCACCGAGACCGCGGCGGTCGCCCACGTCGCCCGCGCCGTCGCCTTCGCCGAACGCCTGTCAGAGCTGGGCTGCCGCTTCGCCCTGGATGACTTCGGCGCCGGCTTCGGCTCCTTCTACTACCTCAAGCACCTGCCCTTCGACTACCTGAAGATCGACGGCGAGTACGTCCACCACTGCGCCGAGAACGAGACCGACCGCATCCTGATCGCCGCAGTCGTGCAGATCGCGCGCGGCATGGGCAAGCACACGATCGCCGAGTTCGTCGACAGCCAGGAAACCGTCGAGGTGCTGACCCGCCTCGGCGTCGACTACGTCCAAGGCTTCCACCTGGGCCGGCCCGCGCCCCTGTCCGAGCACCTCGCCGCCCTGGACGGGCGGGCGAAGGTCGCACTGCTCGACGGCCGTCAGCGGATCGGTTGACCGATTCCGAGCATGTTGCCCTCATCGCTCACGCACCGTTCGCCGAGGCGCGTCATTCCGTCCGCAGGCCGTGGCCCCGCAGGTACGCCGCGGCCTCCATCGGCCGGCCGCCGGCGGGCTGGACCTCGAGCAGCTCCAGGCCGCCGAGCTGCAGCCGCCCGTCGTCGGCGCGCAGCGGCCCGGCGGTGGCCGGCGCGCGCACCGCGGCGCGCAGGATGCCGAGGAACGAGCCGTCGGGCAGCTCGACGCGTGTGCCGATGTGCGGGCTCAGCGCGCGCACGACGCGGTCGTTGAGCTCCGCCGGCGCGGCCGGGTCGAGCGTGCGGTCGTCGGGGCCGATCTTCTCGGCGTACGTGATGCCGTCCTCCGGCTGCTCGACGAAGTCCGGGCGCTCGTCGAGCGCGCGCAGGAGCAGGTCGGAGCCCAGCGTCTGCAGCCGGATGGCGATCGTTCCATAGGTGTCGTCGGGTGCGATCGGCTCGGTGCCCGCGAGGCAGACCGGGCCGCTGTCCCAGCCGGCGGTCACGCGCATGATCGAGACCCCGGTCTGCTCGTCGCCGGCCATGATCGCGCGCTCGACGGGCGCCGCTCCGCGCCAGCGCGGAAGCAGCGACGGGTGGACGTTGAGCAGCGGGTGCTCGGAGAGCAGCGGCTCCTTGATGAGCGCGCCGAACGCGCAGACGACGAGCTCGTCGGGCTGCGCGGCCGAAATCCGCGCTCGCGCCTGCTCGTCGTTGACGTTCTCGGGCTGGTAGAGCTCGAGGCCGACCGCGCGCGCCGCGTCGGCGACCGGCGGCGGCGCCAGCCTGCGCCCGCGCCCGCGCGGCCGGTCGGGGCGCGTGACGACGAGCTGCGGCCGGTGTGCGCTGCTCGCGAGCCGCTGCAGGACGGCCGCCGCGAAGCTCGACGTGCCGAGGTAGACAGTCCGCATGCAAGCGGCCGGCTAGTGGTACGCGACGTCGGCGGCCGCCTGCTCGGCCTCCCGCATCGCCCGCATCGCCGCCTTGCGCTGCTCGCGGCTCGTGCGGTCGAGGATGAGGACGCCGTCGAGATGGTCGATCTCGTGCTGGATGACGCGCGCCTCCAGGCCCATCGCCTCGATGACGACCTCCTCGCCGTGCTCGTCGCGGGCGCGGGCGAGCACCGCGACCGGGCGCTCCACGTCGACGTGGACGAACGGCAGGCTCAGGCAGCCCTCCTCGGAGATCTCCTCGTCGCGGCTGGACCACTCGATCTGCGGGTTGACGAGCGCCACCGTGGGGCTCTCGGGCTCGACGCGGTAGACGAGCAGGCGGTGCGAGATGCCGACCTGAGGCGCCGCGAGGCCGATGCCGAGCGCGTCCTCCATGAGCATCGCCATGCGGCGCACCTCGTCGCGCAGCGCGTCGTCGAACTGCTCGACGGGGCGCGCCTTCGTGCGCAGGATCGGGTCGCCGAGCTTGCGCACGTGCGCGAGCGCCGCGTCGCGGCGGGCGCGGACCTCGGGGTCGAGCGGCGGTGGCGGCGGGGGCTGCTCCTCGACCTCGACGTCGGGCTGTTCGGCGTCGGCCATCCGAACGCCAGTGTAGATGCCGCCTACTGGGGATCGACGTCGACGCTGAAGGCGACGCCGCGGCGCACGCGCTCGCCCGCGACCGCTGCGACCGCCGCCCCGGCGGCCGCCACCGCGGCCGCTCGGTCGCCGGCCTTGATGACGAGCTGCGCGCGCTCGCGCCCCCGCAGCCGGAAGAGCGGCGCGGGCCCGAGCACCTGCGCGACGGGGATCGTCCCCAGCGCGACGCGCAGCGCGCGCGCCGCGTCGGCCACGGCCGCCGGCTCCGGCGCCGAGCAGACGATCCGGATGAGGTGCGAGAACGGCGGGTAGCGCAGCGCCTCGCGGCGCGCGAGCTCGCCGCGCAGGAAGCCGTCGGCGTCGTGCCGCGCGGCGGCCGCGATCGAGGGCGCATCCGGCGACAGCGTCTGGACGAGCACGCGCCCTCCCGCCGGCCCACGGCCCGCGCGGCCGGCGAGCTGGGCGACGAGCGCGAACGTCCGCTCCTCGGCGCGGAAGTCCGGGAAGCGCAGCGTCCCGTCGGCGTCGACGACGACGCCGAGCGTGACGTCGGGGAAGTCATGGCCCTTGGCGACCATCTGCGTGCCGACGAGGATCCCGCGCGGCGCGGCCTCGAAGCGACGCAGCAGCGCGCCGGCGTCGGCGACGTCGGCGTCGAGGCGGAAGACCTCATGGCCGATCGCGGCGAGGTCGTGCTCGAGGCGCTCGGTGCCGGCGCCGTGGCGGGCGACCGACATCGACCCGCAAGACACGCAGCGCTCGGGCACGCGCTCGCGATGGCCACAGTGGTGGCAGGCCAACCGGCGCTGCGCGCGGTGCAGCACGAGCGCGACGTCGCATTCCGGGCAGGTCCAGGCGTGTCCGCAGGAACGGCAGTCGACGAAGTTCGACCACCCCCGCCGGTTGAGCAGCACGATCGCCTTGGGCGCGTCGACGAGGGCGTGGCTCGTGTCGGGGTGCAGCGCGCCCGCCTGCTCGCGCATGTCCACGATCGACACCGGCGGCAGCGCCTGGCCGTCGACGCGCGCGGGCAGGCGCACGCGGCGCAGCGCGCGGACGCTCTCCGGGCGCGGCGTGGCACTGCCGGCGAGCAGCAGCGCGCCGGCCCGCTCCGCGCGCCGTGCCGCCACGTGGCGGGCGTCGTAGCGCGGGTCGCCCTCGTGCTTGTAGGACGCGTCGTGCTCCTCGTCGAGGACGATGAGGCCCAGCCGCTCGATCGGCGCGAAGACCGCCGAGCGCGGACCGATGCAGACGCGCGCCGCGCCGCTGCGCAGGCGGGTCCACTCGTCGTGGCGCTCGCCAGCCGAGAGCTTGGAGTGCAGGACCGCGATGGTGTCGCCGAAGCGGTCGGCGAAGCGCGAGACGATCTGCGGCGTCAGCCCGATCTCGGGGACGAGCACGATCACGCCGCGATCCTGCTCGAGCGCGGTCGCGGCCGCGCGCAGGTAGACCTCCGTCTTGCCCGAGCCCGTGACGCCGTGCAGCAGCAGCGACTCCGGGGCGGGGGCGTGCAGCGCGGCCTCGATCTCCGCCAGCGCGCGCCCCTGGTCGCCCGTCAGCGCCGGCGGCTGCGCGCGGCGCGCGCCGACGGCCTCGTGACGGACGTGGCGGCGCTGCGGTCGCTGCTCGAGCGCGACGAGCCCGCGCGCCTCCAGGCGCCGCAGCGCTGGCAGGTCGCCGGCGGCCGGTCGCGGGCCACTGGTACGCAGATCGTCGAGCAGCGCCTGCTGGCGCGCGGAGAGCGGGCGCCCGTCCGGCTCGGCGCCTGTGGCGCGCGCCCACCACGCGAGCTTCGCGCGCGCGCCCGGCGCCGGCGAGACGAGCGCCAGAGCGCGCGCAGGCGTCGAGCAGTACTCCGCGGCCATCCAGCCGGCGAGCTCGACGATCTCGCGCGGCAGGTCGTGGTCGAGCACGCGCCGCGGCGCGGCGAGCCGCTCGTCGGGAAGCTCCGAGCCGTCGGCAAGCCCGACGACGACGCCGACGACGTCGCGGCCGCCGAACGGAACGACGAGCACCGAGCCGACGCCGACGCCCTCGGGACGCAGGTAGTCGAACGGCCCGCGCAGCGCGCGAGCCGTCGTGATCGGCTCGACCTTCGCGACCGGCGGCACCGGGCAAGGATGCCTCACGTCCCGGCGCGGCCGCCGCTGGTGGCGTTCTTGCGCGCGCGCCTTGCGCGTCTACCTACTATCGCTGGTCATGCCCGACGAGCCCTCGCCCAGCGTGCAGCGCACTGCCCGCCACGTGGCGCAGATCGTCGCGGCCGCCGAGCAGGCCGCGGAGGAGCTGCGCACCGCCGCCGAGGAACGTGCGGCCGAGCGCATCGCCGAGGCGGAGCGCGCCGCAGAGCTGCGCGTGCAGGCCGCCGACGACGAGGCCGAGCAGGTGCGGACTGACGCCGCGGCCGAAGCCGAGGAGCTGCGCAGGCAGGCCGCCGCGAAGGCGGAGGAGGACCGCGAGCGCGCCCTCGCGCGCGCGAGAGAGCTCATCGCCGAGGCGCGCGCCGCCGCCCGCGACGTGCTGCGCGAGGGCGAGCAGGTCAGCGGCCACCTCCGCGAGCTGTCGGACTCCCTGCGCGTCAACGCCGAGCGCCTCCTGCGCGACATCCGCGCCACCCACGGCGAGCTCAAGGCGCGCCTGGACGCCGCCGACCCCGACCGCCGCCCAGGCGGCCGGCCGGCCGCCCCGCCCCCGCCGGACGACCTCGACGTGCCGGAGTTCATCCCGCGGCGGCTCTGATGGCGGGTGTTAAGATGCCTCCGTCCAACCGCTTGGGGCTGTAGCTCAGCTGGGAGAGCGCGTGACTGGCAGTCACGAGGTCAGGGGTTCGAGCCCCCTCAGCTCCACTTGCGGCCGCGTATTCCTGCTCGACCAACGCGTGTCGACTGCGAGACCGACGTGACCGAGATCCACGTTCGCGCCGCGGCCACGTCGGCTGAGGTCCAGGCCGCCGTGGCCGGGCTCTCGGAGGCCATCGAGTGCCTGCGCGCGTGCCAGGCGAGTCGGCGGCCGTGTCCAGCGCCGGTCTCGCCGCGACCGCCGCCGGCCCCGCCGAACAGTCTCGCCGCCAACCGGCTCGACACGCTCGCGCCGGTCGCGTTCGCGGCGTTTCCGCAGGCGGCGCGGGGGTCGGTGTGGACGGCAAACCGGCACTCTGAGGGGCAGGTGGGGCGCCGAGGCGGGGAACGCGCGGGCTCGGTCGTTGGCGGTGCTGCCGGCGTTGGTGAACGGCATCACTGAGGCACTGAGGAAGGTGGGTTCGGTCGCGGGATGAGGGCGCCTCGATCGATTGGCGAGTTCTTCGAGCGGAGCGCGAAGAACTCCCCCATTTCGCCGTCGTGGGCTCGGGTGCCGGTAGCTCGCGCGCGGCGTTTGGCGAGTTAGTCGCGATGGGCGTGACTGTTCAGGTCGCCGTGCTGTCAGGGGCTTGCGGCCTGTGGTATCCAGGGGTCGTGCGCGGCGAGGCGTGAGGCAGGCTGACTTCGACGGAGGCCTTCAAACCAGGGATTCTGTCCTGGGGAGAGGAACTCCAAGGAATGCCACGACCGACGAAGTACCCCGCGGAGCTGCGCGAGCGCGCTGTGCGGCTCGTGTTCGAGTCTCAGCGCCCGATCGCCGCGGTCGCGCGCGATCTCGGCGTCCACAAGGAAGCGCTACGGCTGTGGGTGCGCCAGGCCGAGGCGGACGCCGGGACGCGCAACGACCGGTTGACGAGCGCCGAGCGTGAGCGCCTGCGGGCGCTGGACTGCGAGAACCGCGAGCTGCGCAGGGCCAACGAGATCCTCAAGGCCGCCAGCGTGTTTTTCGCCAAGGAACTCGACGGGACCCCGCGGAGGTGAGCGCGTTCATCGATTCTGAGCGCGAGCGCTTCGCCGTCGAGCTCCTCTGCGACACGCTCGGGGTATCGGCGTCGGCGTACTACGCCCGCAGGTCGGGGTCGCCGTCGGTGCGGGCCGTCGAGGATGAGCGGCTGCTCGCGCGCATCGGGGAGCTGCACGAGGCCAACTACTGCGCCTACGGCTACCGGCGGATGTGGAGGGCGCTGCTGCGCGCCGGCGAGCCGGTTGGCCGCGACCACGTCAAGCGTCTGATGCGCCAAGCGGACATTCAGGGCGCCAAGCGGCGCGGCAGGCCGTGGCGCACGACGACCCCGGACGCGTCGGCGCAGCGCAGCCCAGATCTCGTGCAGCGCGACTTTACCGCCGCTCGGCCCGACGCGTTGTGGTGCGCCGATTTCACGTACCTGCGCTGCTGGGAAGGCGTCGTGTTCTTCAGCTTCGTCATCGACGTCTACAGCCGCCGCGTCGTCGGCTGGCAGTTCGCCAGCCACATGCGCACCGACCTCGTCCTCGACGCCCTGCGGATGGCGCTCACGCGCCGTCACGCCGGCGCCGACGTCCAGCTCGTCCACCACTCCGACGCCGGCTCGCAGTACACCAGCTACGCCTTCAACCAGGTTCTCGACGACCACGACGTGCTCGCCTCGATCGGCTCCGTCGGCGACGCGTACGACACTCAATCAAGATGGTTGCTGTCGGCATCACCGGTC
>JBPCJA010000143.1:0-5113 GCA_051005755.1 Solirubrobacteraceae bacterium
CGCAGCGGTGCCCTTGACAGGCCGCCACAGCGCAGCTACCCATCCCACCAACACCCCACCGCCCGACCCGCCCAACGCGGACTAATCGCCGGGCCGATCTGTGGCGTTAGCTCAGACACACCTCACAAAGGCGGTGTCTGGGTCATAGATGAGCGCGTCGGCGTTGATGCTCAGCACGTACTCGATCTCGCCATCGTCTAGCCGCGCGCGCAGCTGGCAGTTGTTGCCGTAGGCCTCGTCGCCGAGCACCGGGCCGCGCGGGACCTCCCAGGTCGCGGCGCGCTCGATCAGCCCGGCGGCCAGCTGCGGCTTGGTCTGAAACGCCACGTCCTCGGGGACCTTGGCCTTCCTGCGACGCTCGGCGTCCTGGCACCACTCCTCGGGCAGATACAGCGCCCAATCCAACGGCAGCGTGCCGCGCTCTGAGACCGCGTGCACCGACACCGCGATCTGACAGTTCCCGATCTTGCCCAGCGTGCCCGAGTACTGACGCTTGACTCCGGGCGAGTGCTTGCCGTCCTTGGGGATCCCGGTGTCGTCGATCACCCACGCCTCAACGCCAATCTGCGGCGCCACGCGCTCGGCGACCGCCCGCTGGATCACGCCCGGATCCCACGGGCTGTCGGCCAAGAAGTGCTGCAACGCCTCATAATCGCCATCCTCGCCCAGCCTCGCGACGATCGGCTCAAGCGACTTACGCGCGCCGGCCTCCAACAACCCACGCGCATACAACCCCGCGCAGCGACGCTGCTCCGAACGACCCAACCCCACCGCGACATCGGTCATAAACGACTCCAAGCGCTCCTTGACCGCCGGCGCCGCGACGACCGCACCCGCAGGCGCATCCTCGCTCTCCATAACAGTGACCATGCCACGACATTCGCCGCCGCACCCAACCCCACCTGCACACACCTACCAAAGTACTACTACGCGCCTGCATGCGGAGCACGGCGCCCGCCGAGACCGAGATGCTCAGAGCATCTCGGCGTGTTGCGCGGACGCGTCTACGGCCGGATGTCGCCTACCCAGCGCAACCGCTCGACGTAGTCCTCGGCGAAGCGGCCAGCCGCGCCGCGACCGAACAGGCGATGCGGATAGCGAAAGGTCAGGTGCAGCCGGTCGCCGATCGTGACCGCGCCGAGGCACAGGCTCAGGGGCGTTCGCGCCGGCGTGCTGAACCACGGCCCCACAGCCTCGCCCGCCTGCGGTCCGAAGGACGGTGCCTGAGCCAGCCACCCAAGGTTGCACAGCATGGCCGCATCAATCCGCTCGTTGGCGGTGAATGGCTTGAGTACGACGATCGATTGCTTGGCCCACAGTGCCAGCAGACCGGCGCGATCCAACGCCGCGATCAGGGCGACACCCGTGCGGGCGCGCTTGTTGCGAGCGATCTGGGCCGTGATCGTCTGTAACGCGGTTGTCGCACTTGCTCGATCGTCGCGGCTCGTGGACATCCGAGCGCTGACCGAGAGGTTCGCCACCCGATCCGCCCGCCACCCCGAAGGCCGCAGATCGGCCTGCACAAGGATGCCGACGCGTCCCTGGTCGTGGCCGTGGCGACGGTTCCAGTCGCCGATCGCCAGATGCAGCGCCGCGACGAGCACGTTCGTGTTGTCGCGCCCGTGATCGACGCCTACCGCGTGACGGGTCTCCTCGGCCGACAGCGCGACGAGCTGATAGCCACAACCCGCGTCCTGGCAAGGCTCCTCGGCGATTACCCGCGCCGGCCGGTCACGGACGTTGCGCAGCCGCTCGACGATTAGTCGGCCCGCGCGCACCGGGACCGACGCTGACGTCGATGCTGGGCGTACTGGCAAGTCCAGCGCGGCCAGGAACTCCAGCGAGGGTTGCGGCTCGCCGGCGTAGGCTCGCGCGATCGACTCCAACACAGCGAGCGCGGCGAACGCGTCCGCGGCCGCGTGGTTGAGGCTGAGCATGACGACGTCTGCGCCGGCGTGCCGCGCGAGGCAGACGCGCAGCGGCGGGTGCACGCCGACCGCGACGGCGCGGTCCTGCAGGCGCGCACGGGCCGCATGCAGCGCGCGGTCATCGCCACACTCCAAGACCTCCAGTGGATCGTGCTCGAGGACCCGACCTCTCAGCACCACGCCCAGCGCGGATCGCAGGCGAGTCTCGTCGAGCGATCCGGCGACGCGCACCTCCACCTGCACGCTCCACGCGCCCCCAGCCCGATCCAGCAGGTCTGGCTCGCAGCGCGCCAGTCCGCCCTCATTCGGCACCCACTCGCAGTCCAGCTCACAGCTGTGATCACCCTGGCGACCGCGCAGCAGGCCCATCAGATCCTCGGCCATGCCCGCGAGATTGTGCTGCACGGCGCGACGAACGGAATAGGCCGACTCACCATCCGAGCCCATGTCCAGCGGCGACTCCCGATCGACGTGCGCGGTCAGGCGATTGCCGTCGACCGACACGTGCAGGCTGTCCTCGCTCACCGTCTCGCGCAGCGAAACCATGCCCGGATGAAACAACCGACCCGACCGAGCGTCTCGATGCAAATGCCCGCTGCGCACGAGCCGATGCAACAACCCCACGGGATCGTTGACCGTCGTACCCGTGACACCCTCCAGCCCCTCGGCCTCGGCGTCCTCCAGACGAGACTGCAGCGTGACCAACTCGTCTCCGCGGCGGCGCTCAGCTGTCATCGATCACCACGTCGTCGGTCTTTTCGGCTCATACTGCCGTGTACGGCGTCGTCCTGGGTCTCGGGAATGCGCTGCATCTAACGCTCTCGGTCGCGCCCAGCATAGTTCAGCACGCTGGCGAGCGCCTCGCACACCGCCAGCGCCGGCATCACCAACGGCGACAGCAGCTCGTCGCCGCCCCCGCGACGCTGGCGGGCGACCATCAGCATGATCTGATCACCCAGCCGCTTGGCCATCGCGACCAGCAACCCGATCCGCGCAGCATCACCCTCCACACTCGCCCCGCTTGTACAGCTCCACCCAGCCAGCAACGCCGCTCCGCTGAGGCCCGCCGCGTCCGCCTTGACCGACATCCACGCGGGCCGTGCGCCTTCCCCCGCGGCTACGAAGATCGGTCGTGACGACGGCACGACACCGATCGTAGATGCCGTCTCCCGCGACGGAGTCGCATGTTCGGTAACGATCGTTCGCGGACACCCGGCGCGCACCGCTCAGCGAGCCAGTGTTCCCGGGCCGCTCGATGTAATGCTACTCGTGTACTCGCCAACGTAACGCCCACCCGCGTTCGCGTACACTGCGCGGATGCGTGTCGGCTACGGGCGGGTCTCGACCCGCGACCAGAACCCCGACGGTCAGCGTGATGCGTTGGCCGCGGCCGGCTGCGACGAGATCTTCATCGACAAGGCCAGCGGCAAGCTCGCCTCCCGCCCCGAACTCGACAAAGCGCTGATGATCGCCGCACGTGCCGGGGACCAGCTCGTCATCACCAAGCTCGACCGGCTCGGGCGCTCGCTCGAGCACCTGATCGCGCTGTCGACGCAGATGCAGGCGCGGGGCGTGGACCTCGTCGTGCTCGACCAGGGCATCGACACGTCAACCGCGGTCGGCCGGATGTTCTTTCAGATCCTCGGCGCGATCGCCGAATTCGAGCACGCACTGATGTCCGAGCGCACCCGCGACGGTCTCGACGCCGCCCGCGCGCGCGGGCGCACGGGAGGTCAGAAACCCAAGCTCACGCCGCGCCAAGCCAAGATCGCGCAGGACATGTACGACGAGCTCGGCGACGACGGACGACGAGTGCACACCGTGCAGCAAATCGCCGACGAGTTCGGCGTCACCCGGCCGACGATCTACCGCCACCTGCAACGCCAAACCCGCTGACCCGGTCCGACGCCCTACTTGGCACCTGGTGCCACGTTCCTTAACGGCACCCCCATCAGTCCGCTTGCGTGCCGCTGCCGGGGCGTGCTCGCCACGCCATCCAGTCCCGGAGCTGACGCCCGTCGTCGCTTGAGGTGCCGTGGACGAGCCACTGCAGCGCTATCTGCAGCGGAGAGACCGTCGGGCGCCGCGATCGGCGCTCGACGTGGTCGCGCAGCTCTGCCACGCCCACGCGCGTGCGGCGCGAGCCCAGCTCGTCGCGCCACTGCTCCCAGCCCGACTCGTCGTCGACATCCGGACCGGCCAGCGGCGGGTCGAGCAAGATGGCGGGAGCGAGGCCGCCGCCCTCGTCAATGCGCGCCATGCACGCCACAGCGAGGTCATTGACGCCGTAGGCCAGGGCCATGTGCAACAACCAGACCAGCGGCACGGCCGCCCCGTGAAGGTCCAGGCGCTCGTCGAGTGCCACGGTGGCTAGCGTCTCGCAGGCCCACTCCGGCCCGTCGGGCGTGTGCGCGCAAAGGCGGGAACCGGACCCGGCGACGTGTCCGGCGTTCAGTCGGTGAGCTCGAGCAGCTGCGCGGTGACGTCGTGGCGTCGCACGTCGGCTGCGGCCTCGTCGAGCGCCTTGACGGCGGCACGTAGTGCGCGTGCGCTGTCGCGGGTCGCGGTCGCGGGACGGTGCGGGTTTCGCATCGTGACGGCGGCCGCGAGCAGTCCGCTGAGCGCGGCCGTCGTCAGCAGAATGGTCCGCGCGAGCCGATCCACATCACCGCGTGGACCGCAGAGGTCGAGCAGCTGCAGCGCTTGGGTGGTGCGGGTGATGCGCCATTCCAGCAGCGCGAGGACCCTGTTGGTCGGTGGAGACGCGGGCGTAGCCGACGTTCAGACCGGGCATCCGCGGGAGTATGCCGTATAGCTCCCGGCTCATCGCGACAGATCACCGAACCGGTCTTACGAGACACCAGGTGTCCCGTCGTCGCTGGACTTCGTCCTCGGGCGGCCGAGACGTTGTGTGTGCCAGTGGGGGTTCCCCTGCGAGACGCCCTCTCCCCCGCCCAGCGACCGTCGCTCGGGATTGGTCGTGCCGCAAGCCGACCGTCGCGGGAGCGCTGGCGCAGGCCGTTCCGGAACCCACCACGCGCAACACAGGGCGCATGAACGTTCGACAGGACCATCATCTCGCCACACCTCCTGCTCAGGCAGCCGGCTGCGGAACAAGCGCAAACGCCTGCGCGACCCACTCGAGCGCGTGCGCGCGCTGCTCGGCGTCGGTGAAGGGCGTCAGC
>JBPCJA010000144.1:0-17425 GCA_051005755.1 Solirubrobacteraceae bacterium
CAGAAACCGGTCGTCGTGACAAACATGTCGGCCTGGCGCGGAGACAAACCCAAAGTCATACCCTCAATCATGACTTGAGGGTCGGACGGAACCGCGCCGCTGCGAAAAACACCAGCCTCCTAGAGGCCGTGATCGTGTAGTTGCCGGGTGTCGTCGGCGCGGTGAGCTGCGTCGAGAATCCGCCGCCTGGCGACGTCGTCACGGGCACCGAACTGCCCGGGCCGCTGACCGTGACAGCGGAGTTGGGCGTGAAGAACGAGCCGTTGACCGTGATTGCCGTACCAGGCTGGTAGGCGGTCTTGTCGATGGACACGTGAGCCTGCGGATTGCAGGCGTAAGCGATGGCGACCGGTACGACGACTGCAGCGGCCACCAACGAGACGAGGGCGGCACTCCGTCGACGCACTAAGCCAGTCGGCCTTGACTGGAGAGACACGGGAGCTCCTTTCGTGAGCGATCGCCTGGATTGCGGTCAAGTGCGAACATACACGAATATGTATCGCGCATCTAGTGCTTCTACGTCTAGTGCTGCGTCCGTGTCCGCGGACCGTCAGCTCGGGGGTCGCGCGCCCGTCAGCGCCGGCCCGGCGAGCACGGTTGTCAGCCCTCCGCGGCCGTAGTCCTCTATGCACTCGGCGAGCTCGGCGAGCCGGCACGTTACGACGATCTCACCGGGACGGGAGAGGCCGACGAGCACGGCGCACGGCGTCGACGCCGGCCACCCGCGCGCCGCGAGGCCACGCGCAAGCGCCTCGGGATCGCGACCGGCGGCGAGCACGCCTACGACACCGCAGGGGTCCGAATCGACGCCATCCCCACCCGCGACGAGCAGCAGCGGGACGCCTCGGCGGGCGACCTCGCAGCCCAGCGTGGCCGCGCCAGCCGCCACGGCACTGACCCCGGGCACGATCTCGTACCCCAGCCCGCGGATTCGCACGGCCTCCAGGTCATCGCGCAGCTCACCGAACAGCGTCGGGTCACCGCCCTTCAGCCGGACGACCCGCAGACCCTCCGCCACCGCACGGTCGTAGACGCCGAGGACGTCGTGCTGTGTGGCGGGAGGCCAGGCGACCAGCTCGGCGTCAGGCCGAGCGTGCTCGACGACCACCGCCTCGTCGAGCAGCGCCGGACTCCACACGATGACGTCTGCCTCAGCGATGGCGCGCACCGCGCGCAACGTCAAGAGATCCGGAGCGCCGGGGCCGCAGCCGACGAACAGCACGCGGCCCGGGCACATCACTGCTCCTCGGATGGCAGTGGGCGAAGCAGCAGCCACAGCGCGAGCGCCAGCAACACCGGCCCCGGGCTGGCGTGCAGGACGACTGCGCCGACGGGCTGCAGCGGCTCGCCGGCGTCGCGGACAAGCGCGACGTGGCTGACCGTCTCAAACAGGCCCGCGAGCGCGCAGACCGCGAGCGCGGCGAACGCGAGCAGGCTGTCGAACTGTCCGCGGCGGGCAAGCAGCAGCGCGCCGCCCGCGGCACCCACGGCGAGCAGGCCGGGGATGAGATGGGCGCTCGCCTCGATGGTTGCCGAGACGTCGAGCTCGAGCCCGAGCAGCGGCCCGACGTACGGCGGAACGATCGACCAAGCGGCGACCGCGATGAGGACCGTGAGCCATCGGGCGAGGTCCTGCTCTGCGTGCGTGGGCCGGCTGGACGGTCGCGCTGACACAGCCGGCGAGCCTACCTCTCGGGCGTCGCGCCGCTGCGCCCACCGTGACCCGCCTGTCGCCCGCGGGCTCACATCCGGCCGGGGTGGCGCGCCTGTCGTTGAGGCTATGGTGGCGCGCCATGCGGTGTCGGCGGCTGACGATTCTCGCGCTGGCACTCGTGGGAGCGCTCGCGCTCGCGGCCCCCGCCTGCGCCCGGGATCGTGCGGTCGTACGGGTCGCCTTCCCCAGCGAGGACGGAACCCTCACGCCGTACACCTTCACGAACGGCTACCGCCTCATGACGCTCGTCTACGACACGCTGACCTGGCGTGACGTCAACGGGATCGCGCGACCGTGGCTGGCACGCTCGATCCGCCGCCGGGCGGGTGGGCGCCAGATCGAGGTGACGCTGCGCCGCGGCGTGCGCTGGCACGACGGCCGGCCGCTTACCGCCGACGACGTCGTCTTCACGTTCGACTACGTCAAGACGCACTTCAACCCCCGCTTCACGCCGCAGCTACGCGAGCTGGCAGGCGTGACCGCCGCCGATCCGCTGACCGTCGTCTTCGCCCTTCGCGAACCGGCGCTGGGCTTCGAGGACCAGCCGCTGGCCGACATTCCCATCCTGCCGCGGCACCTGTGGGAGCGGCTGCCCCGCGACCGCTCGTCGCCCGCGGGACTGCCGGTCGGCAGCGGGCCCTACCGCCTCGTGCGCCACGTGGTCGGGCGCAGCTATCGCTTCCAGTCAAACCGCGGCTACTTCCGCGGCCGGCCGGCGGTCGACCGCGTGGAGGTGCCGATCATCGCCACCCAGGAGCAGAGCGCCGCCGAGCTGCGGGGGCGTCTGCTCGACGCCGCGCCCGTGGCGGCGCCCACCGGGACGCGCCTGCAGCGGCCGCCCACGGTGCGCTTCGCACGATCGGATTCCTACACCGGAACGATGCTCGAGTTCAACCTCACCCGCCCGCCGTTCGATCGGCCGCAGGCCCGCCGCGCCGTGTCGCTGGCACTCGATCTGGGCGAGATCTCGGGGTCCGGCACCGGCCCGGGCCGCCGGCTTCGTGCCGACCGCGGGGTGCTGCATCCGCGGTCGCCGTGGGCCGCCTCGCGCTCCCTTCACCGCTTCGACCCGTCGGCCGCCCGCGTGGCGTTCTCCGAGCAGGGGGTCGGAGAGTTCGAGGTGGCGGTCTCAAGCAGCGATCCGGTACGCCTGGAGGCCGCGCGGAGGGTCGTGCTCGCTCTTCGCGAGGCCGGCGCACGAGCGCGTCTGGCGGCGCTGTCGCCCCGCGCGCTGAACCGGACGCTGGGCGCGGACGGCAGGACCCGTGCGACGTTCGACGCCGCGGTCGTCGGATTCCCCGCGCTGGCGTCGCACGACCCCGCGTTCCTGCGTGCCGTCTTCGGGGATCCGGCGGACGCGCCGCTCAACGACGGCGGCTACCGCAGTGCGCGCTTGGAGCGGCTTGCCGATCGTGTCGAGCAGGCGAGCACGGTTCCGGCGCGGCGGCGCGCCGTGCAGGCCGAGCTGCGGCTGCTGGCCGAGGACCTGCCCGTGGTCCCCCTGTTCTTCGGTGGCACGACGTTTGCCTACCGGCCCGGGGCGTATGACAAGTGGATCGACGTGCGCGGTAGTGGGATCCTCGACAAGCGCTCCTTCCTGGCCGGTTCGGTGGCCGCCGGCGAACCGGTCGCGCCGGTCACGGACCCAACCGATCCCGGCGGCGGCCAGCTCTCGCTCGTGCCCTTCATCATCGCGCTGGCCGCGATCATGCTCGCCGCGCTCGCCTGGTGGCCGCGACATGGCCGATCCTCCTGACGCAACCTGGCCCGCTATGTTGCGCCGGTAGGTAGCCTGCAACATATAGTGAGTCAGCAGCCCGGCAAGAACGGCTCGGACGCCGTCCGCCGCTCGATCTGGCGGCGGCGCTCGCTGGGCTTCTGGTGCGTGACGGGGATCGCCGTGCTGGTCCTCTTCTACGCGATCGTGCTCGAGGCTTCACGCCCGCATCTCAGCGGCGACCGGCTGCGCTTGGACGGGTTCTACAACCTCGTCGAGACCAACAGGGTGACGAGCGCGACGATCCTCGACCAGGACCGCGTCATCGTCGGCGCGTACAAGCGAAGCGACGGTTCGGTGCGGCGGTTCTACATGCCGTTCTCTCGCAACGGCAACACGGCGCAGGACGACCTCGTGAAGGTGCTCGTCGACAACAACCGGCCGACACGGGTCGACCAGCAGCTGCTCAAGCGCGTCGCCGGTCCGCTGACACAGCTCTTGCCGGCGCTCATCCTCGGGATCATCTTCTTGTACTTCATCCTGACCGTCCGGGGCGGCGACGGAGCGTTCGGGCGCGGCAAGGGGTCGGCGGCGCGCGTGGACGACGTGGGCGTGACCTTCGATGACGTCGCCGGGCAACAGACCGCGGTCACCGAGCTGCGCGAAGTGTCGGACTTCCTCTCCAACACCGACCGCTATGTCAAGCTCGGCGCGCAGATCCCGCGCGGCATCCTCGTCTACGGACCGCCCGGATGCGGCAAGACGCTGCTCGCTCGCGCGCTGGCCGGGGAAGCCGGCGCGGCCTTCTACTCGATCAGCGGCTCGGACTTCGTCGAGATGTACGTCGGCATCGGCGCGCGGCGGGTGCGCGACCTTTTCAAGGACGCACGTGAGAACGCGCCGGCGATCGTGTTCATCGACGAGCTGGACTCCGTCGGTCGTCGGCGCGCCGGATCCGGCGGCGGCACGGGCTCGGGAGAGGAACAAGGCCAGGCGCTCAACCAGCTGCTCGCGGAGATCGACGGGTTCTCGCCCGCCGAAGGAGTCATCCTCGTGGGTGCGACCAACCGGCCCGACGTCCTCGATCCCGCGCTGCTGCGACCGGGACGCTTCGATCGCGCCGTCGGCCTCGAGCTGCCCGACGAGCAGGGCCGCCTCGACGTCCTGCGGGTGCACGCGCGCGGCAAGCCCATGAGTCCCGACGTCGACCTGGCCTCGATCGCCAAGCGCACCGTCGGCATGACCGGCGCCGACCTCGCCAGCCTCGTCAACGAGGGAACGCTCCTGGCCGCCCGTGCCGGACGTTCGGCGATCGACGCCGAGGATCTCGAGCGCGGCCTGGAGCGCGTGCGCGACGCACCCGAGCGCCAACGCCGCCTGTCGATGCGCGACCGCCGCATCGGCCAGACGCTGCTGTTCCGGGAGCGGGTCACGTTCGCCGACGTCGCCGGTGTCGAGCACGTCATCGAGGAGCTCGCCGAGGTCCGCGACTACCTCGCCGACCGAACACGCTACGAGGACATCGGCGCGCGCGTCCCACGTGGCTACCTGCTGACCGGGCCACCCGGTACCGGCAAGACGCTGCTTGCGCATGCACTTGCGGGCGAGTCCAACGCGGCGTTCATCTCCGTGCCCGCCACCGAGTTCGTCGAGTTCTACGTCGGCGAGGGCGCCGCCCGGATCCGCGACCTGTTCGCCCAGGCGCGCGGGATCGCGCCGGCGATCGTGTTCATCGACGAGATCGACGCGATCGGCGGCCATCGCGGCAGTGCGATGGCCGACAGCACCGAGCGCGCACAGGCGCTCAACCAGCTGCTCGTCGAGCTTGACAGCTTCGCCCAGACCGCGCCGGTCATCGTCCTCGCCGCGACCAACCGGCCGGACATGCTCGACTCCGCGCTCCTGCGACCCGGGCGCTTCGATCGCACCCTCACGCTCGAGCTGCCCGACCTCAACGCCCGCCGCTCGATCCTCGCGCTCCATGCGCGTGACAGGCGGCTGGCCGCCGATGTGGACCTCGATGCGATCGCCCGGCTGACGTTCGGCCTCTCAGGCGCCGATCTGGACAACCTCCTCAACGACGCGGCGCTGCTGGCCGCCCGCCGCAGCGAGCAGCGGATCGGGCAGCGCACGATCGAGGAGTCGCTGGAGCGCACCGGTCTGGGAATCGCCAGCGGGCATCGCCTCTCCGACGAGGACCGGCGGCTCGTCGCCTACCACGAGGCCGGCCACGCCCTCGTCGCCCGGGCGCTGCCCGGTGGGCGCCTGCTGCACAAGATCAGCATCGTGCCGCGCGGTGGTGCCGCAGGCGTCACATGGTTGCCCGAAGACGGCGACCGGCGGCTGCACTCCCGCTCCATGCTCGTCGAGCGCATGGCCACGCTGCTCGGCGGCCGGGTCGCAGAGGAGATCGTCTTCGGCGAGCCCGCCGACACGGCCGGCAACGACCTCGCGCAGGTGACTGCGATCGCGCGGAGGATGGTCGCCGAGCTCGGCATGAGCGACATGGTCGGCTCGATCAACTACTCCGACCGGTCCGCACACAACGGCGTCATGTCCTACTCCGACGACACCGCACGCCTCATCGACGCGGAGGCCAGACGACTCGTCAACGAGGCCGAGGAACTCGCGCTCGGCGTGCTCACAGGTACGCGCTCGACACTCGACCGCATCGCCGAGGCGCTGCTGGAACGCGAGACGCTGTCGATGGACGAGGTCGGCGCGATCGCCGGCCCGATCCCGGCGCCGACCGCACGCGCATGAGCCCGACGACCGCAGTCCGCCCCCCACTGTGGCCCGTCGACATGCCGCTCGAGCCGCGACCCGGCGGCCCGTTGTGGATGGCGGTGGCCGGCAAGGGTGGTGCCGGGAAGTCGGTGATCTCCGGCACGCTGGCCCGCGTGCTCGCGCGCCGTGGGCGCCACGTGCTGGCGATCGACTCGGACCCGATGCCCGGGATGGCCCACTCACTCGGCATCCCCGAGCCCTCAACGCCACCACTGCTGATGCAGGCGGCCGTGAAGCCCGAGAAGGGACCCTGGCGGCTGAAGCCCGGCATCGGACCCGTCGCCGTGACGCGGCGCTTCACGACGCCCGCGCCCGACGGCGTCCGGCTGCTGCAACTCGGTAAGGCCGACCAGGACGGCCTCGCTCCCGTCACGGCTTCGGTCAGCGCGTTCCTGCAGACGGTTCGCCGGATGCACGAGGCCCGGTCGCTCTACGACTGGGCGATCGTCGGCGACCTACCGGCGGGCCCACGCCAGCCGGCCGCCGGCTTCTGTCCGTACGCCCGCCTGTACGTCGTCGTCGTCGAGCCGACGAGTCAGTCGGCGCTCACCGGCCGGCGGGTGGCGCGCATCGCACGCGGACCGCTCGGCGCCGACGTCCTCTTCGTGGCGAGCAAGATCACCGGCCCGGACGATCGCCGGCTCGTCGAGCGGCTGCTCGGTGAGCCGGTCGATCTCGAAATCCCGCGTGATCTGGCCGTCAGCGACGCCGAGCGCGACCTCAGGGCGGTCATCGACGCCGCGCCGCGATCACCAGTCGTGCAAGCGGTGCAGCGGCTGGCAGACATCATCCAAGCGCGAACGTTGGAGGCAGCATGAAGATCGCGGTGTCGGGCAAGGGCGGGGCAGGCAAGACGACGATCTCGGGCACGATCGCCCGTGCGCTGGCGCGCTCGGGCCACTCCGTCACAGCGGTCGACGCCGACGTGAACCCGATGCTCGGGATCTCGCTGGGGCTCGGCATGGAAGGGACCGAGCGGCTGGCCGGCATCCGTCAGGAGCTCAGCGAGGGCCGAGGCGACGGCGAGCACGAGCACGAGCACGAGCACACGATCGAGGGGTTGATCGAGCGCTTCGGCGAGGACGCGCCTGACGGCGTGCGTGTGGTCGTGGCGTCGCGCGTGGACATGCCCGACCACGGCTGCCTGTGCTGCGGCGTCAGTGCCGACCGGCTCCTGCGGGAGATCGAGGGCACGGGCCGCACGGTGCTCGGCGATCTCGAGGCCGGAGTCGGCGTGCTGTCGCGAATGGAGGCCGGCAGCCTCGACGTCGTGCTCGTCGTGGCCAACCCCACGCCGAAGTCGATCGAGGTTGCCCGGCGCGCCGCGCAGACGGCCGTCGCACGCGAGATCCGGGTGCTCGTCGTCGCCAATCGCGTTACCGGTGACGAGGATCTCGAGGCGATCCGCGCGGTGCTGGGCGCGCACGAGATCGTCGTTGTCCCCGAGGATCCGGTCATCGCACGAGCCGACGCCGAGGCAATCGCGCCGATCGATCTCGACGACAGCTCTCCGGGCGTCCGCGCGATCCTCGCGATCAGCGATCGGCTGGCCGCGGAGGCCACGCTGCAGGCCGCGTGATCAGGGCCTTGCTGAGTCGTGGGTCGCGCTCCGTTTGAGGTCCTCGTCCTTCCGTACGCGCTCGACGCGTTCCCGGAGGTGGCCTACGCCGTGTTTCGAAGCCGAGCCGACCGCGACGGCTGCTGGCACGGGTTGGGAGGCGGCGGCGTCCGCGACGAGACGCCGCTGCAGGCGGCGCGCAGGCACGCCTGGCAGCACGCGGGCGTGCCGGGCGATGCCCCCTACGTCGCGCTCGACTCGCGGGCGACGATCCCGACCGAGTGGCGCACCGAAATCCGCGGACTACCCGAGTACGCGTTCGCGGTTCGGGTCGATCCCACCGAGCTCTGCGTGCCCGAGCACGAGCACTGCTGGGTCTCCTTCCACGTGGCGGAGGGACTGGTGCGGCGCGAGTCGGAGCGCAACGCCCTCTGGGAGCTGCGGCGGCGGCTGGGTCGCCGTCCGGCGTGTAGATGAGCGTGCAGGCCGCGATCACGCTCTTCGATCACATGGTCGCCGTCGATGTATCGGGCCTCTGGCACTAGCTCGTCGCCGGCGTGCCGTCCGGCACTATGTGGTTGGATCACCGTGTGAAACACCACCGTTCTGTTGTGGCGACCGTCGCCGTGCTGGCGCTCGCGGCCTCGAGCTGTGGGGACTCCGATGGCATGCCTGCCGGCGGCGAGCCGACGGCAGGTAGCTGGAAGACGCGGGTCCTGAGATCCCCGTCCGAGATCGGCGTCCCGCCTCCGCCCGCCAACGGCTCTGCCGCCGCCCAGCGCGACGCCGATGAGCTCGCGGCCGCCGTCCGCGATCGCACCCCGGCGCAGGAGACGCTCGCGCGCACGTACACCGCCGCCCCGGTCGTCAGGCCGTGGCTCGAGCAGACGATGGAGCTGGTCTCGCGCCGGCCCAAGGATCCGCCTGGCTCCTCGCGCTCCTACAGCTACGTCAGCGCCGCGATGGAGGACGCCGTCCTCGCGGCCTACCACTGGAAGTACCAGTACGAACGCAAGGCACCCGCGGGCGACTCGAGCGTCGAGCGCTCGCCCGACCCGTCGTATCCCTCCGAGCACGCTGCGATCGCCGGTGCGGCGTCGCGGCTCATCGCCTACCTGTATCCCGAGTACCCGAGGGCCCGGCTCGACGAGCGTGCCGAGGACGTGGCGCAGGCGCGCGTCGCGGCCGGCGCGAACTACCCCAGCGACGTCGCCGCGGGACTGAAGCTCGGGCGCGAGATCGCAGAGCGCTACATCGCCAAGGCGAAGACCGACGGCTCCACGCGAAAGTGGGACGGCAAGCGACCCCGCGGGCCGGAGCATTGGGAGCCGCCGCCCGGCTCGACGGGGCAGCCGATCCAGCCGCTCGCAGGAACCTGGGACACCTGGGTGCTGCACCCCGTCGATCGCTTCCAGCCGCCCGCGCCCCCGAAGTACGGCACGAAGGCGTTCATCGCCAACGCGCGAGACGTCATGCGCGTCAAGACGCAACTCACGCCGCACCAGAAGCAACTCGCGAAGTTCTGGGAGGCGGGACCGGGGACCGCGCTACCGGCCGGCGTCTGGAACAAGGTCGCCATGGCCTACGTCGACGACCGGGATCTATCGGTGCCGCGCCAGACACGGCTCTTCGCACTGCTGAACGTCGCGATGGCCGACGCCGGCGCCGCGAGCTGGAACGCCAAGTACCAGACCGGCTGGTGGGATCCCCGTCCGATCAACGCGATCCGCGACCTCGGCCTGGACCGAACGTGGGAGCCCTACCTCGACACGCCGCTGTTTCCCTCCTACCCGTCCGGGACGTCGAACTACTCCGGCGCCGCGGGCACCGTCCTCGGCTACGTCTTCCCCGACGACGCGAAGATGTGGCGCGCGCGGGCAACCGATGCGGGAATGTCACGGCTGTGGGGCGGCGTGCACTGGCGCATCGACGTCGAGCAGGGCCTGAAGATGGGCCGCAGCGTCGGCGATCTCGTCGTCGATCGGGCACAGCGCGACGGCGCCGACGAGTGACCCGTGCGCCGGTTGCCGCTCTGGCGCTGGCGGCACTGCTCGCGCTCGCCGGCTGCGGAGCCGGCGACGGCGATGGCGCCAAACACACGTCGGGGGAGGAGGCGTTCACGGACGTCAGCCGGCAGCCACGCCTCACGCAGACGGCGCGCCGCGCCGCGCCGCGCTGGGAACGCGTGACGCGGTTGCGTGGCACGGCTGCGGCCACGCATGCGATCTCGATCTCCGCGGGCGCGATCCAGTGGCGCGCCCGCTGGCGCTGCGAATCGGGCCGCCTGGCCCTCGCAGTCCAGCCTCGGCCGCGGTCGGAAGCGGAGCGCTCGGGCGGCCGCTGCCCCGGCGCGGGCGAGGCGACCTGGGTGCAGACCGGCGACCAGCGCCTACGAGTCGACGCTCGCGGCAGCTGGAAGGTCGTCGTCGAGCAGCAGGTCGACACGCCGCTGCGCGAGCCCCCGCTGGCCGCGATGCGGGCCGCCGGTGCGCGCGTCCTCGCGCGGGGGAGCTTCTACCCCGTGGAGCGTGAGGGTCGCGGCCGCGCACTGCTGTATCGGTTGGGCGATGGCCGCACGGCGCTGCGGCTGCAGGACTTCCGGACCTCCTCCAACACGGACCTCTACGTCTGGCTCAGCGAGGCGTCGCGCCCCCGGACGACCAAGGAGACGGTGCGGGCCCGGCGCGTCGCCCGGCTGATCGCGTTGAAGTCCACGATCGGCGGGCAGAACTACGTCCTGCCCGCGACGCTCGACGCTCGCCGGATCCGCTCGATCGTCATCTGGTGTGCCCCGATCCAGATCGTGTACACGGCGGCGTCGTTGAAGCGATGAGCTACGCATGAGCAGTCGCCGGGCGCGCACGTCGGGCGGTTCACGGACGCGCTTCAGGCGGCGGCGGGTTGATCGGCGGCGCTCGCGGCCTGGGGCCGTTGGACCGTCGCGTATGGGGAGTCGCGCTCGGCTGCGAGTTGGGTCGTCATCGTGCTCCAGCGGCCGAGGCGGTTGCGCAAGGTGGCCGACGACGGGAGGTCCGTGCGGCCTGCGGCGTGGCGGTCGTAGCCGGCGACGGTCGGGATCTCTCCCAGCTCGTCGACGACCTGGCGCACAGCGGCCCAGCAGGCCTCGACCGTCCAGCGGCGCGAGCGCGAGCGCGTGCGCACCGGCGCCGAGGTCGGGGTGAGGCCGGCGGCGCGAACGGCGCTCGTCCAACCGCCCATCCGGTTGAGGACCGTCGGCAGGCTGGGATATTCGAGCTCGCGCGCCAGCGCCCGGTACTCCTTCGCGGTCGGCACCCGGCCCATGCGGGTGGCCGCGGAGGTCAGCGCGACGACGATGTCGCGGTCGGAGTAGGTCGTTGCCAGGGCGCGCGCGCTCGCAAGGCTCGCCTTGCGCGCGGCACGGTCGACCGCGGTTGCAAAGCGCGCGATCGCGCTGCGAGAAGCCGTCGCTTGCAGGCCGAGCGCGTTGGCGGCGCTACGCAGCTCCTCGCCGGACCGCCACAGCGCGAGCAACTCGTCGATGCGTGCCTCGGTCTGCTGCTCGACGCGGCGGCGACGGGCCTCGACGACGTCGTGGGGAGCGGGGCCGCCATGGGCGCGCAGGATCTGGCGTACGCGTTCGCGCGAGACGTCGAAGCGCAACGCGATCTCGTCCAGGCTCCAACCTTGCTCGCGCAGCGCCGCCATCCGGCGCGCACGCTGCAGCGATCCCAGGGGCAGGGTGTTGCCGGTGCCGACCGCCGCGTCGATCGCCGTCGGGACGGCCATCATGCCTCGATCCGTGTGAGCACGTCGATCGTGGCTCGCGCATCAGTGCCCTCGGCCAGAACGGCCCCGCTGGCCACATCGACCACCGCGAACCTACGCGACGACCCCAGCACAGCGGTCTGCTGCGAAGGAGCGTCGCGTCCGGTCGACACCTAGAACGCGATCCTCGCCGGCAATCGCATCGACAACCGCGGCCACCACCGAACGCCACTCGACCCCCGCTCGCCACGGCTCGATATCCATACGCAGGCTCTTTCGCACAGATGGCTCCCCGGCCCCCGACATGAAGCAGTAGGTGCAACTTACCCCTACCGAAGATAGCAATAAACGTTGCAAGCGCAAACCGTGCCCCACGTGACGATGCTCAAGACCGCCAAGCCGCTCGACCCGGTCTTCATGAAGATGATGATCGGCCATCACCAGGGCGCCATCGACATGGCCAAGATCGAGTCCGTTCTCTCACATCAAGGACCCGCTCGCCACGAACTTCTGGATCGCCAAGGGAGCCTGGGCGCGCGCAAACGAGGGCGTGGTCTCCCGGTTTGTCAAGGCGATGGAGCAGGCGAGGGCGTTCATCGCGAAGAACCCGCGGGAGGCGCGGCGCATCCTCCAGGGGTACACGAAGATGCCGCCGAAGGTGGCGTCGAGGGTCCCCCCTGCCGACGTGGAACTTCCAGATCCGGACCGCGGATCTCGTGACCTGGGAACACGTGCTCAAGCAACTGGGACAGCTCAAGCGCGAGGTCGATTCGAACAAGCTCGTGCTGTCGGCCGGCGGCTGACAGCGAATAGGTGCAGACGGCCGGCATGACCGAAGCACCCCCGCAGCGCGCGGTCAGCTTCGCGTGCAGGGACGTCCGCGTCGAGCTGGAGTCGGGCAAGGCTCGGCGGAGGTGCAGACGGTGATCCTCGTCACGCACGACATCGACGAAGCGGTCTATCTGAGCGATCGCGTCCTCGTCCTGCGCGGCGACCCCGCCACGATCCAGCACCACATCGCGGTCGACCTGCCGCGCCCTCGTCACCAGCTGACCACGAAGGAGCTCCCCGAGTTTCTGAGGCTGCGGCGTCAGGTCTACGACGCGATCACGGAGTCCCGTGGCTGATGGGAAATTCCCGGCCGCAGCAGCTTTACCATCTTCCGGTATTTCATCCGCCCGCGGGTGGCCGGAACGACCAGGACAACTAACGCGGCGAGAGCGCTCGCTCGGCCGAACGTCGCCGGCCTCCTCGGCATGCTGGCCGCCCTCGGGGTGTGGGAGGCGCTCGTTCGATCCCGACGTCTGGACTACGAGTACCTCCCCGCTCCGTCGGAGACCGCGGACGCTGGCTGGTCCCTGCTCATGTCCGGTGAGCTCGGCACGAACGTGCTCCACACGCGGACCGGTGGGACCACGGCGCCTGCACGCGTCCTCACGGCAGCGCACCGCCACGAGACAACCACGGCAGCGCCGCAGATGACAACGAGTGAAACCCGGCGTTGAGCGGCACTCCGAGCAGGCCGATCGCCATGACGTAGGCGAACATCTCGTCCGGTCGCAGTGCCTGCTGCGCGCGGACGAGCGCATTGCCGGAGCCCGCTCGGATTTCCGGCCATCTCCGCCACTACCGCGAGCACGAGCGCGAGCGAGAGCCCAAGGCGCAGGCCGACGACGGTCGACGGTAGTGCGGCGGGCAGGACGACGGTGCGGCGCGCTGATCGCCTCTGTGCAGCGCAACTATGAGTCAGCGGCCGTCTACGGTCTGATCCTGCTCACCGGGTTGTTCAGCCTCCTCGTCAACGCGCTCGTCTCCGTACTCGAGACGTATGCGCTTCGCCACCGCCCGCGGTAGCGCACCGCGGTTGGTGTCAGGCCGGTACGGCCATCGCCGCGAGCCTGTCGGCGAGCTCGATGATCGCGCGCACGCCCGGGGCGTTCGGGTCGACGTCGATCGCCGAGCGACCTTCGCGGTCGGCCTGCGCGATCACGGGCTCGTCCGGCACGACGATCATCTCGCAGTCACCGACGGCTTCGCGGATCACCGCGAGATCCTCGTCGTCGCGGACGCGGTTGGCGACGATGATCGTGCGGGTCGCCTTCGACGCGGCCGTCTCGACCGCGCGGCGGGCGATCTCGAGTGACTTGGCAGTCGGCTGCGCGACGACGACGACGACGTCGGCCTGCCCCTCCTGGAGGCGCAGCACCGTTCCGATACCCGCCTCGAGATCTCCGATGATGATCTTGCCATCGCTCTCGAGCTCGCTCAGCAGCCCTTCGGGAGACACGCCGCAGCACGTGCAGCCGGGATTCGGCCGGTCGATGCGCGAAGCGACGACGAGCCGCACACCGTCCGGCGCATCGCGGCCGAATCGTTCGACGAAGCCCTCGGTCGAGCGCTCGTGCTCCGTTTCGCCGGTCTCCAGGCCCTGGCGCACCGCGACGAGCAGGTCGGTCTGCTCGGGGCCGACGCCCAGCGAAACGCCGAGCATCGGGTTCGTGTCGGCGTCCAGCGCCAGGACATCATGGCCGGCGCGCGCAAGCGCCCGCGCGACCGTCCCCGACACCGTGGTCTTGCCGACGCCTCCCTTTCCAGCCACGACGATCTTCATGGTCGCTCTATGCTACCTGCACATAGCGCATCTGCCAAAAGCTCGATCGCCTGCACGGCTGGCGAGTCGGGCGCGTGATCCAGCAACGCGGCGCCGGCGCGCTCCGCGCAGCGCACGCCCTCGTCGACGGGCACGACCGCGATCAACGGAACGCCGAGGAACTCCTGCACCCTCTCGACCTCCTCGTCGTCATCGGCCTTGTTGACGACGAGCGAGAGCTGGGCGTCCTCGCGCATGCCCTTGGCGATCCGCGTGATGCGGCGCGCCGTCAGCATCGACTGCCAGGTCGGTTCCACCACGAGCAGGAAGCGCTCGGCGTACGGCGCCCAGTCAAACGCGGTCTGGCGTGGGCCCGCCGGAAGGTCGCCGAGGATGACCCAGTCGCGCAGCGAGTGCGCGTCGTCGAGCCTGTGGATGACCTGGTAGAAGGCGTTGTGGGACGCGCGGTTGGGAGCAAGTCCGCGCTTGTCGGTCTTGCCGATCTGCAACAAGCGCACACCGTCGGGCGCGTCGGTCGCGAAGCGCTGCACCGCCCGTACGGGACCGATTCCAGGCTTCAACCGCCAGCGCCCCTTCTCGTTCTGCTCCGCTGCGGCGTTAAGGAGTGGCTCGTCGGGGACGTTGGCGCCAAGGCTCAACGACAGGCCCGGCAGCGTGTCGGAGTCCAGGGCCAGGACCCGGTGCCCCCGGCGCGCGAGCACGCGCGCCAGGTTCGCCGAGACCACCGATTTCCCCGCGCCGCCCTTGCCGACTACCGCAATCCGCATGCCTTCAGCGATTGTCGCTCCACAGCGCCGCGATCGTCACGAATCGCGCTGCTTCACCGGAGACCGCGTGCCCGAGTCCAGTGCAACGAACTCGGAGTAGCGGCTGAGGAAGACGTCGAGGATCTCGCCCGTCTCCTTCAGGTCCTGGGCGGAGTTGTGCAGCGTCTCCATGCCGGCCCGCGTCAACTCGTACATGCGACGGTCTGGACCACTCGACGACTTCTCCCACACCGAACGAACGAGCCCATCGCTCTCGAGTGTTCGCAGAGCACGGTACAGCCGCCCGGGATCGTCGCGACCGAAGCCCAGCGGCCGCAGTCGCTCGAGGAGGTCGTAGCCGTGTGCGGGATGCTCGCGGAGGAGGAGCAGCAGACACGGCCGCAAGAAGTTCTTGGGCAGAACCTGGGGGGGTGTGGGATTAGTGCGAATGGGCATGGGAGGACCGTTCGTGGAGGCACTCTGCCGCCGCCTCCGGCGAATCATGGCACCAGCAGTCGTCGTCACACTCGCCGTGGGTGGGACGCGTCAGATCCGCCATCTCATCGGCGAACGTGCGCTTGCCGGTATCCATGCCGGTGGCGCTCAACCAGTACGACGATCCGTCGTGCTCGAGCAGATCGTCGGTGACGAAACGGTCGAGGTACGCGGTGAGGACACCTTCGGGAACGGCGAGGAACCGACTCAGCTCCCGCGCGGTCGGCATCGTCGAGATCGCCTCCGAGTGCATCCAGTACATCGCCTGGAGTACCTCGTCGCGAACTCGCAGGACCTCAAGCTCGTCCATTGCCCCCCCATCTCGACGCGAGCTCGCCGATCGGCCCGATCGCCGGCGAGCTGGGATCGAAGTCCAGCGGCGCCATGCCGGCGCGTTCGGCGAGGGCGAACGTCTCGTCGAACGGGATGGTCGCGGCGATCTCGAGGTCGTGATTGGCGGCGAACGTCTGCACCGCGGCCAGCTCCCGCTCGTCGCGGATCTTGTTCGCGATGAGCGCCACACGCTCGAGGCCGAGATCGTTGGCCAGCGCTGCCATCCGCCGACCGGTCTCCAGCGACTTGAAGTACGGCTCGACGACGGCCAGCATCGCGTCGGCGTAGCTCGCGGTCCCGCGTGAGAGGTGCTCGGGCGAGGCCTCCGTGTCGAGGATGCACACGTCGCGTTCCTCATCCGACGCGGCCTCGATGATCCGCCGCACGGTCGCGTGCATGCTGCACAGGCAGCCGGTGTCGGCGTGCTGCGGGTGCGCCATGACGAGCAACTCGACGCCGTCCGGTCCGGTCACCGAATGCGAGGCCTTGATCTCCTCGAGCGTCTGCGTGAGGATCGGCCCGGCCTCGGTGCGGCGCAAGAGGTTCGACGGCAGCACCGGCATGTGGCTCATCCGCTGCGCCGGGATGCCCAGCGTGAGCGCGAGGTTCGGATTGGAGTCGCCGTCGATGGCGAGCACGCTGTACCCGTCTTGGGCGAGCAGCCGCGCCATTGTTCCGGAGATCGAGGTCTTGCCCGAGCCTCCCTTGCCTGCAATCGCGAGCTTCATGCGGCCACCCTACTCCGGTCAGTGTGTGGGTTCAACACTTAGGTGCCGGCCCCTGCTGGCCAATCCTTCCTGGCAGGTGTATGGTCCGATCACATAGTGTCCGTGAGGCGCCCGCGACGGGTGGCACGGCGAAGGAAGGGAGAACGCAGACACCATGGCCTACGACGTAGGGGGATACGGCGCCGGGGGCGGCTTCAGCGAAGGCATCGTGCATGTCTTCTGGCTGTCGGGCATGAGCTGCGACGGCTGCTCGGTGGCGATGCTCGGCGCGAGCAATCCGTCCGTGGAGGACCTCGTGCTCGACCGCGTGCCGGGGCTTCCGCTCGTCGTCATGCACCACCCGATGCTCTCCGAGGAGTCCGGGCACGAGCTCATGGCGCAGTACGCCGCGGCCGCGGACGGTTCGCTGGGCGCCCCGTACATCATCGTGCTCGAGGGTTCGATCCCCGACGACCAGCCGATGCGCTCCGGCCACTTCGCGGCGATGGGCACGACCGCGGACTGGCCGCGCGGGGTGCGGCTGGACCGCTCGCAGAACCAGCCTGTGCGCGTCACCGATTGGGTCGTCGCGCTGGCACCGCGCGCCGCCGCATCAATAGCGATCGGGACCTGTGCCACGTGGGGCGGGATCCCGGCGGCCGCGGGGAACATCACCGGCTCGATGAGCCTCATGGACTTCCTCGGGGCCGGATATCGCTCGGCCCGCGGAGTGCCGGTGGTGAACGTGCCCGGCTGCGCTCCGCAGGGAGACAACTTCACCGAGACGCTCGCGGCGGTCGTGCGCTACATCGCCGGCACGCGTGAGCTGCCCGACTTCGACGAGCTTGGCCGGCCGGCGTGGCTGTTCGACCAGACGGTGCATCGCCATTGCCCGAAGGCGGGCTACTACGAGGAGGGCGTCTTCGCCGAAGAGCCGGGCGACAACCAGTGCCTCGTCGAGATCGGTTGCTGGGGTCCGGTCGTGCAGTGCAACATCGTCGAGCGCGGCG
>JBPCJA010000145.1:0-16504 GCA_051005755.1 Solirubrobacteraceae bacterium
TCAGAGAGGAGCTCGCCGATGTCCCTGCATCCGCCTGACCTGGCGGCGGGAGAGTCCGCCGCGCTCGCCGCCCGCACCGCCGCGCGCGCCGCCGCGGAGGGGCTCGCCGACGTGTCGTACGCGCTGATCGACGCGCCCGTCGGCCGCCTGGTTGCCGTCGCGACGCCGCGCGGCCTCGTGCGCCTCGCCTACGAGCTCGAGAACGGCGGCGTCGACAGCGTGCTCGACATCGTCGCGGCGCGGCTGTCGCCGCGGATCGTCGAGGCGCCCGAGCGCCTGGACGACGTGCGCCGCGAGCTCGACGAGTCCTTCGCCGGGCGCCGCGAGACGTTCGACGTGGCGCTCGACTGGGCACTCGTGACAGGGGGATTCGGCCGCCGCGTGCTCGAGCAGACCGCGCGGATCCCGTTCGGCGCGACGCGCAGCTACCGCGAGATCGCCGAGCGGGCCGGCTCGCCGAACGGCTTCCGCGCCGCGGGCAACGCGCTGGGCGCCAACCCGATCCCGATCATCGTCCCGTGCCACCGCGTGCTGGCCAGCGGCGGCGGCCTCGGCGGCTACACCGGTGGCCTGGACGTGAAGCGCTGGCTGCTGCGCAGGGAAGACCGCTCGGCCGTCGACTAGAGTCGGAGGCAATGGCGGTCAACCCCAACGACCACGACGTCTTCCTGCTGCGCCAGCGGGTCAAGCTCGTCATCAACCAGTACGAGTTCTTCCTTCCCGGTGGCGACGAGTCGCCCGGCATCCCCGAGACGACCGCCCAGGACGTCTGCTTCGTCGAGCAGAAGCGCTTCAAGTTCAAGGAGGACATCCGCTTCTACAGCGACGAGTCCAAGTCGCGCGAGATCATGCGCATCAAGGCGCGCCAGCGCTTCGACCCGCGCGCGACCTACGACATCACCGACGAGCTCGGCGGCAAGATCGGCTCGATCCAGAAGGTCTTCGGGGCCAGCCTGCTGCGCTCGACGTTCCGCCTCAACGACAGCGCCGACAACGAGCTGTGTATCTGCACGGAGAAGAGCCTGGGCGTCGCGCTCTTCCGGCGCGTCGTCGGCTTCATCCCGTACATCGGCAACTACGCCGACTGGCTGCCGATCCCCTACCACTTCGTCTTCATGCGCGGCGAGGAGATCATCGGCGAGAACACGCGTCAGATGTGGAAGATCCGCGACGTCTACACGATTGACATGACCCGCGACCCCGAGCACGCGCTCGACCGCCGGCTCGTCCTCGCGCTCGCCGTCGGCATGGACGCGCTGCAGGCTCGCTAGCCTGGGGGTATGGACAACGATCGCTCCCAGGC
Organism: Solirubrobacteraceae bacterium; assembly: GCA_051005755.1. Classification (GTDB taxonomy): domain Bacteria; phylum Actinomycetota; class Thermoleophilia; order Solirubrobacterales; family Solirubrobacteraceae; genus CADCVQ01. Next base: position 1,304 of record JBPCJA010000145.1, read on the forward strand.
CTACGGCCGGGTCGTCAAGACGCTCGTCGACCTCGGTCCCGCGAAGCTCTCGGGCGACGAACAGCAGGTCATCCGCACGGCGGCTGACGCGCTGCTCTTCGACGGTGACGCCTACGACGAGCTCGCGGCCGTCGAGGACCTCGCCCAGCAGCTCGTCGATGCCGGCCGCCTCTCGTCTGAACGAGCCAAGCAGCTCGTCGACGACGTCGCGGCCTGCGGGCCCTCGGCGGGCGTGCGTTAGAGCCGCGCCGTTTTGCGCGTCTGACGGCCCGGGTAGCCCGGCCTCATGCGCTCCATTCGCGACACCTACGACCTGCCGCGCAAGCCACCCGTCACGATCCGGTTCATCGGCTTCATGGTGGCGTTCGCGGTCGCTGCGCCGCTGCTGTGGCTCGTGCTCCCCGACGGCGTCGTGACGGTCGCCGCACTGGCGATCCTCCTGCTGCTCGTCATCGGCTTCGCCCTGCGCTCGATCCTCGGCTCCCGCGAGGTCGAGCAGCAGCCGCCGCGCCGGCCGGTACCGACGCGCCCGGACTGATCAGGCGGCGGGCGACGGCTCGTCGGATGTCCCCAGCGCCGCCGGTAGCTCGCGGCGCGAGCGCACGTCGAGCTTGCGGTAGGCGTTGCCGAGATGCCATTCGACCGCCTTGCGGGTCACGAACAGCGCCTCGGCGATCTGGCGGTTGCTCAGCCCCTCGATCGCGAGCGCGACCACGCGGCGCTCGCTCGGGCTGAGCGCGTCGGCGCCGCGCAGCGCCGCCCGCTGGACACGCGTGCCCGCGACCTCGAGCTCGTCCAGCGCGCGTTCCTCCAGCAGCCGCGCGCCACACACGCGCGCGATCTCCAGCGCCTCCCCGAGCGCTCGGCCGGCGTCTGAGCGGCGCCCGATACGCCGCAGCATCGTGCCGAGCTCGAGCTGCGCGCGGCCGTGCTCGAGGCGAGCCTCCGAGTCGGATGCGAGCGCCACGGCCTCCTCGAGCTGGACGAGCGGGCGGGCGAGGTCGGCGTGCACGCCGACGTGCGCGAGCGCCCGCAGTGCCGTCGAGATCGCCCGCGGCGCACCGAAGCGGCGCGCGAGCGCCAGCTCCTCGCGGGCGAGCGCCTCGGACTCCTCGGCGCGACCGAGGGTCGCGAGCGCCAGCGCGCTGGCAGAGCGCCAGCCCGCGAAGCACGCGGGGTTCTCGATCCCAGCGACGACGTCGCGCCAGGCTGCGAAGTGCTCGAGCGCGTCGCTCTCGCGGCGCTCGGCGAGCGCCAGCCGGCCGAGCGCCTCGTGCCACGGCGCGAGCATCGCCGAGCCGGCGTACTCGGACGGGTCGTAGCCGGCCGCCGTCTCGGCGGCGGCCGCCAGCTCGCCGCAGTCCAGTTGCAGGCCGACGAGCACTCCATAGGCCGCCGGCAGGAAGTGGCGCCAGCCGTAGCGCTCGGCATCGACGGCCTGCTCGACGTCGGCGAGCGCCTCGGGGAGGCGACCCTGCGCCCAGCGCGACACGCTGCGACACAGGCTCGCCGTGGCGAGCGCCATCATCGAGCCGCGAGCGCGCGACTGTGTCATGGCGGCCGTCAGCACGCGGTCGTCCCAGGCCAGCTCGTCGCTGGCGTACAACGCCAGCGATACGCCGACGAGCACGGTTCCGTCGGCGCCCTCCGCGGTGAGCGCGACGTCGCCCGAGAGTGCTCGCTCGGCACACTCGAGCACCTCGCCGCGCGGCACGCCGAGCAGCGCCTGACGCATGCACTGGGTCGCCAGCAGCGTGCGCTGAACGCGGCTGCTCGCGCCGGCGGGGGAGTTGTTCGCCGGGGCCGCGGCGCGCTCGAGCAGCACCCGGCGCCGCGCCGGGTGCAGCAGGCCGAGCGCGTCGGCCTCGGCCTGCGCCTGCGCCGTGACGTGACGGTCGACGCCGCCGACCGCGGCCGCCTCGTCGAAGGCCTCGAGCGCGGCGGCGTGCCGGCCGGCGGAGGCAAGCGTGCGACCCAGGGCCAGCAGCGTACGCGTGCGATCGCCATCGTCGACGGCGGCCGCGAGCGCGTCCTGCAGGCAATCGATCGCCGTCGGCAGGCCGGTCGCCGCCTCGCTCGTGCCGAGGCGGCGCAGGATCGTCGAACGCACCGCGCTGTCCGGGGGCTCCTCGAGCGCGCGCCGCAGGTAGCTCGCCGCCGATTCGGGCATCCCGAGGGTCAGCGCGCGATTGGCCGCCGCCGACAGGACGTCGACGACCCAGCTCTCGCCTGTCCCGGGGCTGGGCAGCAGGTGGGCGGCCACACGCTCGGGCGCGATGTCCTCCTCGCGCAGGATCTCGGCAGCGCGGCGGTGCAGCGCGGCGCGCTCGCCGATGCCGACGTCGGCGTAGACGGCAGAGGCCAGGAGCGGGTGGGCGAACGCGAGCACGCCGCGATCGATCGGGCGCAGGATCTCGCTGGCGGCGAGCGCGTCGGCCGCAGCCGCCACGCGATCGGGCTCGCGCCCCGTCAGCGCCGCCACGCGGCGCAGGTGTGCGTCTTCGCCGAGCACCGCGACGGCGCGCGCCACGCCGGCGGCGTCGTCGGAGAGGCGCATGAGCCGCACGGCGACCGCGCGCAGGACCGTCTCGGGCGCAAGCGTGCCGATACGGGGCGCGTTCTGCGCCGTCGGGTGCCAGCCCTCGGTCCGGACGGCGCTGACGAGCTCGCCGAGCAGGAACGCGTTGCCCTCGGCCATGCGCCAGCAGGCGTCGGCGAACAGGTCGTCGGCGTCCGGCATCGCGGCCCGTACCATCTGGCGCCCGCCCTCGCGCGACAGCGCACCCGGGCGGACACGGCGGCTCGTCCCGTGGGCGGCGAGCTGCCCGAGCAGGTCGTCCGGCGCGCCCGGCTCGCCCAGCCGGCGGGCGACGATGATGGCAACGGACATCTCGTCGAGGCGCTGGAGGAGGTAGAGCACGAGCCGCAGCGAGGAGCGGTCGGCCCAGTGAGCGTCGTCGATCGCGATCAGCACGGGGCTGCTCTCCGCGAGGTTGGACAGCAGCCAGAAGAGCCCGTGCATGACGGGGTAGGAGCGATCCTCGGCCTCGTCGCCTCCCCAGCTCGTCGGCCGTTCGAGCAGCGGCCCGGCGAGGGCCGCCGAGCCGGCCAGCAGCCGGTCGCGTGTCTCGTCGTCGGCGCCGGCCAGCAGGGGCTCGAAGAGCTGCACGGCGATGCCGAACGCGAAGACGCTCTCGAGCTCGGATGCTCGCGCGCGCATGACGGTCATGTCGCTCCTGCGCGCGCGGGACACGGCGGCGTCCAGCAGCGAGGTCTTGCCGATGCCCGCGTGGCCCTCGACGAGCAGCAGATGACCCCGTCCCTCCTGACCGGCCTCCAGCAGGTCGTCCACCGCCCGCAACTCCACCTCTCGCTCGAGGAGTGCCCCCGATCCCATATTCGCTGCGACTGGTGAGCGCTTCGTCAAAAGACTGGGGAGCTGCCCTAGTGTGCGGGGCCCTGCAACCGTCTACAAAAGAGCCTAGCGGCTGACCCGGAACGTCGGCTGAAGCGCATGACACGGATGTCGAGGGAGCGCACGGACGTACGCGGAGTCGCACGGAGGCTTCCTGACCCGGGACCCGGATGGTCCCGGGTCCGCGTACCTGAGCGGGCTGGTCAGCGCGCGCGCGGCGCCCACTGGGCCTCGGCGAGGTCGCCTTCGGGTAGCCCCTCCGGCGGCGTGATCCCCGGCGTGTCGCGCAGGTACCACTCCGAGTCGAGCGCCGCCTCGGTGCCGGAGCCGGCGGCGGTCACGGCCTGACGGTAGGTGTGGTCGACGAGGTCGCCGGCGGCGAAGACGCCGGGCTTGTTCGTGCGGGTCGAGCGGCCCTCGGTGATGACGTAGCCCTCGTCGTCGACCTCGACCTGGTCGGCGACGAGCTGGGACTGCGGCTCATGGCCGATCGCGATGAACGCCCCGGAGATCTCGACATCCTGCTGCTCTCCGGAGTCGGCGTGGCGCAGGCGCGCGTGGTGCAGCCCGCCGGAGTCGCCGGCGACGAACTCCTCGACGGTGTACGGCGTCAGCCACTCGATGTTCTCGATGCTGCGGGCGCGCTCGAGCATGATCTTGGACGCGCGGAACTCGTCGCGGCGGTGGACGACGATGACCTTCGAGGCGAACTTCGAGAGGAAGATCGCCTCCTCCATCGCGCTGTCGCCGCCGCCGACGATCATCGTCGGCTTCTCCTTGAAGAACGCCGCGTCGCATGTCGCGCAGTAGCTCACGCCGCGGCCGCCGAGCTCGTCCTCGCCGGGGATCGCGAGCTTCTTGTGCTCGGCGCCCATCGCAAGGATGAGCGTGCGCGTGCGGTACTCCTCCTTGTCGACCCAGACCTTGTGCTCGCCGCCGACCTCGCTGGACAGCTCGACCTTCGTCGCCTGGTCGGTGATGAAGCGCGAGCCGAAGCGCTCCGCCTGGTCGCGGAAGCGCTGCATGAGGTCGGGCCCCATGATGCCCTCGGGAAAGCCGGGGTAGTTCTCGACGTCCGTGGTCTGCTGCAGCAGCCCGCCCCAGAGAAAGCCCTCGATGACGAGCGGCTTGAGGTTCGCGCGCGACGTGTACAGCGCGGCCGTATAGCCGGCCGGTCCTGAGCCGACGATGATGACGTTCTCGGGCTTGTCCTGGTCTGGGCTGGTCACTTCACAAAGGATAGTGAACCGCGATCATGCTCCCGCGGTCGCGGGGAGCTCGCCGCGACCGCCGCGATCCTCCTCCCAGCGGGAGACCGTCCGGCGCAGCTGGAAGTAGGCGACCGCCCCTGGGATCGTCGGCAGCCAGAAGGCGAACACGCGATAGGCGAGCACCGCCGGGACCGCCAGTGACAGCGGCACGCCAAAGGCGGCGAAGGCGCCGATCATGCCGCCGTCGACGCCACCGATCCCGCCGGGCAGCGGCAGGAGGTTGCCGAAGAACCCGACGAAGTAGGCCATGACGATGACGGGCCACGGCGGCGGGTCGCCGAAGGCATGAAAGGACGCCCACAGCACGGCGATGTTGAAGGCCCAGTAGGCCAGCGCGCCGAGCAGCGCCGGATCGCGCTCGCGCACGTGGCAGAGCGACTCGCGTATCCCGGCTGAGAACGCCGCCGGCGCGTTGGCGGTGCGCTGTGCGAGCCGCGCCAGCCGCCCACCGCGACGGGCAAAGCCCTCGAGGCGGCGATGGAGGTCGGGTGGCACGCGGGAGAGGGCCAGCCCGAGCACGATCGCGATCAGGCCCACGATCGCGGGGATGACCGTGATCGCGAACGGCGCCGGCCCCGGGAGCAGGCCGAGGTACAGCCCGAAGCCGACGATGACGAGCGCGCCCATGTAGACCGCGTACGTGAGGATGAGGAACGCGAGCGTCTTGTCGGCGACGGTGCGGCGGTCCATCCCCGCGCGACGCAGCGCCCACGCCGTCAGCGCGATCCCGCCGGCCCCGCCGGCGGCGAACAGGCGCGTGGCCGCCAGGCCGGCCATCGTGATCTGGTAGCTCGCGCGCCAGTCGATCCGCGACCCCGCGCTGACGAAGATGCCCTGGAACATCATCACGTAGCCGCCGAAGGACAGGACCGAGAAGACGAACGCTCCTGCCAGCCACCAGCGGTTTCCCTCGCCCACCCGCCTGCTGGTGTTCTCGAGGTCGGCGAGCTGCGGCAGGACGAAGTACAGGAAGGCGATCGCCGAGACGACGAAGAAGGCGAAGAGCACGACACCCCTGCGCGTCACCTGGACGCGCGGCATCTCGTCGAGGTCGTCCTGATCCTCGTCGGGCTCCGGTGGGTCGACCTCGGGGGGCTTGACCGTCGTGTCCATAGTGTCGGGGCCGAGCACCAGCGAGTATAGGTAGGCCCCTGGACCGGCCCTCCGAGTGCCCGTCAGCCAGCGCCGTTGCGCCTCGCCCGCGTCTCCTGCACGAGCGCCCCGATGAGCCGGCTCGTCTCGTCGGCCTCCGGGTGCCACTGGACGCCGAGGGCGAAGCGGTTTCCGTGCGCCTCGAGCGCCTCGGGCAGCTCGTCCATGGCTGCCCAGCCGGTCACGACGAGCCCCTCGCCGACGCGGTCGACTCCCTGGTGGTGGTGGGACTTCGCGTGGTGGCGCTCCTCGCCCGCCGCGCGCGCCGCCAGCGAGCCCGGCGCCAGCCGCACGTCGTGGTCGGCGCCGTCGAAGGTCCCCAGGACGCGACGATGCTCCTCGTGGCCGACGAGCTCGGGCAGGTGCTGGTGCAGCGTGCCGCCACGGGCGATGTTCATGACCTGCATGCCGCGGCAGATCCCGAGGAACGGCATGTCGCGCTCAAGCGCCCGGTGCACGAGCGCGACCTCGAAGGCGTCGCGCGCCGGCACGCTTCCGATCGTCTCGGGGTGGGCCTGCGCGCCATAGGCGCCCGGATCGATGTCGGCGCCGCCGGCGAGCATGAGCCCGTCGATGCGGTCGAGGACCTCGTCGGGATCGTCGACGAGCTCCGGGTCGGGCGCGAGCAGGAGCGCCATGGCGCCCGCGCGGTGCACCGCGTCGACGTAGCTGCGCGGCAGCAGGAAGGCATCGAGGTGCCAGGCTCCCCAGCGCGCGCGCTCCAGCGGCATGCAGATCCCGATCGTCGGCCGTGCCATCCGTGCACGGTAGCCGCGCCCGGTCGTCGAGCCTCGCCCGGCCGCGATATGAGCGCGATACTTGCCCACATGTACGAGACCCTGGAGCTCGAGCGCCGCGGCGCCGCCACGATCATCCGCCTGAATCGGCCCGAGGCGCTGAACGCCTGGAACGTCACGCTCGGGCTCGAGCTGCTCGACGCCGTGCGGGCGGCCGCGGACGACGACGCGGTGCGCGCGGTCTGCGTCACGGGCAACGGTCGCGCGTTCTCGTCTGGTGCGGATCTCAGGGACCTCACCTCGCGCGGCCTGACGCCGGAGGGGCATCTCGACGTCTACACGACGCTCACGACGATCTACCACCCGATCCTCACGCTGCTGCGAACGATGCCCAAGCCGGTCCTCGCCGCCGTCAACGGCCCCGCGGTCGGCATCGGCTGCTCGCTCGCGCTCTCCTGCGACCTGGTCGTGGCCGCGGAGTCGGCCTACCTGCTGCTGGCCTTCGTGAACATCGGCCTCGTCCCCGACGGTGGTGCTATGGCACTCGTGTGTGCGCGCGCGGGCGCGGGACGCGCGGCCGAGATGGGGATGCTCGGCGAGCGGATCACGGCCTCGCAGGCCCGCCGCTGGGGGCTCGTCAACCACGTCCTGCCCGACCACGAGCTGCAGGACTACGTCTGCGAGCTTGTCGACGGGCTCGCCGCCGGGCCGACAAAGTCCTACGCCGGCTCCAAGCGCCAGCTCAACGGCTGGTCGTACGCGGGCCTCGACGAGCAGCTCGAGCTCGAGGCGCAGATCCAGCAGGAGATGGTGGGATCCGACGACTTTCGCGAGGGGGTCGCGGCGTTCCTCGACAAGCGCGACGCGAGCTTCTCCGGCGGATGAGCGTCCGGCACCGGGGTAGAAGGGGTCCCGGAGGCAGGCAGTTCGCCGCCGCATGAATAGAATGCCCGCCGCCTTGGCTGCCGACCGCATTCGTCACTCCCGCCGCGCCTTTGCTCTCACCCTGGCCGCGGGGATCGTCGGCCTGCTCGCGCTCGCCGCCGGCGCGTCGGCCGACCCGCTGACGCCGGAATCCGGCGGCTCGCCGAACGCCGACAGCATCGACACGCTCTACAAGGTCGTCCTCGCCGTCGCGGTCGTCGTCTTCTTCGGCGTCGAGGGCGTGCTCCTCTACTCGCTCGTGAAGTTCCGTGCGCGCAAGAACGCGGTCCCAGCCCAGATCCGCGGCAACACGCGCCTGGAGGTCGGCTGGACGCTCGGCGCCTCGGTGATCCTCGTCGTCCTCGCCGTCGTGACGTTCGTCATGCTCGCCGACATCCGCAACCCGCCGAACTCCGATGCCGCCGGCTTCCCGTCCGACCGCGTCGAGAACGTCCAGGACGCGTCGGCCTACCAGCCGCGGACGCCGAATGGGCGCGCCTTGAACATCAAGGTCAACGGCCAGCGCTACATCTGGCGCTACACGTATCCCGACAAGGACACCAACGCGCTGAACAACGCCTTCTCCTACGAGGAGCTCGTCGTACCCACGAAGACCACGGTGACGCTCGACATCCAGGCGCAGGACGTCGCGCACTCGTGGTGGATCCCGCAGCTCGGCGGCAAGTTCGACGCGATCCCCGGGCACACGAACTTCACCTGGTTCAAGATCCCCGAGCCGGGCGTCTTCCGCGGCCAGTGCGCCGAGCTGTGCGGGCGCAACCACGCCGACATGGTCGCGACGGTGCGCGCCGTCGAGCCGGCGCAGTTCAAGAGCTGGCTGGCGCGCAAGCGGCGCGAGGTCGATACGGCGGACAAGCTTGCCCAGACTCGCCGCAAGGAGCTCCAGGCTGAGCAGGCGCAAGGCGCCGAGGCCCCGTAGGAGCGCAAGCGAATGGCAGCCACCGACACAGCCGTCCTCGTCCCCGAGATCACCGCCCACAGCGTCGAGCCCGAGCCGCGCGGCTGGGTCTCGTGGGTGACGACGACCGACCACAAGCGGATCGGGATCCTCTACCTCGTCACGACCTTCGTCTTCTTCATCATGGGCGGGGTCGAGGCGCTGCTCATGCGCGTCCAGCTCGGGGCGCCGGACAACACGTTCCTGACGCCCTCGACGTACAACGCGCTCTTCACGCTGCACGGCACGACGATGATCTTCCTCTTCGTCGTGCCGATCATGGCCGGCTTCGGCAACTACTTCCTGCCGCTCATGATCGGGGCGCGGGACATGGCGTTCCCGAAGCTCAACGCGCTGTCGTACTGGCTGTTGCTGGCGGGCGGGATCGTCTTCTACTTCTCGCTGTTCTTCCATCCCCCGGAGGCCGGCTGGACGTCCTACGCGCCGCTGAGCAACGCGTCCTTCTCCGAGACGAGCGGCATCGACGCCTGGATCTTCCTCATCCACCTCACCGGCATCTCGTCTCTGCTGGGCGCGATCAACTTCTACGCGACGATCGCGAACATGCGCGCGCCCGGCATGGGCTGGGGCCGCCTGCCGCTGTTCGTCTGGTCGCTGCTCGTCTACGCGGTCCTGCTCATCCTCGCGCTGCCGGTCATCGCCGGGGCCGTGACGCTCCTGCTCACCGACCGCCACTTCGGGACCGGCTTCTTCGACCAGAGCCAGGGCGGCGACCCGCTGCTGTGGCAGCACCTGTTCTGGTTCTTCGGCCACCCCGAGGTCTACATCATGATCCTGCCGGGCTTCGGGATGATCTCCGAGATCCTACCGGTCTTCGCGCGCAAGCCGATCTTCGGGTACAAGGCGATCGCCGCGGCGACGGTCGTCATCGCGTTCCTCGCCCTGCTCGTCTGGGCGCACCACATGTTTGCGACGCCGAGCGCGACCGTCGTGCTCGTCTTCTTCATGATCAGCTCGTTCCTCATCGCGATACCGACGGGCGTGAAGATCTTCAACTGGGTGGCGACGCTCTGGCGCGGGACGGTCGAATTCAAGACGCCGCTGATCTTCGCCGTCGGCTTCATCTCGGTCTTCCTCATCGGCGGGATCACCGGCGTCTTCCTCGCCGTCTTCCCCGTCGACTGGCAGCTCACGGACACGTACTACGTCGTCGCCCACCTACACTACGTGCTCGTCGGCGGCTCGGTCTTCGCGATCTTCGCGGGGATCTACTACTGGTTCCCGAAGATGACCGGCCGGATGCTGAGCGAGGGCCTGGGCAAGTGGTCCTTCGCGTTCATGTACGTCGGGTTCAACGTCACCTTCCTCATCCAGCATTCGATCGGCCTGGACGGCATGCCGCGGCGGGTCTACGAGTACCCGGACGTCGGCCACCTCGCGCTCTACAACCTCATCTCGACTGTCGGCTCGTTCATCCTCGCGGCGGGCATCGGGCTGACGGTCGTCAACGTCGTGCGCTCGCTCAAGCACGGCGTGAAGGCCGGGCCCGATCCGTGGAAGGCCAACACGCTCGAGTGGTTCACGCCCTCCCCGCCGCCCGTCAACAACTTCGACGTCGTCCCGCGCGTCCGGTCGGTCGAGCCCATGAAGGACATCCGCCGCCAGGTCGCGCGGCAATCCGAGGCGCCGGTCGAGGTCGGCGCGGAGTCGCGGCACTAGCCGCCGGCGGGCCGTCTGCGCGCCATGGAAGCCTCCCGCGCCCCATCGTCGGTCGCGCTGCCGCCAGCGGCGGCAGGCGGCGTGCGCCAGGTCGTCTCGGACTACGTCGCCCTGACGAAGCCCAAGGTCCAGTCGCTGCTGCTGCTGACGACCGTCTGCTCGATGGAGATCGCCGGCGACCCGTCGCTCGGGCTCATCGCCCTCACCATGCTCGGCGGCTACCTGTCGGCAGGGGGCGCGGGCGCGGTCAACCACTACTACGACCGCGACATCGACGCGCTCATGCCGCGCACGGCGAACCGGCCGGTGCCGGCGGGCCGCGTCGCGCCGCGGGCGGCGCTCGTCTACGGCATCGTGCTCGCGGCGCTGTCGTTCGTGCTGCTGACGAGCACGGTGAACCTCCTGGCGGCGACGCTTGCGCTCACGGGCTTCCTCGGCTACGTCTTCGTCTACACGGTCTGGCTCAAGCGCCGCACGCCGCAGAACATCGTCATCGGCGGTGCGGCCGGAGCGGTGCCGCCGCTCGTCGGCTGGGCCGCCGTGACCGGCGGTCTCGGCGGGATGCCGCTGTATCTCTTCGCGATCGTGTTCTTCTGGACGCCGCCGCACTTCTGGGCGCTGTCGCTGCTCATGAAGAAGGAATACGAGCGCGTCGGCGTCCCGATGCTCCCGGTCGTCCGCGGCGAGCAGGAGACGCGCAGGCAGATCCTGCTCTACGCGATCCTCCTGTGGGCGGTCACGCAGCTGCCCTACTGCGCCGGAGGCCTCGGCACGATCTACCTCGTCTCCTCGCTGGTCCTGGGCGGGCTGCTCATCGGCGGCGCCGCCGTCCTCTACCTCCGGGCCGACCGCCGCAGCGCGCTGCGCCTATACCTCTTCTCGCTGCTCTACCTCGCGCTGCTCTTCGGCGCGATGGTGCTGGACGTCAAGGTCTGAGCGAGACGTCGAGGCTCTCGCCGTAGACGTTCGACACAGAGGAACTGCACCGAGCGCCCGTGAGACCGTGGTAGGTATGTGGCGGAGCACCCCGCCGCGCACGCGCGCCGTACACTCCAGCGCAATGGATCAGAAGCTCGCCCGCAAGAACCTCCGCTCCGGCCTCCTCGCCGCGGCGGTGTGCTTCTTCATGTTCGGCATGACGTTCGTGGCCTCCGCGATCTACGTGTCCTAGACCCCGGTGTGAGCCCGCTCGACCGACCCGTCCCGCCCGCTGGAGAGGAGATCCACCTTCCCGGCGCGAGCGTGCAGCCGGTACTGCTCGCGTTCGGGATCACGCTGACGCTGCTGGGCGTGACGCTCGGCAACTTCGTGCTCTTCTCGGGCCTGATCCTCTCGATCTGGGTCATCGCGCGGTGGATCGCCGACACCCGGCGCGAGATGAGCCACCTGCCCGAGGATCTCGACGAGCACTAGCGGACGCGTCCGCAAGTTCGCCGGGTTTTCCCGGCGCCCGATCCGCGCCTGACGGCCGGGCATCCGGCAAAACCTCGCCGAACTTCCGGCCACGTCCACCAGCAACGAGCGTCGGCGCGCCACCTTTCCTCGTTGCGCGCGGTCGCGTTCATCCCTGGTTGGGTACAGCGGCGTATGTACCCTCATGGAGATTCCCATTCAACGTCCAGCCACGGTCCGTCATCGCACGAGCCTCCTCCGTGATGCGGTTGCGATCGTCGAGGCCGAATACGGCTCCGATCTCTCCCTCGACGACATCGCCCGTCGCGTCGCGTCGTCGCGTCGCCAGTTGCAGCGCTCCTACGCCGAGATCGGCAAGACGACGTTCCGGGAGCACCTCACCGCCGTCAGGATGGAACGTGCGGCCGAGCTGCTGACGGTGCGCGGGCTGACCGTGCGCGAGGTCGCACAGCGCGTCGGCTACCGCCAGCCCGCACAGTTCGCGAAGGCCTTCCGCCGGCACCACGGCGTCGCCCCGTCGGGCTTCCGCGACGCGCGCCGCTTCCGCGCCAGCGCTCGCGTCGCCGCCTGAGCCGGGACCACGCGGACCGCCGCCCGTCGGCGGCGACAGGGGGTCGCAGCGCCGCGGGTTGCCGCCCAGCGACGCCGCCAGGCGCCGCGGTACCGGATTGCCGTTCGTCGCGCGCAGCCCATAGGATGCCGGGCCGCATGAGCGAGGATGCCCGGCGCCAAGAGCGCATTCCAGTGCTGCAGATGGTCGTCGTCGGACTGATAGCCTCGGCGCTCGGCATCGCGGCCGGCCTCTCCATCGACTGGTTCCCCGAGCGGGCGTCGACGCAGGCCGGGCCGATCGACCACCTCTACGACGTGCTCATCTGGAGCTCGGTTCCCGTCTTCGTGCTCGTCGCGATCATCGTGCTCTTCAGCGTCTGGAAGTTCCGCATGCGGCCCGGTGAGGAGCGCCTCGACGGCCCGCCGATCCACGGCAACACGCGCCTGGAGGTCATCTGGACTGCGATCCCCGCGATCGTGCTCGTCGCCCTGTGCTCCTACGCTTGGGTCGTGCTCACCGACATCGAGGCGGCGCAGCCCGACGAGATGCGCATCAACGTCACCGGCCAGCAGTTCGCGTGGACGTTTGAGTACCCGCAGGCCGACGGCAAGCCCGTGAAGTCCAACCAGCTCTACCTTGCCGAGAACCAGCCCGTGCGCTTCTTCGTCAAGGCGCTCGACGTCATCCACGACTTCTGGGTGCCGGCGTTTCGCATGAAGGTCGACGCGGTCCCGGGGATCGAGACAAAGTACCGCGTGACGCCCAACCGCCTGGGGACCTACCCGGTCGTCTGCGCCGAGCTGTGCGGGCTCGGGCACTCGGTCATGCGCTCGTCGGCGCACGTGGTGACGCCCGCCGCCTTCAAGGCCTGGCTCGCGGAGCGCAAGGCGCCGGCCGGTGGCGGCGGCAGCGGCGGCGACGACGGGAAGCCGGACGGCAAGGCGCTCTTCACCGACGGCAACGGTACGGCGACGGCGTGCGGCAGCTGCCATACGCTCGCCGACGCCGGAACGACCTCGACGACGGGGCCGGACCTCGACAAGGAGCTCGCCGGCAAGGACGCCTCGTTCATCCGCGATTCGATCGTCAAGCCCGACGACGAGATCACGCCAGGCTTCCAGAGTGGGATCATGCCGAAGAACTACGGCGATACCCTCTCGCCGGACGAGCTCGACGCGCTCGTGACGTACGTCGGCAAGGTGGCCGGGAAGTGACCACGACGGTGAGGAGAAGCTAGATGGTCGCCAAGTTCCGCGGACCGGGCATGTTCAGGGCCTTCCTGTTCGCCGCCTACGGCGTGGCTCTCGCGTACCTCATCATCTTCATCTTCCGCACGTGGTACTCGCTGGACCCCGTCCTCGAGGGCAACGCCGTACTCGAGCTCGCGCTGTTCACGTCGCCGCTGGGCTTCCTCGTGGGCCTCGGCGCGTTCAGCTACTGGTTCTACTGGGCGACCGGCAAGAAGACGCTGGCCGAGGACCACTCCAGCCACGGCGCGCACTCCTGGCGCGACTACTTCCGCGTGAACACCGACCACAAGGTCATCGGCATCCAGTACGTCGTGACCTCGTTCTTCTTCTTCTTCGTCGGCGGGCTGTTCGCGATGCTCATGCGCGCGGAGCTCGCCCAGCCCGGACGCCAGTTCGTCGACCCCAACACGTTCAACGGACTCTTCAGCGTCCACGCGTCGCTGCTGATCTTCCTCTTCATCATCCCGGTCTTCGCGGGGCTGGCGAACTACGTCCTGCCGCTCATGATCGGCGCGCCGGACATGGCGTTCCCGCGCCTGAACGCCCTGTCGTTCTGGATGCTGCCGCTGGCCGGGATCATGATGCTGCTGTCCTTCGCCGCGCCCGGAGGGTCGTTCGCCAGCGGCTGGACGGCCTACGCCCCGCTGTCGGTCACCGCGCCCGAAGGCCAGGTGTTCTTCACCATCGGGGTGCAGTTCGCGGGTGCGTCCTCGATCGCGACGGCACTGAACTTCCTCGTGACGATCATCACGATGCGTGCCCCCGGGATGAGCTTCTTCCGCATGCCGCTGCTCGTGTGGGCGAACTTCTCGACGTCGCTGCTCGTCGTCATCGCGACGCCGTTCATCGCGGTCTCGCAGTTCATGGTCCTGTTCGACCGCTCCCTGGGCTTCAACTTCTTCGAGGCGGCCGGCCGCGGCGACGTGCTGATGTACCAGCACATCTTCTGGTTCTACTCGCACCCGGCGGTCTACATCATGATGCTGCCCGGGTTCGGGATCGTCTCGGAGATCCTCGCGGTCAAGTCCCGCAAGCCGATCTTCGGCTACCGGATGATGGCCTTCTCGCTGCTGGCGATCGTCGTGCTGGGCTTCACCGTCTGGGCGCACCACATGTTCGTCTCGGGCATGCAGACGTGGATCCGCGTGCCGATGATGGTCACTACCGCGATCATCGCCGTCCCGACCGGGATCAAGATCTTCTCCTGGCTGGCGACGCTGTGGCGCGGCGTGCTGCACCTCGACACGCCGATGCTCTTCGCGCTCGGCTTCATCACGATGTTCACGCTCGGCGGCATCTCGGGCGTGACGCTCGCGATGATCCCGGTCACGATCCACGTCAGCGACACCTACTTCATCGTCGCCCACATCCACTACGTGCTCTTCGGCGGCTCGCTCTTCACGATCTTCGCCGGGGTCTATTACTGGTTCCCGAAGATGACGGGGCGAATGTACGACGAGCGCCTCGGCAAGCTGCACTTCTGGACGACGTTCGTCTTCTTCAACGCAACCTTCGCGCCGATGCACCTGATCGGCGTCCAGGGCATGCCCCGCCGGGTCTACGACTACGCCGAGCAGTACGCGGGCTGGAACCGCTTCATTTCGATCTTCTCGTTCCTGCTCGGGCTGAGCTTCCTGATCTTCGTCTACAACATGGTCGCGTCGCGGCGCGGCGGCCCGCGCGCGGTCGCGAACCCGTGGCGCGCGCTGACGCTCGAGTGGCAGGTCACCTCCCCGCCGCCGGTGTTCAACTTCGACTCGATCCCGACCGTCGTCGGCGGCCCTTACGAATACGGCGTGCCCGGCGCAGTGCATGGCGTCTTCGCCGACGACCCACCCCCGGTGGTCA